>DASSLA010000143.1:0-2439 GCA_035689885.1 Marmoricola sp. | reverse complement strand
AGTGCTGCTCCCGGCTGAGCCGGGTGGCCAGCCGGCGGGCGAGCGGCTGGATCTCCTTGCGCATCAGCTCGAGGTCGGCCCGGCGCGCGGAGGTGAAGTCGATCTGCTCGATCGCGGGCCGGACGGTGTGCCGGGCCACGTGGCGCGGTCCGCGGACCTCGGCGGCGCGGCGGCGTACCTCCCGCTCGACGAGGTCCTCGAACACCCGGGCTTGCGCCTCGACCAGGCGCCGCAGCGACGGGTCCGCGTCGGACGGGGACTGCCCGAGCCCCTGCAGCGCCTGCGCGACCAGCTCGTCGGGCGAGACCCGGTTGAGCACGTTGTACGCCGACCAGCGCTGCTCCCCCGGCCCGCGGCCGCGGATGAGGCCGAACCGCTGCACCCCCTCGCGGGCCAGCGCGGTCATCGCGTCCGGGTCGCCGAGCGCCATCGCGGTGGCGAGCGCCTCGCGGAACTCCTCGAGCGCCCGGGGACCGTCGTCTCCGGACAGTTCCGAACGGTCTGCATCCTCAGCGGGCTGATCGGCCTGCATCTCGTTCGGGACCATCGGTCGGTCGGCGTGCTCCCCGTCCCCCACGTGGGTCGGGAAGTAGAGGTCGAAGAGCTGGTCGAACCCCGGGCGGTGGGACTGGCGCTTGACCAGCGTCGCGGCGTACGCCGCCCGCAGCGACTCGCGTCGGTCGATGCCGAGGGCGTCGATCGCCCCGACGGCGTCGAGCCCCTCGGCGAGCGAGACCGGCAGTCCGGCGGCCCGCAGCGCCTCGACGAACTCGATGTGCCGGTCGAGGAGGGTCATCGGGCCCGGAGCCGCAGCTCCTTGACGGCGCGCTCGTGGTCGCTGGCGTGCTTGAGGACCACCCCGAGGGTCAGCTCGATCGCCTCGGCGTCGAGCGTGCCGGTGCCGAGCGCCACCAGGGTGCGCGCCCAGTCGACGCTCTCCGCGATCGACGGCGGCTTGCGCAGCTCGAGGTCGCGCAGCTTGCCGACGGTCTCGACGACCTGCCCGGCCAGCCGGGTCTCGACGTCGGGCACCTGCGAGACCACGATCTCGCGCTCCCGCTCGGCGTCGGGGTAGTCGATGTGCAGGAACAGGCAGCGGCGCTTGATCGCCTCCGACAGCTCCCGGGTGGCGTTGGAGGTGAGCACCACCAGCGGACGGCGCACGGCGGCCACGGTCCCGAGCTCGGGGATGGTGACCTGGAAGTCGCTGAGGATCTCGAGCAGCAGCCCCTCGACCTCGACGTCGGTCTTGTCCACCTCGTCGACGAGCAGCACCGTCGGGTCCTCGCGCCGGATCGCAGTCAGCAAAGGCCGCGTCAGCAGGAACTCGTCGGTGAAGATGCTGTGGTCCCAGTTGGTCTGTGGTTGGGATTCATGGTTGCGGCCGCCTGACTCGACGTTGCCTCGCTGTATGTAGAGCAGCTGCTTCTTGTAGTTCCACTCGTAGAGCGCGCGCGCCTCGTCGAGCCCCTCGTAGCACTGCAACCGCACCAGCTCGGCGCCGGTGGCGCGCGAGATCGCCTTGGCCAGCTCGGTCTTGCCGACACCCGCCGGCCCCTCGACGAGCAGCGGCTTCTCCAGCGCGCCGGCCAGGAAGGCGGTGGTGGCGGTCGCGGTGTCGGCGAGGTAGCCGACCTCCGACAGCCTCTTCTCGGCGTCGGCCGCAGACTCGAACCAGGTCACTCCGTCATTGTGCCCGTCGGCCCGCGCAGCTTGGCCAGCCGGGCTCGCAGCAGGTCGACCCGGTCGGCGTTGCGGACCAGGTTGACGTAGCGCTCGCCGAAGGTGGCGAGCAGCGCGTCGTCGAGGCGGCGTACGGCGCCGGGCGGGTACTTGTAGGCCATCCGCTGGGCGATGCCGGCGTGGTCGACCTCCCGGAGCACGTCCTCGAGCTCCTCGAGGCTGGCGATGCCGAGCTCGAGCACCAGTCCCCCGATCCAGGCGTAGTGGTCGGTGCGCGACCAGCCCGCGTCGGGGAACTGGCCGGTGAGGAACGCGGCCAGCTCCTGCGGGCTCACCCGCGGGTCGTCATCGGTCGCGCCGACCCGGCGCTCGCGCATCGAGGCCTGCAACCGCTCCCGGATCGAGGAGAACTCGTGGTCGGCGAGCTCGAGGAGGCCGGCGGCCAGGGTGAACCGTCGGTTGAGGTCCGGGGCGTCCTCAGCCGGCACCGTCCCCTTGTAGCGGACCTCGTGCTCGAACTCCGCCCAGGCGTGCTGCAGCACGGTGCGGATCTGCACCGAGGCGACGATGCCCCGGAGCGGGGCGAACACCGGGTGGTCGCGCCAGCTGTCGTCGAGCTCGACCAGCAGGTGCCTGCTGCTGTAGCCGAACACGCCCTGCTCGGCGGTCTCCCGCCCCATGTCCCGATCGTCGAGCACCTGCATCTCACCCTCGAAGAGCTCGGCGACCGCGGCCACGTCCCCGTGCAGGTAGGCG
>DASSLA010000142.1:0-11735 GCA_035689885.1 Marmoricola sp. | reverse complement strand
TGAGCCACATTTCTCTGACTACAGTCAGAGAATGTCCACCGAGGCCACCGAGACCGACGTCACCGGGATCGACCCCACCGAGGTCGTCCGCCGGTTCAACCGCAGCTACACCCAGCGGGTCGGTGCGCTGCAGGAGAACTTCCACGGCACCGGCCTCTCCCTCGCGGCCGTGCGGGTGCTGTTCGAGGTGGGCGCGACCGGCTCTGGCGGTGTCACGGTGCGCGACCTGCGCGAGCGGCTCGGCCTCGACTCGGGCTACCTCAGCCGCATCTTCACCCGACTCACCGAGGAGGGCCTGGCCACCGTGGTCGCCGACCGGGTCGACGGCCGCCGTCGTCGAGTGCACGTCACCCGCAAGGGCCGCGTCACCCTGGGCATGATCGACGAGCGCTCCGACGCCGTCGCACGCGCGCTGGTGGAGCCGCTGAGTCCCCGGCAACAAGAGCGGCTGCTCGATGCGCTGCAGACCGCGGGCCTGCTGGTCCGGGCGGCCACCGTGGAGCTGGTCGAGCTGTCGCCCGACCACCCGCGGGCCCGCGAAGCGCTGGACGCCTACTGCGCCGAGCTGCACGCCCGGTTCCCCACCGGCTTCGACCCCGGCCCGATGTCGGCGGACGACGTCGCCTCGCTGCGCTCTCCGGAGGGAGTCTTCGTGGTCGCGGTCAGCGACGGGGCCGCGGTGGCCTGCGGCGGGGTGCGCCGGCTGGATCCCGAGACCCTGGAGATCAAGCGGATGTGGGTCGATGCGTCGTGGCGCGGCGCGGGAATGGGTAGCCGGCTGCTCCGCCGCCTCGAGGACGAGGCCGCCCGCCTGGGCGGGTCGCGTGTCGTCCTCGACACCAACCGCACCCTGACCGAGGCGATGGCGATGTACGAGCGCGCCGGCTACCGCGAGACCGCGGGCTACGACGTCGGCAACCCCTACGCCGAGGCGTGGTTCGAGAAGCCCCTGTCAGACCGAAAGGGCTAGCCGCAGGGCTGGGTGCCGAGGATCGCGAGGGCGCTCAGGTCGTCACGGCTGAACTTCCACGAGGCCGACCCCGACGCCATCACGGACGAGGGGTCCTCGACGTGGTCGAGGCCGAGCACGTGCCCGAACTCGTGCCGCAGGATGCCGCGCATCGCGCCCTCCCGGCCGTCCCGCGAGAGCTGGGCGAAGTACGGCGCGCTCAGGTAGATCTGGCCGGTCGTGTACCAGCGCCGCTCGCCCTCGAGCTGCAGGTAGGTGCTGCCACCGCGACCGGCGACGTCCTCGGTCATGTTGTCCATCTCGGCCTCCTCGGTCCACGTCACCGTGACCGGGCCGTAGCGGCGCATCTTCAGCGGCCGGTCCGACGTGTGCCCGCCCCACTCGAGCCGGAACCCGGAGACCTGCGCGATGTCGCGCATCGTCTCGCGCACCAGCCGCTCGCCCTCCGGTGGTGCGCTCACGGGATTGAGGCTGACCACGATCGGCTTGCAGTGGTCGTAGGTCACCGGCACGGTGGCGTCGTACGGCTGGGTGGACAGCCACTTGTAGCCGGTGGCGCCCTCGTAGATCGTCGGTCGCTCGGGCAGCGTCTCGCCGCCGTCGGAGCCGCCCTGCACGGTCACCCAGATCGCCAGGACCGCAGCGGTGATCGCGGTGACCAGGAGGTTGCGTGGGAGTCGACGCTCCGACGACGCCGTGAGAGAGTCCGGTCCCGAGTCCACGGCGGGAATGGTCTCAGCCGATCAGCGGCCTCGGGGGCGAATCGAGGAGAAACGGTGGGCGAAGACGGCGTGCTGGCAGCCGTGCGCGACGGCTTCGCCCGCAGCGACCGCGCCTTCTGGCTCGACGGCGGCGGGTCGCGGGAGTGGTCCGGTCGGCGCTCGCTGGTGGGGGTGCTCGAGCCCGGCGACGTCTCGCTCTCCTTCGACGCCGCCAGGCGGGAGGTCACGCGGCACCAGGACGACCGCGACGAGGTGGTCGGCGAGGACGTGTTCTCGGTCCTCGAGGACGAACTGGCCCGTGACGTCGGCGACCCGGACGTGCACTGGGTCGGCTGCTTCGGCTACGCCTCGCGCACCGACCTGCCTGCGCGGCCGTGGGGCACGGGCCCGGACGCGATCTGGATGCGCTGCCGCTCACCGCTCCTGTTCGACCACGACCGGGTGCGGGAGCGGTCGGCGGGCCAGCCGCCGCAGCAGTCGACCGGAGTGCCGGACTGGTACGACGCGGCGTTCGCGCAGGTGCAGGAGCAGCTGCACGCCGGCAACACCTACGAGGTCAACCTGACCTACCGCGAGGAGATCGGGCACGGTCGCGACCCGCTCGAGACCTACCTGCGGCTGCGGGCCGCCAACCCCGCGCCGTACGCCGGCCTGCTGAGCCACCGCGGCACACACCTGCTGAGCAGCTCGCCGGAGCGCTACGCCACCGTCGACCGGCACCGCTGGCTGCAGACCAAGCCGATCAAGGGCACCACCCCGCGCGGACGGGACGAGGCGGCGGATGCACAGGCCCGCGAGCAGCTGGCCACCGATCCGAAGTTCCGCGCCGAGAACCTGATGATCATCGACCTGCTCCGCAACGACCTGTCGATGGTGTGCGACCCCGGCACGGTGACGGTGCCGGTGCTGATGGAGGTCGAGTCCTACGAGAGCGTGCACCAGCTCGTCTCCACGGTGCGCGGGCGGCTCAGGACCGATGTGTCCACCGTCGGCGCGCTGCGCGCACTGTTCCCCGCCGGGTCGATGACCGGTGCCCCCAAGCTGCGCACCATGGAGGTCATCGACGCGGTGGAGACCAGCCCCCGCGGGCTCTACGCGGGGGCCTTCGGGTGGATCTGTGCCGACGGCCGGGCCGACCTGGGCGTGGTCATCCGCTCGCTCTTCGCCCGCCCGGACGCCACCTGGAGCTACGGCACCGGAGGCGCGATCACCGTGCGGTCCGACGTACGCGAGGAGTGGGCGGAGACGCTGTGGAAGGCCCAGCGCCTGCGTGCGGCGGTCGAGTGAGGCTCACGCCATCGCGGATCCCTTGCTGCTGAACCACGGGTGGTGCAGGTCGAGGTACTTCACGTCCTGCAAAGTCGACATCTCGGTCTCGAACTCGGCGCGCAGGTCCTCCGGCATCTCCTTGGCCTCCCCCTCGCGGGCCTCGGCCTCGGTGCTGAACGCGACGGTCTGGGTCATCCACCCGTCCTCGTCGATGGCGATCGTGCCGCCGAGGATCTCCGGGCGAGCCTCGTGCAACGAGTCCATCGGCTGGTTGGCGAAGTCCTTGAACTTCCCGGGGTCGGTGACCCGCGCCTGGATGATCTGGACGAAGCCCGCGTCGTCGGACCCGCCGTCGAGGAACATCGTGACGTCGTCGCAGTCGTGGAACGTGACTGCGCCGTCGAAGCACTCCTCCATCTTCCGCCACCACTCGCCCTGCTCCGGCCGTGCGGAGTTCTTCGCCGCGGCCTCCCTCGAGTCGAAACGTACGACCGCGACGAACTGCCCGTCGTCGGTGATGCCGTAGGTGCCGCCGAGCCAACCCTCGGCGGTCGGGCCCAGCGTCTCGCGCCACTCGTCGGTGAGCTGGTGCACGCGGTCGGCGTCCTTGCACTGCCCCTGGATGACCTGGATGAACATCTTGCTCCTCTCCCCCGAGACGCCCGCTCCGCCCTGGAGCGGTGCACCGATCGACGCTACGCCGCCCCGGGGTCGGGTGTCAGCGGACAGAACGGACGAGGAACCCGGGCATGGCGCGAAGCGGGAAACCACGAACAGGGACGTCCTGGCCGCCCTACCGTGGACCAGGTTTCGAGCGGCGGGGAGACGACGGTGGCGATCGACGAGCAGGTGGCTGCGCTCCCGCGCACCCGCGTGGACCGACCGGCGCGTCGCCACGCGAGCGGGCTGCAGACCGTGCTCTTCGCGGCCGCGGCGTTCGTCGGTGCAGGCCTGCTCTTCGTCGTCCAACCCCTCGTCGCGCGCCTCCTGCTCCCGGCGTACGGCGGCTCCGCGACCGTGTGGAGCACCAGCTCGCTGTTCTTCCAGGTGCTGCTCCTGCTCGCCTACGGCTACTCCCACTACGCCACCCGGAGGCTGGGTCGGCGCTGGCAGCCGAAGGTGCACCTCGTGGTGCTGCTCCTCCCTCTCGCGGCCCTGCCGCTCGCGATCCCGGTTGACGCCTCACCTTCGGGTGACTCGTCCCCGGTGCTGTGGCTGCTGCGCACGCTGCTGCTGGTGATCGGGCTGCCGTTCGCCGTGGTGGCCACCACCGGGCCACTGCTGCAGCGGTGGTACTCGTGGGGCGACCACGCCCGGGCCGAGGACCCCTACTTCCTGTTCGCTGCCAGCAACCTCGGCAGCTTCGGTGGACTGCTCGCCTACCCGCTGCTGATCGAGCCGCACCTGACCCTGGCCGAGCAACGTGCGTGGTGGTCGATCGGCTTCGTGGTCTTCGTGGTGCTGACGGGCGCCTGCGCCCTGAGCGTCCGCGGGCGCGCGCCGCTGCGGGAGACGGGCGGCGCGACCGTCGCCCCTGTGGCGACGAGGCTGACCGTGCGCGAGGTGCTCCGGTGGGCAGGGCTCGCGTTCGTGCCCTCCTCGCTGATGCTCGGGGTCACCTCGCACATCTCGACCGACATCGCAGCGATCCCGCTGCTGTGGGTGGTGCCCCTCGGTATCTACCTCGCCACGTTCGTGGTCGCCTTCGCGCGAACCTCGCGGGTGGTCCCGCGCGACCTGACCAGGGCCGCGGTCGCGCTCGCCTTCGTGCTGGTGGTCGCCTCGGTGGCGCCCACCGGGATGCCCCAGTCGGCGCTGATCGCGCTCGACCTGACCGTCCTTGCGCTGGTGGCCTACGCCGCACACGCCCGGCTCGCGGCCGAGCGCCCACCGGCCGAGCACCTCACCGCCTTCTTCCTCGTCATCGCCGGCGGCGGCGCACTGGGTGGACTCCTCAACGGGTTCATCGCCCCCGTGGTCCTCGACCGCGTGCTCGAGTACGCCCTCGTCCTCGCCCTCGTCCCGCTGCTCGTCGGCGGGCCGGGCGCGACAACGACCTGGCTGGTCGCCCAGTGGCGGGCCAACCGGGTCCGGGCGTCGCTGGTGCTGGTGTGCGGTGCGCTGGCGCCACTCGTCCTCCAGTTCGGCTTCCAGCTCGGCAGCGGCGACCCGGTGGTGGTGACAGCGTTGTTCGTGGCCGGCCTGTTCGTGGCCGCCTGGTTGTCCCAGCTGCCCGCCGTACTCGTCACCGGGTTGCTGCTGATGCTCTGCGTCGACCTGGTCAGCGACGCGGGCAGCGTGGTCGAGCGCAGCCGCACGTTCTTCGGCAGCTATGTCGTGCGCGAGGTGGGTGACACCCATCGGCTCGTGCACGGCACCACCGCCCACGGCAGCCAGCTACGAGGCAGCGCGGAGGAACGGCGCACGCCCACCACGTACTACTCCCGCGGGGGTCCGCTCGGCGACGTCTTCGCCCTCGGGCCGAGGCAGAAGGTGGCGGTCGTGGGGCTGGGTGCCGGCACGGTGGCGGCGTACGGCGAGCCGGGGCAGGAGATCACGTTCTTCGAGATCGACCCCGACATCGTGCGGATCGCGAGCGACCCGGCACTCTTCTCCTACATCGCCGACAGCGAGGCCGAGGTGGACCTGGTCGTCGGCGACGGGCGATTGGCGCTCGAGGAGACCGCCCCGAGGTCGTTCGACATGATCGTGCTCGACGCCTTCAGCTCCGACTCGATCCCGGTGCACCTGCTGACGCGTGAGGCCATGCAGACCTACGCCGACCGGCTCGCCCCCGGGGGCGTGCTGATGGTGCACATCAGCAACCGGGTCTTCGAGCTCGAGCCGGTCGTGGCCGGAGCCGCGGACGCGCTCGGTTGGGAGGCGACCCTGCGTCACGGGAACAGCGGGTCGCAGGGCGCCACGGCGAGCGAGTGGGTGGCCCTGGACGCCGACGGTGCGACCGTCGCGCCGCTGCGTGAGGCGCACGGCTGGCGTGAGCTCGGCCCGCGCCGGGTCCGATGGACCGACGACTACTCCTCGATCCTGGCGGTGCTCCGCTAGCTCACGCACGAGTCGAGTGCTGAGGCCTGCGCGAGAAGGAGCCACCTCAGCACTCGACCCACGCGTGGTCAGCCGTCGCGGGAGTCCTCGTCGGAGCCGAGCTCGACGGTGGCGGTGCTCGTGTCGCCGCCCCGGATGTAGGTCACCTCGACGGTGTCGCCGGGGCGGTAGCCGCGGATCGTGGCGACGAGGGACTCCGAGCCGTCGATCACCCGGTCGTCCACCTTGGTGATGATGTCCCCGGTGCGCAGGCCGGCCTCGGCAGCGGCGCTGCCGTCCTCGACCGTCTCCAGCCGGGCGCCCTGGTTGAGGCTGCCGCCCTCGACGTCGGAGACGGTGACCCCGAGCCGCGCGTGGGTGGGGGTCTCGCCGTCGCTGATCTGGTTCACGATCGGAAGCACCTCGTCGAGCGGGATCGCGAAGCCCAGGCCGATCGACCCGCCACCCTGGGTGAGTCCGTTGCTGGCGGTGCGGATCGAGGAGTTGATGCCGACGACGCGACCGGACATGTCCACGAGCGGTCCACCGGAGTTGCCCGGGTTGATCGCGGCGTCGGTCTGGATCGCCGGGTAGGTCGTGCTCAGGTTGGCCTGCGGCTCACCGCCCTCGAACGGGTTCTCCGGCTCCTCGCTGGTGGACACCGAGACCGGGCGGTGAAGCGCGCTGACGATGCCCGTGGTGACGGTCGCGTTGAGCCCGAACGGCGAGCCCACCGCGACGACCGCCTGGCCGACCTTCAGCTCGCCGGACTTGCCCAGCGACGCCGGGGTCAGGTCGTCGACGTCCTGGGCCTTGATCACCGCGATGTCGGTCAGCGGGTCGGTGCCGACGACCTCGGCCCGCTTGACCGTGCCGTCGTTGAAGCCCACCGTGATGCGCCCACCGTCGGCACCGGCGACGACGTGGTTGTTGGTGAGGATCTCGCCGTCCTCGCTCAGCACGATCCCCGAGCCCGACCCGGCGCCGGACTGGCCGGCCACGTTGACCTTGACCACCGAGGGGAGCACGGCGGCCGCCACCTTCTCGACGGTGCCGTCCTTCACCTCGACGGAGTTGGTGGTCTCGAACCTGCCGCCGCTGGTGCCGCTCGACGTGCTGCCGGCCTCGTCACCGTTGACCGCGTCGTAGACCGCGGCGCCACCGACGCCGGCCGCGCCGCCGAGCACGAGGGCCCCGGCGAGCACGGCGGCGGTGAACCCGCGCCGCCCCTTCGCCGAGGTCCGCTCTGCGTACGTCGGCTGGGGGCCGTAGTCACCGCCGTAGCCGCGGTCGTAGCCCTGGTAGGGGTCGTAGCTCTGCCCGTAGCCCTGGTAGGGGTCGTGGCCACCGGACTGGGTGGCGAACCGTCGGGTGTCCTCGGTGTCGGGGTTCGCGGACCACTCGGGCTGCGCCTGCGGCTGGACGGGCTGCGACGGGGGCTGCTGGGCAGGCTGCTGCGGGGCGACGCCGCCGGGGCTCTGCGGGTCGTGCGGGTAACGCGGCTGGTCGTTCATGTCGTCCATTGTCGAGGGGCAACCTGAGAGACCGCTTGGAGGACCTTACGACCGGGCCAAGACCTCTGGGGGTGCCATCGAGCCGGGCACGTGGAACCAGAACGCCGCCCCGCCGTCGGGACCCTTGCCGGCGCGTACGTCGCCGCCGTGGCGGTCCGCAACCGCCTTGACGATGGACAGCCCGAGACCCGATCCGGGCATGCCACGCGACTCTCTCGAGCGGTAGAACCGCTCGAACACGTGCGGCAGGTCCTCCTCGCTGATGCCCTCGCCCTGGTCGGCCACCATCACGGTGCCGCGATGCAGCTCGACCCGGACGGTGCCGCCCTCGGGGCTCCACTTGATCGCGTTGTCGAGCAGGTTGGTGATCGCGCGCTCCAGTGCCGCCGGGTCGCCCGAGCACCACCACGGCTCGGTCGTCACGTCGAACTCCACGGTCGTGGTGCGACGGCGCACGCGGGTGACCGCCTGGGCCACGACGGCGGCGAGCTCGACCGGCTCGACGCCGGGCGCGGCCGCCGGGTCGTCGCGGGCCAGCTCGACCAGGTCGCCGATCAGGGTGGTCATCTCGGCGAGCTGGGCGCGCACGTCGGCGAGCAGCTCGCGCCGCGCCGCCTCGGGAAGCGCGGTGGAGCTGTCGGCCTGGGCGAGCAGGTCGAGGTTGGTGCGCAGGGAGGTCAGCGGGGTGCGCAGCTCGTGGCCGGCATCGGCGACCAGCTGCCGCTGCCTGGCCTGGGACGCCGAGAGCGCGGTGAGCATCGTGTTGAACGCCATCGCCAGCCGCGCGACCTCGTCGTTGCCCTCGACGGGGATCGGGTCGAGCCGCTCGGTGCGGGCGATCTCCTCCACGGCGGTGGTGAGGCGGCGTACCGGGCGCAGGCCGTTGCGCGCCACGCCCCAGCCGGCCAGCCCGGCGCTGATCACCCCGGCGAGGCCGAAGAACAGCATCACCAGACCGAGCCGTTCGAGCATCTTGTCGGTGGGCGCCAGCGACTGCGCCAGGATCAGCGCCTCGCCGCGCTCCGCGCGCACGGCGACGACCCGGAACCGCTCGCCGTCGAGGGTGACCGTGCGGGCCGACCAGGGCTGCTCGCCGGTGGCGACGGCGAACTCGGTGGGCCCGATCCGCGCCGCCGCGGTGGCGCTCGAGCCGCGCACGGTCCGGTTCACCGCGTCGAGGAACATGATCTTCACGTCGGCGGCACCGAGCGCCCACGGCGGGATCTCCTCGCGTGACAACGCGTCGAGGGTGTCGGCCTGCGTGGCCTGGGAGGCCCGGGAGCGCAGCGACTCGTCGAGGCTCTGCAGGGTCTGCATCCGCACCGTGGCGTACGCCGCGAAGGCGACCGCGGTGACCGCTAGGCCCACGGCGAGGGTGGTGAGCAGGGTGACGCGACTGGCGAGCGAGCGCCGGTAGTGCATCGGGAGGGGGTTCTTCACGACGCCTCACGCAGGACGTATCCGACCCCCCGCACCGTGTGGATGAGTCGCGGCTCAGCCTCCGCCTCGGTCTTGCGGCGCAGGTAGCCGACGTAGACCTCGAGGCTGTTGGCGGTCGTCGGGAAGTCGAAGCCCCAGACCTCCTCGAGGATGAACGAGCGCTCCAGCACCCTCCGCGGCCGCCGCAGGAACAGCTCGAGCAGGGTGAACTCGGTGCGGGTCAGCTCGATCGACCGCTCGCTGCGGCGCACCTCGCGGGAGGCGAGGTCCATGGTCAGGTCCGCGAAGGAGAGCAGCTCGTCGACGTCGCCCGGCTCGGGGGCGGTGGCCCGGCGGAGCAGGGCACGCAGGCGGGCCAGCAGCTCCTCGAGGGCGAACGGCTTGGTCAGGTAGTCGTCGGCGCCGGCGTCGAGCCCCTCGACCCGGTCACCCACGGCGTCGCGGGCGGTGAGCACCAGGATCGGCACGTGGTTGCCCACCTTGCGAAGTGCCCGGGTGGTCTCCAGCCCGTCGAGGCGCGGCATCATCACGTCCATCACGATCGCGTCCGGGTTGGTGCCGCTGATCCCGGCCAGCGCCTCCGCGCCGTCGGAGGCCGTGGACACCCGGTAGCCGTTGAACTCCAGCGACCTGCGCAACGACTCGCGCACCGCCCGGTCGTCCTCGACGACGAGCACGTGCGCCTGCCCGGATGACTCTCCACTCACGCCCCCAGCGTGCCACCCGCGACTGAGCAATCGCTGAGACGCGGGGGCTGCTACAGGTAGCGCGCCGCCGCCTCCGCTGCCCGGTGCCCGTAGTGCCCCCCGAATAGCGCTGCGTGCACCAGGAGCGGAAACAGCTGGTGCAACGGCTGGCGCTCCTCCCAGCCGTCGGCCAGCGGGTTCGCCTCGGCGTAGGCGTCCATCAGTCGCTGCAGGTGAGGGAGCCCGAACAGCGCGAGCATCGCCAGGTCGGTCTCGCGGTGTCCGCCGTGCGCCGCCGGGTCGATGAGCACCCCGCGCCCCTCGGACCACACCACGTTGCCGGACCAGAGGTCGCCGTGCAGTCGGGCCGGCGGCTCCTCCGGACCGGCTACGGCGGTCAGCCGCCCGACGATCTTCTCGACCACCTGGGCGTCGGCGGCGTCGATGTGACCGCGGTCGACGGCGAGCTTGAGATAGGGCAGCACGCGCTTGGTGGCGTAGAACTCGGTCCACCCCGGCGCGGTCCGGTTCGGCAGCGGCAGCGTGCCGACGAAGCCGTCCTCCTCGGCGCCGAACCGGTCCGCACCGCTGGCGTGCAGCCGGGCCAGGCTCCGGCCCAGGGCGGCGGCGCTCTCCGGCGTCGGGCGGGCCGGCTCGATCCAGCGCAGCACGATGCAGTCCGGCTCGACGGCCACCACCTCGGCGACGTCGGCCACGCCTGGCTCGGCGAGCCAGCGCAGGCCGCGTGCCTCGGCCTCGAAGAAGCCGGCCGGAGTGTGCGGACGGGTCTTGGTCAGCACCGAGGAGCCGTCGCTGAGCCGGACCCGGGTCGCCGTGCAGATGTCGCCACCGGCGACCGGGGCGGTCGCGACCACGGCCTGGCCGAGCAGTCGCTCGACCCGGTCGGCGATCCCACGCATCCGCGCCATCGCCTCATCTTTGCCGGGCCTGCGGCTTCTGCGCTAGGCCCGCCGTGGTGACCACGCCGGGTCACGGCCCAGGTGGCCGAGGAGCCGGGCGCCGCTCGGTGCGGCCGCGTCGACCGCTACCGGCGGGCCGAACCGGCGCCCGCGCTCCGGCCAGGTCACCATCGTCCGGGCGGTGTCCAGCAGGGGTACGGCGAGCTCGTCGGGGATCGGTCGGTCATCGCCGCACGCTCGCCCCACGTCCCAGCCGTGCACGGCGATCTCCAGCGCGCCGACCAGCAGCAGGGTGTCGCGGTCCAGCGACAGGTCGCCGACCGAGATCGGCGCCGAGGTGATCCGCTCGTGCCAGGCCGTTCGGGTCTTGCAGGCGCGCTGGACGAGCCGGTCGACGAGGCCCTCGGTGGTACGCCGGCGCGGCAGCGGGTCGACGCTGACACGGCCCAGCTCGGCCGCCTCGCCGAGGGCGAGCAGCGAGTCGTCCATGTGATCGAGCAGCCGGCCGAGGTCCCAGGCCCGGCACGGCGTGGACAGGCTCAGCGGCCGGCCGGCCGCGAGCTGCAGGCAGCCGTGGGTCCAGGTGATCGCGCCGTCGAGCACCACCACCGGTCGCGGCGGCGAGACGGTGGACATGTCAGCCCACCGTGAAGTTCGCGGGCAGCAGGTCCGGAAGTCCGAACTTGTCGAAGAACTTCCCGCCCTGGAACGCCACGACGTGCTGCACCTTGCCCTTGGCGATCTCCAGCACCTGCAGCTGGAAGGGCGCGAAGCTGCCGTCGGGCTGCCGCATGTACAGGCCGTACGCCGGCTGGCCGTTGGCCGACGTGCGGAGCATCGGCATGTCGTGGTGGCCGCCCGGGCAGCGCAGGTCGATCAGCGCGGCGATGTTCTCCGGGCCGGCGTACCAACCGGTGAAGGGCGGCATCTCCCAGACCGCGTCCGCGGCCAGCATCGTGACCAGGGAGCTCATGTCCTTCTCCCAGAACGCCTTCACGTAGCGGTCGAGCATCTGCTCGAGCTCGGGGCTCAGGTCGTCCTCGACGGTGCCCTCGCTGAGCTGCTTCTCCGCGAGCTGGGCGTGGGCGCGCTGGAGCGCGCTGTTGACCGCGGCCACGGTGGTGTCGAGCGCGGCGGCGGTCTCCTTGGCCGACCAGCGCAGCACGTCGCGC
>DASSLA010000141.1:0-14244 GCA_035689885.1 Marmoricola sp. | reverse complement strand
GGCCGCGCCTCGACCTCGACGCCGGTGGAGAGCATGTCGTCGGGCTGGGTCAGCACCAGGCGGCCCTCACCGCCCGGGAACAGCCGGGCGAAGGTCTGGTCGAAGGCCTTGCTCACGTCGGCGTAGGCCTCGGTGAAGACCTGCTCCACCCGCTCGTCGACCTCGCGGACGATGTCCATCAGGTCGCGGCGGGTGCTCTTGAGGTCCTCGAGCTGCTCGGTGAGGAACTTGTGGCGGTCCTCCAGCGCGGAGAACTCCTCGAGCGCGAGCGGGTTGATCCGCCCGAGCTGCGCCAGTGCCCGCTCGGCCGAGCGCAGCCGCTTGGTCTGCTCCTCGCGGTCGTAGGGCACCGGCTCCGGGGGTTCCTCGCCCTCGGGGACCTCGCCACTGAACGGGACCGGCTGGTCGGGCCCGTAGTCGGCGATCAGGCCGTCGGGGTCCATCCCGAGCTCGTCCAGCGCGCGCTCCTCGAGCTGCTCGATGCGCATCTTCTGCTGGGTGCGGGCCATCTCGTCGCGGTGCACCGTGTTGACCAGCTCGTCGAGGTCGCGGCCGAGGTCACGCAGCCGCTCGCGGGTCTCGCGCAGCTCCTGCTCGCGGCCGGCCCGAGCCTGCTCGACCCGGGAGCGTTCCGCCGCCGCGGCGGCGATGGACTCGTCCAGCCGTGCCAGCACGACCGAGACTGCACGGCCGACGGCCTCGCCGACCCTGCCTTCGCGGATCAGCTGCTCGCGGCGAGCGATGGCAGCTGCGCGTGCCTCCCGCTCGGCCCGCGCCGAGCGCAGCAGTGCGTCGGCGCGCCCGTGCAGGGCGCGTGCGCGCTCCTCCGCCGTGCGCAGCGCAAGCCGCGCCTCCATCTCCGCGGCGCGCGCAGCCCGTGCCTCCTCGCCGAGCCGCTCGCGCTCGGTCGTGTCGGGCTCCTCCTCCGGGGAGTCCTGGGCGGCGGACAGTCGCTGCTCGAGCTCGGCCAGGCCCTCGAGGTCCTTGTCGCGGGCAGCGCGGGCCGCCGCGATCGCCTCGTCGAGCCGGGCCGCCTCGGCGCGGGCGTTGCGCGCCTGGGAGGCGTACTGGCCGAGCTCCTCGGCCACGGCGGCCAGCGTCGCGTCGGACTCGTGCAGCCTGGCCAGCGCCACGTCGGCCCGGCGCTGCGCCTCCTCGCGCTCGGTCTCGAGGGTGGCCATGTCGAAACCCAGCCGCTCGAGGGTGTGGGTAGCCTCGGTGAGCTTCTCCTCGGCCTCGTCCACCGCCGCCTGGACCTCGATCAGGCTCGGCTGGCTCGACGAGCCACCGGAGGCGAAGTGACCGCCGAGCAGGTCTCCGTCACGGGTCACCGCGGTCACGTCGGCGGTCTCGCGGACGAGCACCCGGGCCGCCGTCAGGTCGTCGACGACGGCGACCTTGTGGAGCAGCCGGGCCAGCGCCGGCCGCAGCTCGGCCGGGCAGTCGATCACGTCGAGGGCGTAGGTGACTCCGGCCGGTAGACCCGGCCACGACGTGTCCGACTCGGCGGCGCCGCCGAGCAGGATGCCGGCGCGACCGAGGTCGTCGTCCTTGAGGTGGGCGATCGCGCTCATGGCGGCGTCCACGTCGCGTACGGCGACCGCGTCGGCGGCGCTGCCCAGGGCAGCCGCGACCGCGGCCTCGTAGCCGGAGCGCACGTTGAGCAGGGCGGCCACAGAGCCGAGCAGCCCGCTGACCCGGTCGGTCGCCGCGAGCAGGGCCCCGACGCCGTCCTTGCGGTTCAGACCGAGCTCGAGGGCCTCCTTGCGGGCGACCAGGGCGCCACGCTCGCGCTCGGCGGTGGTCACCTCCTCGCGGGTCTTCGCGAGCCGCTCCTCGAGGTCGGACAGCAGGGCGCTGGCGGCCTCGTGCTCGGTGTCCAGCCCCTCCTCGCCCGCGTCGAGGCCGGCGAGCCGCGTCTCGAGGGAGGTGAAGTCGTGCTGGGCCCGCTCCGCGCGCTGGACGGCGTCCTCGCGGGCCTGGCTGAGCCGCCCGACCTCCTCCTCGGCGGCGGCCGCGCGGCTGCGCAGCCCGTTGACCTGCCCGTGCAGCCGGGCCAGCCCCTCGCGCCGGTCGGCAGCAGCCCGCTGCAGGCCGGCGACGCGGCGCTCCTCCTCGCCGTACGCCTGCTCGAGTCCCTGGCGCTTCTGCACCGCGGACTCCAGGGCGGTGCGGTGGTTCGCCACCTCCGCGGCGATCTCGTCCTCCTGCGCCCTGACCCGCTCGGCCTCGGCCTCGAGCTCCTCGGGGTCGCGCCCCTCCGGCACCTCCGGCTGCGAGGCGGCGTTGCGCACCCGCTCGGCGGCCAGGCCGGCGGTGCCGCGCAGTCGCTCCCGGAGCCCGGAGAGCCCGAACCAGGTCTCCTGGGCGGCGGCGAGCGCGGGCAGGTCCTCGCGCAGGGCCGCCTCGAGCGCCGACTCGGTCTCCCGGGTCTGCGCCAGCGCGGCCTCGACCTCCTGGCGGCGCTCGAGCAGCACGGACTCGTCGGCGAGCTCCTGCTCGAGGGCGGCGCGGGCGGTCGCGAGGTCGTCGGCCAGCAGCCGGGCGCGGGCGTCGCGGACGTCGGCCTGCACGGTCTGGGCCTTGCGGGCGACCTCGGCCTGGCGGCCCAGCGGCTTGAGCTGCCGGCGGATCTCGGAGAGCAGGTCGGCCAAGCGGGTGAGGTTGCCCTCGGTCGACTCCAGCTTGCGCAGCGCCTTCTCCTTGCGCTTGCGGTGCTTGAGGACACCCGCGGCCTCCTCGATGAAACCGCGCCGGTCCTCCGGCGTCGCGTGGAGGACCGAGTCGAGCTGGCCCTGGCCGACGATGACGTGCATCTCGCGGCCGATGCCGGAGTCGCTGAGCAGCTCCTGGACGTCGAGCAGGCGGCACGAGCTGCCGTTGATGGCGTACTCCGAGCCGCCGTTGCGGAACATCGTCCGGCTGATGGTGACCTCGGCGTACTCGATCGGCAGCGCGCCGTCGGTGTTGTCGATGGTCAGCTGCACCTCGGCGCGGCCGAGCGGCGGGCGGCCCGACGTACCGGCGAAGATGACGTCCTCCATCTTGCCGCCGCGCAGCGACTTGGCGCCCTGCTCGCCCATCACCCAGGCGAGGGCGTCGACCACGTTGGACTTGCCGGAGCCGTTGGGCCCCACGATGCAGGTGATGCCCGGCTCGAGCTGCAGCGTCGTGGACGAGGCGAAGGACTTGAAGCCCTTGAGCGTCAGGCTCTTGAGGTACATCTGGCTCCCTGCTCTGACCCGCTTCGGCGTGCGTCGGACGTCACTGGACGCGGCATCCTCTCACCCGGTCGGGTGAGCATGCTGCGGCGGGGAAGATCAGCGAGTCCGACCCTACGAGAGCGCGAGCCGATTTCGGCGCAAGGCACACCCGGAGGCGATCACTGCTCGTCGGTCGCGCGGGCCCCCGCCTCGGCCGTCCCCGATGCCTCTGCAGCCTCGGCGGCCGCGAGGTTCTCCTCGTCGGCGTGGGCGATGTACAGCAGCTGGCGCCAGATCAGCACCAGGAACACCGCCGACCCGACGAAACCGAACCAGAACGGCCCGGTGACGCCCCAGCGTCCCGCGATCAGCCCGCCGAGGACCGAGCCGACGACGATGCCGCCCATCATCCCGATCTGGTAGACGCTCGCCACGCGCCCCTGCATGTGCGTGGGTACGGCGCGCTGGCGCACGCTCGTGGACGTCGTGCCCCAGACGAAGGCGTGGGCCCCGAAGACGACCATCACCCCCATGGCGATCCACGGCACGGTGTTCACCGCCAGCGCCAGGTGGGTGAGCGTCTCGATGACCAGCCCGACGCGCATGATGTTGCCCAGGCTGACGTGGCTCTCCAGCCACGAGTAGGACACCGTCCCGAGGATCCCGCCGGTGGCCATCGCCGAGGTGAGCAGGCCGAACCCGACCGCCCCCATGTCCAGCCGCTCCAGCGAGTAGAGGACCAGCACCGACCAGGCGGCGCCGAAGGTGATGTTGAAGATGAAGATCGTCAGCACCAGGGTGCGCACCGCGGCGTGCCGCCACAGCCAGCCGAGCCCCTCGACGATGTCCTTGCGGACCGACCTGGGGCCGGCGTCCAGCTTCCGGCCGTGCTCGGGGAGCTGGACGCGCAGCACCAGCACGATGCTGAGCGCGATGCAGGTCGCCTCGGCCAGGAACGGCCAGCTGCGGCCGAGCGCGAAGAGGAACGCGCCCAGCGGCGGCCCGGCGAGCTGGTTGAGGGTGATGATCCCGGCCATGAACCGGGCGTTGGCCACGCCCAGGTCCCGCTTGGCCACCACCATCGGCAGCAGGGTGGAGGTGGTGGTGTCGGCGAAGGTCTCGCCGGTGCCGAGCAGGAACATGGCGGTCAGCACCACGACGATGTTGACCTCGCCGGTGACGATGGTGCCGACCAGGGTGAGCAGGACGCCCACGCGGCAGACGTTGGCGATCGCGACGAGGCGGCGACGGTTGACCCGGTCGGCGATCACCCCGGCGAACAACCCGAAGAGCAGGTGCGGGAGCAGCTGCAGCATCCACGCCGCTGCGACCAGCCGCGGGTCCCGGCTCTCCGAGGCGACCAGCAGCGGCCCGGCCGCGACCGCGATGCCGTCGCCGATGTTGCTGACCCAGCTCGAGCCGAGCAGCCAGCGGAACGGAGTCCCGAGCCGCGCAGGGACGACCCTCTCCACCAGCGCGTTGCTCACGAGATTCGATGCTTTCAGGTGGTGGGTGGGGCGGCAATCTGATTTGTGGGGGCTGCTCAGGTTTCACCGGCCGGCCGGTGAAACTCGCGCCGGAGGACCAATGCATTGGTACGCCGGGCAGAGTTTCGCCACGCCTCGCCCAACGGGAGTGACCCTTGAGGCTCGTGTGATTCAGCGGTGAGGGGTCAGGCCGGCTGTGCCGCGGTCCGGACCACCGTGCGGCGCCGCAGCCATAACGCCGCACCGAACGCCGCGAGTACGCCGAGCACGGGCCCGCCCGTCGACCAGCCGGAGCCGACCGGGGCGATCGCCGACACCGGCGTGTCCCATGTCTTGCCGGGGAGGTCGACGCGGTAGACGTCGATGCCGCGGACGAGGTCGACCGAGTAGGCGAGGTTGGTCTTCTTCGAGGTCATCACGCCTCGGCTGTTGTAGACGGGCATCCAGTAGGAGTCCCAGACCTCCGAGACGCCCCAGGTCGCGTGGCCCCAGGGCCGGATGTCCCGGGCGTCGCGCACGTCGAGGAACTGGGTGCCCCCGCCGTAGAAGCCGGCCGCCACGATGCCGGACGGGTGGTAGTCGAACCAGTGCGCTGAGCAGAACGCACCCACGGGTGACGGGAAGCTCCCCAGGTCGGAGAGCTCGACCTTGTCCAGGGGCACGATGGCGTCGGGGCTGCCGTCGAGCCGCTTCACCCACCAGGTCTGGAACGAGCCTGCCTTGCTGCAGTCGGGCTGCTCGTAGTCCTCCTCGGTGACGAGCAGGACGTTGCCGTTCGCGACCGAGGGAGCGGCGTCCGGGCGGAAAGCGCTCGCGTTGGGCCGCTGCGAGTTGTGCAGGATGAAGTCGTTCCACCCGGGGTGCTCGGGATCCTCACCACGCCCCGCGGCACCGGTCGTCGTGACCAGCCGCGGTGCCCGCGGGTCGCCGGTGTCCCACATGGACGCGCCGTCGAACCCGGTGTGGGTACCGAACCCGGCCTCGTCGAAGTTCCACTTGTGACCGGCCGTGGGGCTGGCGAAGCCCTGGACCCCGGGAGTCCCCGGGGCGGAGTCGACCTCCACCGGGTGGTCGAGGTCGCGCAGGTCGAAGATCGAGAAGCGGCCGGTGGAGTCGTCGCCGGCCGAGTAGGCGTAGGTGCAGTCGGTGTCGTCCACGCACGCCACCGTGTGGGTGCTCGTGGACCCCGGAGCACGGCCCGCGATGCGGGGGTTCGCGGGATCGGTGACGTCGACGATCATCAGCTCGCCGCCGCCGACGTTGCTGTGCGCGATGTCGCCCGGACTGACCTGATGGAGGTCGACCCCGACCAGGGCGAACCGCCGGGTCTCACCGCCTCCGACCTGCCGCTCGCCGCAGTTCATCGCCTCGTTCTCGAACTGCAGCGACGGCAGCACCCCGGTCAGCTCCGGTCGGGTGGGGGTGCTGACGTCGTAGACACGCACCGAGTCGAGGTTGGACTGCACGAACAGCGGCGCCGTCTTGGTGAAGCAGCCGGAGATGCCCGCCGACGTCGGATTGCTGCTGGCCAGCGAGACGTTGCCGCTGGAGATCAGTGGGATGTTCTGCTCGGAGCTGAGCAGCTCACGCTGCTGGGCGATCCGCCCGGCGTCGTCGTGGGCGTACGCCGGAGCCGCCGCCATGAGGGAGGCGACGAGGGCGAGCAACGAGCCGAGAGTGGCGACCGGACGCATACGTCGTCAACGACGACCACCGCCGCGGGTTACCGCCTCGGGGTGCCGCCGGTCAGGCTCGGGTCAGCGAGCTGTCGCGCGCGACTGCCTGGTCGACGGACTCTGTGGCGACCGCCGCCAGGACATCGTTCTCCTGCTGCAGGCGCAGGATGGTGTCCTCCAGGTCGATGACTCGCTGTCGGAGCTGGCGATTCTCGCGTGCGATGCGGTCCACTACTCGAGGGTCGGTGCCGGTCGCGTAGCCGAGCAGCGCCTTGGCCATGGATGTGCCTCCGAAAAGGTGTGGGTTACGGTCCCGCCCGGACCGCCTCCAAGAGTCTCACGTTGAGTGCGCGCCCATCAAGTCCGGCGCATCCGAGGCGGAGGCTGGCAGACCGGGCAGAAGAAGGACGAACGGTTCATGAACACCATGCGCCGGATCGGCGTACCGCAGCGGGAGCAGGGCTCGTCCTCGCGGCCGTAGACCTGCAGCGACCGGTCGAAGTAGCCGCTCTCGCCGTTCACGTTGACGTACAGGCTGTCGAAGGAGGTCCCGCCCTCCCCCAGCGCCGCGAGCATCACCTCGCGGCATCCGGCCAGCACCCGTTGGACGTCGGCACGACGAAGCCGCGCGCCGATCCGCTCCCCATGCACCTGGGCCAGCCAGAGCCCCTCGTCGGCGTAGATGTTGCCCACGCCCGAGACGAGGGACTGGTTGAGCAGCTGGCGCTTGATGCCCGACTGGCTACGTCGGACCCGGGAGACGAACGCGGCGTCGTCGAACTCCGGGTCGAGCGGGTCGCGGGCGATGTGGGCGATCTCGGGAGGCAGCTCGGCACCTCCCTCGGAGAGGGCCAGCCCACCGAACATCCGCTGGTCCACGAAGCGCAGCTCGGTGTCGCCGAGGTCGAAACGGACCCGCAGGTGCCGTTCGCCCGGTGCACCCGCGGGCTGCACGAGCAGCTGGCCGCTCATCCCCAGGTGGCCCAGCAGCGCGTCGCCGGGACCATCGGAACCGGCGGGGACGTCCAGCGGGAGCCACAGGTACTTCCCCCGGCGGTGGGCGTCGGTGAAGCTGCGCCCGGTCAGCCGGGTGGCGAAGTCCTCCGCGCCGGGAAGGTGGCGGCGTACCGGACGCGGGTGGAGAACCTCGACCGAGCGGATCTGCCGGCCCAGCACATGGGCCTCGAGGCCGCGGCGGACGACCTCGACCTCGGGTAGCTCAGGCATCGTCCGATCGGCGGCGGACGGCGACCTCGGCGGGCACCTGCTCGGAGTCAGCGCCGTCCGGGCCGTCGGGCAGCTCCTTGGACAGCGTGCGGTACGCCGACTCGGCGGCCTGCTGCTCGGCCTCCTTCTTCGAGCGGCCGACACCGTCGCCGTGCAGCCGCGCGCCGACGCGCACCTGGGCGGTGAAGGTCTTCATGTGGTCGGGGCCGGCGTCGGTGATGAGGTACTCCGGCACGCCGAGCTCGTGGGTGGCGCACAGCTCCTGGAGGCTGGTCTTCCAGTCCAGGCCGGCGCCCATGTCGGCCGCGGCCTCGAGCATCGGGTCGAACAGCAGGTGGACCACGTCCGCGGCGCTCTCGAACCCGCCGGAGAGGTAGACGGCTCCGATCAGCGCCTCCACCGTGTCCGAGAGGATCGAGGCCTTCTCACGGCCGCCGGTGGTCTCCTCGCCCTTGCCGAGCAGGATGTGCTCGCCGAGCCCGATGGCCCGGGCCACCTTGGCCAGCGCGCGGGCGTTCACCACCGCGGCGCGCAGCTTCGCGAGGCGTCCCTCGGACAGCTCGGGGTGGGACCGGTAGAGCGTCTCGGTGATCACCACGCCGAGCACGGCGTCGCCGAGGAACTCCAGACGCTCGTTGGTCGGCAGGTTGCCGTTCTCGTAGGCGTAGGAGCGGTGCGTCAGGGCAAGGTCGAGGAGCTCGGGATCCAGTGCCGGATCACCGAGCTGGTCGCGCAGGTCGCCGTACGACGACGCGGCCGATGCTCCCGTCCCTGCCTCGGTGGACAACGTGTCAGAGGACCTGACGCCGGTCGGCCTTCGCGCCGTACTGCCCGCACTCGGGGCAGGCGCGGTGCGGCAGGTGCTTGGCGCCGCAGGCCGGGTTGGTGCACGTCACCAGCGAGGGCGCGACGGCCTTCCAGGCAGAGCGACGGTGCCGCGTGTTGCTGCGCGACATCTTCCGCTTCGGAACAGCCACGGTTACTCCTTGGGTGTGGGGTCGGGCTCGGTCGAGCCCGCTGGGTGATCCTCGTCTTGAATCGAAGGCGGATCCGGTGGATCCAGGTGGTGCTCGGTAAGTCTCTTCGGGTCAGTCTGCCGGGTCGGCGTCGCGCCCATTGTCCTGCTTCGCTGCGACGACCTCACCGAGGGCCGCCCAACGGGGGTCGATCGGTGCGTCGTGCCGGTGGTCCGGGTCGTCCGCGAGCCGCGCACCACACTCGGTGCACAGACCCGGGCAGTCGTCCCGGCACAACGGCTGGAACGGCAGTGCGAGCACCACCGCGTCCCGCAGCAGTGGCTCGAGGTCGAGCAGGTCTCCCTCGAGCCGGCTGACATCGTCGTCCGTCGTGCCCCGCGGGCCGCTGCCGTGGTCGGGGTCGTCGTAGACGAACAGCTCCTGGAGGTCGACCACGACGTCGTCGATGATCGGCTCCAGGCACCGCGCGCACTCGCCCTCGAGGTCCGCCGTGGCCGACCCGGTGACGAGCACCCCTTCCATGACCGCTTCGAGCCGGAGGTCCAGCTGGACCGGCCCGCCCTCGGGAACGCTCAGGATCTCGATGCCGAGCTCTGCCGGCGCCTCGGCGGTGAGTGACACCAGGCGTTGCGACCCCGGGCGGCGGCCGAGCTCGCGGGTGTCGAGCACGAGCGGCGCTCTCGGGTCGAGACTACGCAAGAGGTCACTTCCGTCGTGGTACAGGCAGAACCTGCGGGAGTCTACCGGCGCAGGGTGGTCGCGACCAAAACGTCGCAGACGGGTCAGCCCAGGTGCTCGGGCAACGACTCGTCGGAGTCGTCCTCGCCCCCGCCGAGCCCGTGCACCAGGCCCTCGTTGATCCGGGTCCGGCCGCGGCGTACGACGTCCAGGGTGCGGTCGAGGACCAGCTCGAAGTTCGCCAGCTTGTCCTCGACGTAGCGATCGGTCTCCGCGCGCAGCTCGGCGGCCTCCCGCTCCGCTCCCTCCAGGATCTCGGCGGCCTTGGTCTGCGCCACCTGGTAGACGTGGCTGTCGCTGACCAGCCGGTCGCGCTCGGCCTGTGCCTGGCGCAGGATCTCGGCTGCCTCGGCGTGGCCGGCGTCGACGACGGCCTGGCGGTCCTCGACCACGTCGGCCGCCTCGCTGAAGGCCTTGTCGGCCGCTGCCGAGACGGCGTTGACGAGGTCGAGCACCTCGCCGCGGTTGATCACCGCAGAGGCCGACATCGGCATCGCCCGCGCCTGCTCGATCGCGGCGCGCAGCTCGGCGATCCGCACGGGGAGGTCGCGGTCCACCGCACTCACCCCTGGCCCCCTTGACCCTTCTCCTCCTCGGCCCGCTCGGCGAGCCGCTCGGTGAGCCGGGTGAGCACGTCGGGGGGCAGCAGGCTGGAGACGTCGCCACCGAACATGGCCACCTCCTTGACCAGCGAGGACGCGAGGAAGGAGTACTCCGGGCTGGTGGGGATGAACACCGTCTCGACGTCGACGAGCGAGGAGTTCATCTGGGCCATCTGCAGCTCGTAGTCGAAGTCGCTCACCGCGCGCAGGCCCTTGACGATCGCGCGGATGCCGCGCTCCTCGCAGAACGTGGTCAGCAGCCCCTCGAACCCGGCCACCGAGACGTTGGGGAAGTCGGCGCAGGCCTTCTGCAGCATCTCCATGCGCTCCTCGGCGGTGAACAGCCGGGCGCGCGTCTTGGACTTGTTGATCCCGACGGCGACGACGACCTCGTCGAAGAGCTGTGAGGCGCGCGCGATGATGTCGAGGTGACCGTTGGTCACCGGGTCGAACGAGCCGGGGCACACCGCCCGGCGCACGTTGTGGCCGGCGTCGCCGATGTTCTGGGGACTCACCTTGGGCTCCTGTCCGGTGTTCACTCGCCGTGCCTGTCGTCGATGGTCCCGTCTCCTGTGCGATCACCGCCCGGCGAGCCGGCGCGAAGGTACCAGAGCACCGTCTCGCCGTACTCCTTGGAGCGCTCCGGGACCAGCCCCTCGGGCCAGGTCGGCTCCACGCTACGCGCCGAGCGTTCGACCACCACCACCGCGCCGGGCGTGAGCCAGTCGTGGACCACGAGCAGCCCGAGCATCTCCTCGACCTCGGGGTTCTCCAGGGGGTACGGCGGGTCGGCGTAGACCACGTCGTAGGGCGCCCGGGGCGGCCGGCCGAGCACCGTGGCCGTGGGATGAGCCCGCACGTCGACGTTGCGGAACCCCAACGTGCGCGCGTTGTCCTGCACGATGCGCGAGGCCCGGCGGTCCGACTCGACCGCGGTGACCACCCCGGCCCCGCGCGACATCGCCTCCAGCCCGACGGCCCCGGACCCGGCGTACAGGTCGAGGAAGCGCAGGCCGGTCAACGAGCCGAGCCGCGACTCCAGGGCGGAGAAGAGCGCCTCCCGCACGCGGTCCGCGGTCGGCCGTGTGGCCACGCCGCCCGGCGTCCGCAGCCGACGGCCGCCGGCGGTGCCGCCGATGATGCGGGTCATGCCTTCTCCAGGAAGGCCGCGCGCTCGGAGTCCTCGAAGAGCCGGATCGCGTGCGCCAGGTCGGGACTGCCGGAGAGGTCGGGGTCGCGGACGAGGTGCTCGGTGGCCGCGGTCCGGGCACGCTCGATGACATCCTCGTCGCGCAACACCGAAAGCAGCTTGAGGCCCCCTCCGCGGCCGCCGCTCTGCTCGGTGCCGAGCACGTTGCCCTCGCGCCGCTGCTCGAGGTCGACCCGGGACAGCTCGAAGCCGTCGCGGGTGGCGGCCACCGCATCGAGCCGCTCCATCGTGGTGGTGCCCGGCGCGGCGCTGGTGACCAGCAGGCAGAGCCCCGCGTGACCGCCTCGCCCGATCCGGCCGCGCAGCTGGTGGAGCTGGGAGACCCCGAACCGGTCGGCGTCGAGGATCACCATCACCGTGGCGTTGGGCACGTCCACGCCGACCTCGATGACCGTCGTGGAGACCAGCACGTCGACGTCGCCGGCCGCGAAGGCCCGCATCACCCGGTCCTTGTCCTCCGGGCGCATCCGGCCGTGCAGCATCTCCAGGCGCAGCCCAGACAGGGGGCCCTCGGCCAGCTCGGGGGTGAGCTCCTCCACGGCGTGGAGTGGGGTGCGGTCCTTGCCCTCCTCCCCCTCGTCGGGGTCGATGCGCGGGCAGACCACGTACGCCTGCCGGGCCTCCGCGACCTCCTCGCGCACCCGCTGCCAGGCCCGTTCCAGCCAGGACGGCTGGCGCAGGGTCGGTACGACGGTGGTCTGCACCTCGCCGCGTCCGGCGGGGAGCTCGCTGAGCGTCGAGGTGTCCAGGTCGCCGAAGACCGTCATCGCCACCGTGCGCGGGATCGGTGTCGCGGTCATCACCAGCACGTGGGGCGGGGCGCCGGCCTTGCCGCTGAGCGCCGAGCGCTGCTCCACCCCGAAGCGGTGCTGCTCGTCGACCACGACCAGTCCGAGGTCGGCGAACTGCACGTGCTCCTCGAGCAGGGCGTGGGTGCCGATCACGATGCCGGCCTCCCCGCTCGCGGCGTCGAGGAGCGCCTGCTTGCGGGCCGCGGCCCCCATCGACCCGGTGAGCAGGGCGACCCGGGTCGCCTCCTCGGCACCGCCCAGGAGGCCGCCGGCGGCCAGGTCGCCGAGCATCGCCACGATCGAGCGGTGGTGCTGCTGCGCGAGCACCTCGGTCGGCGCCAGCAACGCGGCCTGCCCCCCGGAGTCGACGACCTGGAGCATGGCCCGCAGCGCGACCACGGTCTTGCCCGAGCCGACCTCGCCCTGCAGGAGCCGGTGCATAGGGTGGCCCTCACCGAGCTCCGCGGCGATCTCCACCCCCACCGAGCGCTGTCCGTCGGTGAGCGCGAACGGCAGCCGCTGGTCGAAGGCGTCGAGCAGACCGCCCGGCCGACCGGGTCGCGGGTTGGCCACGGTGGCCTCGATCGCCGCGCGCCGGCGCGCCAGCACGGTCTGGGCCACGAACGCCTCGTCGTACTTGAGCCGCTTCTCCGCGGCGACCTTCTGGGCCCACGTGTCCGGGCGGTGGATCCACCGCATCGCCTGATCGATCGGCAGCAGGTCCTCGGCGTCGCGGATCGACTCGGGCAGCACGTCGGGGATGTCGTCGACGAGGTCGAGAGCCAGCGCGATGGTCTCCTCGACGTGCCAGGGGTTGATCCCGGCGATCGAGGTGTACAGCGGGATCAGGTCCGGCACCGACTCGAGGGCGTCGGCGGCACCTTCCGTCGACGGACCGAACACGCGCGCGACGGGGTTGGTCAGCTGCCACTCGTTGTTGAACCACTTCAGCTTGCCCCAGAACAGCCCGACCCGGCCCTTCGGCAGCTCCACATTGGCCCGCCAGTCGGCGGTGCCCTTGTTCTTGTCGAAGTAGGTGAGCAGCAGGGTGCCGTTCTCCGCACGGACGCGGGCCTCGAGGCGGTACGCCTGGCGACCGGTGCGCTTGTCGCGGTAGGGCTTCTGCACCGACGAGACGACCTCACCGACCAGGCTGAGCATGTCTCCCTGCTGCAGGTCGTCGAGCTCGCTCAGCGAGCCCTTGCGCACGTAGCTGCGCGGGAACAGGCCGAGCAGGTCGCCAACGGTCTCGACGCCGGTCTTCTGCATCACCTGGCGGGAGTTCTTGCCGCCCACCGCCGCGACGGGCGAGCCCCAGCTGACCTTGACCACTCTCACTCCACCGACAGCAGCAACGGGTAGCGCGGCTGGCCACCCTCGTGGACCACGACGTCGACACCCGGATGGGTCTGCACGACCCAGCGCTCACAGGCCTCGGCCAGGTCGCCGACCCGCTCCCCCGCGACCAGCGTGACCAGCTCGCCGCCGCCGCCGAGGAGGAGGTCGAGCACCCCGGTCGCGACCTCGAGCAGGTCCTGGCCGACGAGTGCGAAGTCGCCCTGCACGACGCCCAGCGCGTCGCCGGCGGCACACGGACCGGCGGTAGTCATGGCGTCCCGGGCGGCAACCGTGACCGCGCCGTGCCGCGCTCCGCGTGCCGTCGCGGTCATGTGCACGACGTCGCCGTCGAGCGGGCGGCCCGGCTCGTGCACGGCCAGCGCCGCGATGCCCTGCACCTGCGCCCGGGTCGGGATGACCACCACGTGCACACCCTTCGCCTCGGCGGCGCTCGCGGCGGCCTCGGCCACCGCCACCGAGTCCGGGTCGTTGGGCAGCACGATCACCTCGCTGGCCCCGGTCTCCTCCACGGCCGCGAGGATCTGGCCGGTGCTCGGACGGCGGCCCGGGCCTCCCTCGATCACATGGGCGCCGGCCTCGGCGAACAGCGCGGCCAGGCCGGGTCCGGCCGCCACCGCGACGATGGCGCGGCCCCGTCGCTCGGCCCGCTTCTCCCTGGCCCGCTCGACCTGGTCGGCGAAGTGGGTCACCTCGATCCGACGAGGTGCGCCGGCGCGGATCCCGGCCTCGATCGCGGCGCCGACGTCGTCGACGTGGACGTGCACGTTCCACAGGCCCTCGCCGCCGACCACCACGAGCGAGTCGCCCAGCGGTGCCAGCTCGCGCCGCAGGTCGGTGATCCGGTCGTCGTCGGCCTCGAGGAGGTACATCACCTCGTAGGCGGGACCGTCCTCGGTCAGGTCACCGCTGGGCACCTGCGCCACCGGGATCGCCGGAGCGCCGATGTGGGCCGTCGGGACCGGGGCGTGCCGGCC
>DASSLA010000140.1:0-3400 GCA_035689885.1 Marmoricola sp. | reverse complement strand
CGGGAGGAGAAGGTCTGCAGCTCCTCGAGGGTGTGCACCCCGAGCCCGCCGAGCCGCTCCATCAGGCCGTGGAGCACGTCGACCGTGGCCCGGGCGTCCGAGAGCGCGCGGTGGTTGGGAGTGGTCCCGGATCGGAAGGCGACGGCGAGCGAGCTCAGCTTGCAGTTGGGCGCGTCGTCGCGCGTGATCACCCGGCGGGCGAGGCGGGCGGTGTCGAGGACCTCGAACTTCGGCCAGGGACGCCCCTGCTTCTCGGCGAAGTGCTTGAGGAAGCCGACGTCGAAGGGGGCGTTGTGCGCGACCAGAACGCACCCCTGGGCGAACTCCAGGAAGGCCGGGAGGGCCGACTCGATCGGGGGAGCGGAGGCCACCATCGAGTTGGTGATGCCGGTGAGGACCGCGATGAACGGCGGGATCTGGGCGTGGGGGTTGACCAGGGTCTGGAACTCCCCGAGGACCTCGCCCGAGCGGACCTTGACCGCGCCGATCTCGGTGATCATCGAGCCGCCTTGGGCGGAACCGCCCGTGGTCTCGAGGTCGACCACGCAGAAGGTGAGGTCACGCAGGGGGCGCCCGAGCTCGTCGAAGCTCATCTGCGCGGACCACGTGCTCATGCGGCAGACGCTAGGCAGGCGGACCGACAAGACTGCGGCGGCGCGCGGAAGGACGTCCCGACACGCCTTCGGCCGACACGCCGGGACGGGTTGTCGGTGGCGGGTGCTGGAGTGCTCCCACAGCACGCTTCCCCGGTTGAGAGGAACACCCCGATGAGCGTTCGCATCGACTGCGACACCTGCCTGGTCCGTGGGCTCTCCTGCCACGACTGCGTGGTCACCGTCCTGCTCGGCCCACCGCCTGAGCTGAGCTTCGACTCCGAGGAGCAGGAGGCGCTCGAGGTGCTGGCCGGGTCGGGACTGGTCCCGCCGCTGCGCATGGTCACCCCGGTCTCCGGGCCGGACGTGGAGTCCGCCTAGTGGCTGACGCCACAGTGTGGGGTTCGGGGGGGTCGGGTAGAGGCCCGCGTCGCGACCCCTTACCATGACTCACTCATGGCCCTTGGACCAGTGGACCGCCCGGTCCGCCCGAGGGCCGCGCCGAGTCTCAGATCTGGTGCCAGGGGGAACCAGGGACGAGAGCCGGGGACCCACGTTCCCCGGGGGTGAGTCCGGTGCCCCGGCACCGGTAGGGCGTCTTTGGGCCCGAACCCGTCAGCTAACCCGGTAGGCGTAGAGACAAAGAGGAGACCGACCGCGCGTGCTCGACGGCCGGAAGCAGAACTTCGCTCGCCCTGGTGCAGCCCTGATCGCGGTGCTCGTCACGCTCGGTCTGTGTCTCGTCCCCGCTACGTCGGCCTCGGCGGACCCTGACCAGCAGGACGTGGAGCGCGCCGAGGCCAAGGCCGAGCGCCTCTACCACCTCGCGGAGGCCGCTTCCGAGCGCTACAACGACGCGCGGGTGACGCTCGAGCAGACCAGGCTCCGCGTGCGGTCGCTGAACGCCGACCTCGAGCGCCAGCAGGCGAAGGTCGACGCGATGCGGTCCCAAGTCGCCACCATGGTCGTCGACCAGTACCAGTCCGGTGCGCTGTCGACCGCATCCCAGGTGGTGCTGTCGGAGGACCCGGACCAGTTCATCGACAACCTGGGCGCCGTCGAGGCCTACAACGCCCAGCGCGGCCAGGTGATGGACACGTTCGGCACCGAGATCGAGCGGCTCAGCCTGCGCAAGGCTGCGGTGAAGGACGAGATGAAGTCCATCGCCGCCCTCGAGGACCGGCTGAAGAGCGAGAAGAAGGAGATCGACGCTCGGGCTGCCGAGGCGAAGGAGGAGCTCGAGGGCCTCGAGGCCGAGCTCCGCGAGGCTCGCCCTTCCCGCTCGGGCGGTGACCGGACCGCGCCGGTGCAGGCCAGCGGCCGCGCCGGGGCGGCAGTTTCCTTCGCCATGGCGCAGGTGGGCAAGGCCTACTCCTACGGGGCGGTCGGCCCGAACGCGTACGACTGCTCCGGCCTCACCATGGCCGCCTGGAGCAAGGCCGGCGTGAGCCTGCCGCACAGCTCCAGCGCGCAGTACAGTTCGGGCCCGCACATCTCCGAGAGTCAGCTGCAGCCCGGTGACCTGGTCTTCTACTACAGCCCGATCAGCCACGTCGGCATGTACATCGGCAATGGCCAGATCGTGCACGCCGCCAACCCGGGCACGGGTGTCGCCACCGCACCGCTGCACTCGATGCCGTACGTCGGTGCCGTCCGGCCCGGCTGACGTCGACCACCGAGCCGCCCATCCCCGCCGGGTGGGCGGCTTCGTGCTGTTCCTGCTCGTCGCGCTGTTGGTCACGGGCTGCTCCAACGAGGTCGACATCGAGCCGCCGAAGCCGACGAGCAGTGACGCCGAGGGGCGCGCGGCGCAGGCCCAGGTGACCCTCGACTCCCTCGCACAGGCACTGTCCGGAGGTTCCGCAGAGCACGCGGCAGACGTCGCGGCGCCGGGGGCCGAGGACGACCTCGCGGTCGTCCACCGCAACGCGCGCGCACTGCGCCTCGACGAGCTCACGATGCGCTACGTCGCCGACTCCGCTCCACCCTCGGCAGCAGAGCGGGCCGAGCACGGCGAGGACATCTGGGCCGGGTCGGTGGACCTGACGTACCGATACCGGGGGTTCGACACCCAGCCGGCAAGGTTGGAGACCCGGGTGCTGTTCGCGCCGGCAGACGACGAGACCCGGATCGCCGGCTTCGGTGGCGGCGAGACCCGCGAGCCGTTGTGGCTGACCGAGCAGTTGAGCGTCGAACGCACGCCGCAGACGCTGGTCGCGGTCGCCGGTAGACCCGGGCGTTATCCCGACCTCGTGAGCAGGGCGGCAAGGCAAGTGTCGGAGGTGCTGAAGGACTGGCGGGGGAGTCTGGTGGTCGAGGTGCCCGCGAGCCGTGAGGGACTCGACGCCGCGCTGCGGGCCCAGCCGGGGGAGTACGACAACATCGCGGCTGTCACCACCACCGCCGACGGGTCCCTCACCCCGGAAGCCCCGGTGCGGATCCTGGTCAACCCCGAGGTGTTCGGGCGACTGAAGGCACGCGGCGCCCAGGTGGTGATGACGCACGAGGCGGTCCACGACGCCGCCGAGGCGCCGTTCACCTCGATGCCGACCTGGCTGCTCGAGGGGTTCGCCGACCACGTGGCGCTCTCCACGACCCGGGTGCCGGTGTCGCTCGCGGCCGGACAGGTGTTGCGCGAGATCCGCAAGGACGGCCTCCCGGACCGGCTGCCGACCAGCGCCGATCTCGACCCGACGGCCCCGGGTCTCGGCGCGACCTACGAAGAGGCCTGGCTGGCATGCCGCTACCTGGCACGAGAGTACGGCGAGCAGCGGCTGATCGACTTCTATCGCGCGGTCGACCAGGGC
>DASSLA010000139.1:0-8753 GCA_035689885.1 Marmoricola sp. | reverse complement strand
GTTGAACGAACGCTCCAACAACCGGCAGATCAGGCCTGGCGTCCCGCGCGACCCCCGCCTCGCCCGGGCGCCCGGCCCGGCCCGCGTCGCGCCATTGCGCCGCCTCACGCTGAGTCGTCGCCGCCCCGCCCGCGCAGCTTCGTCGCGCCCGGCAGCGTGGCCGACCCACACAGCGCCGGCCCGGACCGACCAGCGGACCACCAAGGCCCGGCCGAGGAGCAGGCCACCGCAGCACCGCGCTTGTGAACGCGTGACCCGCCGCATGCTGCGTCGTTCTGGCAGGTATGCGAACTCGAATCCCCGCCTCCATCGCGGCTGCGGCCGCCACCGTGTTCGCGGTGGGCCTCGCGGCCCCCGCTCCGGCCAGTGCCGAGGAGCCTCTCGCCGAGGTCTCCTCGTTCCTGGGCAAGCAGCTCACCTCGCTGACCGGCAAGACCACGGTGCTGGTGCACGGGTCGAGCCTGGCCGCGGCCAACGACGCGGTGCGTGCGGCGGGCATGGCCCGGTCGGTGACCTTCCGCAAGATCGACGTCGTGGGTGCGGTGGGGACCAAGGCGCAGATCCAGGACCTGCGCAGCAAGCCGGGCGTGGAGTACGTCGAGGGCGCGGCGCAGCCGATCAAGTTCTTCCAGAGCACCTCCAACACCGCCACCCGCGGGCTCGAGGCGACGCAGACGCTGACCGGCGCCGACGGCACTCCGTTGACCGGCAATGGCGTCTCGGTCGCGGTGATCGACTCGGGTGTCGACCCGACCCACCCGTACTTCAAGGAGGCCGACGGCAGCAGTGCCGTGGTCGCCAACATGAAGACCCTGTGCGAGCCGACCGAGGCGCTGTGCACGGTGCAGAAGATGCCGGCCTTCGTCGACACCGACACGCTCTCGGTGGGCGGCCACGGGACGCACGTGAACGGCATCGTCGCCGGCAACCCGACGACGCTGACCTCGGGCGAGAAGCTGCAGGGTGCCGCCCCCGGCGCCAAGCTGGTGTCGGTCTCCACAGGCGCGGCCATCGTGATCCTCGGCGCGGACGCCGCCCTCAACTGGGTGCTGGAGAACCACCGCGCCCCGTGCGGCGCCAACGTCCCCGCGAGCACGTGCCCGCCGATCAAGGTGACCAACAACTCCTACGGCCCGACGGGCGGCGGGGAATTCGACCCGCAGTCGGCCACGGTGAAGCTGCAGCGCCAGCTGGCGGCCGAGGGCGTCGTCACGGTGTGGGCCAACGGCAACGACGGCGGCGACGGCTCGACCAGCCTGTCCAACCCGCCCGGCATGGACCCGACCGGCGGGATCATCTCGGTGGCGTCGTACTTCGACCGCGACAACGGCACCCGCGACGGCGTGGTCTCGAGCTTCTCCTCGCGCGGCAAGGCCGGCGACCAGTCGACCTACCCGGACATCTCGGCGCCAGGGGAGAACATCACCTCCTCCTGCCGGGTCTACCTGCCGATCTGCTCCACCGGCCTGGACTTCAAGAACGGCCCGGGCGTGCTCGACCTCGGCACCTTCAACACCATCTCGGGCACATCGATGGCCGCGCCGCACATCGCGGGGATCGTGGCGCAGCTGTTCCAGGCCAACCCGTCGGCGACGCCGGCGCAGGTCGAGAACGCGCTGAAGAGCACCGCCTACAAGTACGCCGACGGTGCGCCGTACGAGAGCGCTCCGCTGGGCACCACCAGCTTCGACAAGGGCTACGGCCTGGTCGACGTGGTGGCCGCGGCGAACGCCGTCGGGTGAGGCACCCCACACCGCCGGTGCCTGCTGTTGTGGCAGACTTCCGTGCAGACGAGCAGACATTGCTCGCGTGCTCTGGGGGCGGTGAAACTCCGCACCGGCGGTGACTGGACGAGTGCTCCGGCGCTCGGTCAGAAGTCCGCGACCCGGTCGCAGCCAGCGGCCGGTTGACCAGGTGGAACTCCTGGACCGACGGTCAAAGTCCGGATGAGAAGACGCACGCACGGTCGCACCGGGTCGACCCGCGACCACGTCCCCTGGGTCCGCGGGCCGGACCAGTGAGGGCGACATGGAGTTCACCGCAGCGGAGCGGCACGCGATGCGTCGCGCGCTGGAGATCGCGCGCACTCCCGGAGTGCCGTACGGCCCCAACCCGCGGGTGGGTTGCGTCCTGCTGGCACCCGACGGCACGGAGGTGGCGGAGGGCTACCACCGCGGTGCCGGCACCCCGCACGCCGAGGTCGCGGCGCTCATCGAGGCCGGCGACGCCGCCCGCGAGGCGACTGCGGTGGTCACCCTCGAGCCGTGCCACCACACCGGCCGCACCGGCCCCTGCACCGAGGCCCTGCTCGCCGCCGGAGTGAAGCGGGTGGTGTTCGCCCAGCCCGACCCCAACCCGGTCGCACGGGGCGGCGAGGCGGCGCTGCGCGCGGCCGGCGTCGAGGTCGACTTCGGGCTGCTGGAGCGCGAGGCGCGCGAGCTCAACCGGGCGTGGACCTTCGCCGTGGAGCACCACCGACCCTTCGTCACCTGGAAGGTCGGAACGACGCTCGACGGCCGCACCGCCGCGGCCGACGGCACCAGCCGGTGGATCACCTCGCGCGCGGCGCGCGTGGACAGCCACCGCCTGCGTGCCCAGTGCGACGTGATCATGGTCGGCACCAACACGGTCACCGTCGACGACCCCGAGCTGACCGTGCGCGACGAGTACGACGACCTCCTCCCGCACCAGCCGCTGCGCGCAGTGGTCGGGAAGCGCGACATCGACCCGGACCGCCGAGTGCTCAACGACCGCGCGGAGACCGTGCAGCTGCGCAGCCACGACCCGCACGAGGTGCTCACCGAGCTCTACGGCAACGGCCGACGCCATGTGTTCCTGGAGGGCGGGGCCGCCCTCGCCGCGGCGTTCCTGCGTGAAGGGCTGGTCGACGAGGTGGTCGCCTACGTCGCCCCGGCGTTCCTCGGCGCGGGCGCACCTGCGGTCGGTGACCTCGGCATCGGCACGGTCGCGGACACCCTGCGCTTCCGCGTCGCCGACGCCACCACGGTGGGCCGCGGCGCCGAGACCAACGTGCGCATCATCATGACGCCGACCGACGCACGGGGAGACTTCCCCGGCGAGACGGTCGGGGCCCCCGACCCGAGGAGGTCCTGAGTGTTCACCGGCATCGTCGAGGAGCTCGGCACCGTCGCGGCCCTGCAGGACCAGGGCGACGCGGTGCGCCTGTCCGTGCACGGCCCGCTCGTCACCAGCGACGTCTCCGACGGCGACTCCATCTCGGTCAACGGCTGCTGCCTGACCGTGGTCGAGTCCGCCGACGGGACGTTCACCGCCGACGTGATGCAGGAGACCCTCGACAAGACAGCGCTCGGCGCGCTCGAGCCCGGCTCGCGGGTCAACCTGGAGCGGGCGGTCACCGCGGCCACGCGGCTCGGTGGCCACATCGTGCAGGGCCACGTCGACGGCACCGGCCGGATCCTGTCCCGCACCCCCAGCGAGCACTGGGAGGTCGTGGAGATCTCGGCGCCCGACGGCCTGGACCGCTACCTGGTCGACAAGGGGTCGATCACCGTGGACGGGATCAGCCTCACCGTCGTGACCGCGGCCGACGGCAAGTTCTCGGTCAGCCTCATTCCGGAGACCCTGGCGCGGACCACGCTCGGTCTCAAGCAGCCCGGCGACGTCGTCAACCTCGAGGTGGACGTGATCGCGAAGTACGTCGAGAAGATGGTGCAGAAGTGAGTGAACCCAGCCAGCAGGGCGGCGTACGCCTCGACCTCGTGGAGGAGGCGATCGCCGACATCGCCGCCGGCAAGGCGGTCGTGGTCGTCGACGACGAGGACCGCGAGAACGAGGGCGACCTGATCTTCGCCGCCTCCCGCGCGACGCCGGAGCTGATGGCGTTCACGATCCGGCACTCCAGCGGCGTGATCTGCGTGCCGATGCCCGCCGACATGCTCGAGCGCCTCGAGATTCCGCTGATGACGCCGCACAACCGCGACAAGATGCGTACGGCGTACACCGTCTCCGTCGACGCCCGCGACGGTGTCACCACCGGCATCTCCGCCGCCGACCGCGCCCACACCGCCCGGGTCCTCGCCGACTCCGCGACCGAGCCCTGGGAGCTCACCCGGCCTGGCCACGTCTTCCCACTGCGCTACCGCGAGGGCGGCGTGCTCGTCCGGCGCGGGCACACCGAGTCCGCCGTCGACCTCGCCCGGATGGCCGGGCTCACCCCCGCGGGCGTGCTCGTCGAGATCGTCAACGACGACGGCACCATGAAGCGCGGTCCCGAGCTGCGTGAGTTCGCCGACGAGCACGGCCTGAAGATGATCTCGATCGAGCAGATGGTCCACTACCGCCGGCGCACCGAGTCCCACGTGGAGCGGCTCGCCGAGACCGTGCTGCCGACACGCCACGGCCGGTTCACCGCGATCGGCTACCGGATCACCGTCGACGACAGCGAGCACATCGCCCTGGTGTACGGCGACCCGCAGGCGCTGCGCGACGGGCAGCCCGTGCTCACCCGCGTGCACAGCGAGTGCCTCACCGGCGACGTGTTCGGCTCGGAGCGGTGCGACTGCGGCCCGCAGCTCGACGAGGCGATGAGCCTGATCGTCGAGGAGGGCAGGGGCGTGGTGATCTACCTCCGCGGCCACGAAGGACGCGGCATCGGCCTGCTGGCCAAGCTGCAGGCCTACCAGCTGCAGGACGGCGGCCGTGACACGGTCGACGCAAACCTCGACCTGGGGCTGCCTGCCGACGCCCGGCACTACGGCGCAGCCACCCAGATCCTGCGTGACCTGGGGGTCGCGTCGGTGCGCCTGCTCACCAACAACCCCGCCAAGACAGCCAGCCTGGAGTCGTACGGCGTCCCGGTGGCCGAACGCGTCGGGCTCACTCCACGCCCCAACGACCACAACCTCGCCTACCTGCTGACCAAGCGCGACCGGATGGGCCACCACCTGCCCCACCTCGAGCCCACCGAGCTCGACGACGAGGTGGTGGGGCCGGCGACGGCGAGCGTCTCCACACCCCGCGACGGAGGAGAGCGATGAGCGGACACGGAAGCCCCGCCGACGAGCCCGTCGACTGCAGCGACCTGCGGGTCGCGATCGTCGCGTCCAGCTGGCATGACCAGGTGATGGACGGCCTGATCGCGGGAGCGCGCGAGGCGCTGAAGGCCTACAACGTCGGTGAGGTCGAGGAGGTGCGCGTGCCCGGCTCGTTCGAGCTGCCGGTGGTCGCCGCCGCCCTCGCCCGGCGCGGCGTCGACGCCGTCGTCGCGCTCGGCGTGGTCGTCCGCGGCGGCACCCCGCACTTCGACTATGTCTGCTCGGCGGCCACCGACGGGCTCAACCGGGTCGCCCTGGACACCGGGGTACCGGTCGGGTTCGGCCTGCTGACTTGCGACACCGAGGAGCAGGCACTCGACCGCGCCGGCCTCGAGGGCAGCAGCGAGAGCAAGGGCTACGAGGCCACCGCGGCCGCCCTGCAGACCGCCCGGACGCTGCGCAAGATCCACCGCTGACGCCGGCGTACGAGCACTCCTGCCGCTGCAACTAGGCTTGGCCCGTGAAGACGTTCGAGGAGCTCTGGGTCGAGCTGAGCGAGAGGGCGGCCTACCGGCCCGAGGGTTCCGGGACGGTGCGGGCGCTCGACGCCGGTGTGCACGAGATCGGCAAGAAGCTGGTCGAGGAGGCCGCCGAGGCGTGGATGGCGGCCGAGCACGAGGGGCGGGACCGGACGGCCGAGGAGATCAGCCAGCTGCTCTACCACGTGCAGGTGCTGATGCTCGCCACCGGACTCTCGCTCGACGACGTCTACACCCACCTCTAGGAGCACACCCCCAGATGGAGACCAGCACGGAGACCGGTGAGCGGCTGCTGCGCATCGCCATCCCCAACAAGGGCTCGCTGTCCACGGCCGCCTCGGACATCCTGCGCGAGGCCGGCTACCGGCAGCGCCAGGACTCCAAGGAGCTCACCCTGCTCGACGCCGAGAACGGCGTGGAGTTCTTCTACCTGCGCCCGCGCGACATCGCCCTCTACGTCGGCGAGGGCACCCTCGACGTCGGCATCACCGGCCGCGACCTGCTGCTCGACTCGGGCGCCAAGGCCGAGGAGGTCCGCCGGCTCGGCTTCGGCCGTTCCCGGTTCCGGTTCGCCGCGAAGCCGGGCACCCTCGCCTCGCTCGACGACCTCGCCGGCAAGCGCATCGCAACGTCGTACGTCGGAGTGGTGCGCCGCCACCTCGAGGAGCGCGGCATCGACGCGGACGTGATCCGGCTCGACGGGGCCGTCGAGACGAGCATCCAGCTCGGCGTGGCCGACGTGATCGCCGACGTCGTCGAGACCGGCAGCACGCTGAAGGCGGCCGGGCTCGAGATCGTGGGGGACGTCGTGCTCGACTCCGAGGCGGTGCTGATCTCGCGGGCCGGTGCCGAGCCGCCCGGGTTCGGCATCTTCAAGCGGCGCCTCGACGGTGTCCTCGTGGCGCGCGCCTACGTGATGATGGACTACGACATGCCGGAGGACCGGCTCGAGGAGGCCCTCGCGCTGACCCCCGGGCTGGAGGGTCCGACCCTCTCGCCGCTGCGCCGTGAAGGGTGGGTCGCGGTGCGCGCGATGGTGCCCCGCGCCGGCGCGCAGCGCCTGATGGATGACCTCTACGGCGTCGGGGCGCGAGCAATCCTGCTCACGGACATCCATGCCTGCCGACTCTGAGGCCACGGCACCCGAGCTCCCGCACACCTGGCGGCCGTTCGGCGTGCGGGTGGCGCTGTGGGTGTTCGGCGGGATGCTCATCGTGCTGGTCGCGTTCGTCTGGGTCGCCCTCGGCGCCGAGCTGCGCGGGCAGTTCACCACCTTCCAGCGCATCACCCTGGTCTTCCTGGGCCTGCTGCTGTTCGGGAGCTACCACTCGCTGGTGCGCTCCCGGGTCACCGCGACGACGACCGGGCTGACCGTGGTCAACGGCTACCGCGCCCGCCGCTACGAGTGGTCACAGATCATCGCGGTGTCGCTGCGACGGGGCGCGCCGTGGGGGACGCTCGACCTCTCCGACGGCACCACGGTGTCGTTGATCGGCGTGCAGGGCTCCGACGGTGCCCGCGCGCAGCGGGCGATCCGCGAGATCCGGGCGACCATCGCGGCGAACACGCCGAACTGACACTCATCCGCCCGCGGTCACGCCCCACGACGCCTCGAAGCGCTCGCCGGGTGCCAGCACGGTCAGGCCGTCTCCGCTGCGGAAGGCGTCGGCCGGGGCGGTCATCGGCTCGACCGCGAGCGATCGTCGCGACGCTTCCCCCACGTCGTCGGCGGTGAACAGCTGCAGCCATCCGTGCCGCGCGTCCGCCCACAGGGAGACGGCGTGCTCGCCGTGCAGGTGCACCCACGTGCGTCCGTCGGCGGGGCCGGCGCCGGCAGTCAGGTAGGGATGGGCACCACTCGCGTACGGCGCCGCCGATTCGCCGCGGTTCGTGGCGGACTGGGTGACCACCAGGCCGGCCCCGCAGAGCCGGTAGCGCACCTCAAGCTCCAGCGCCCACGGATAACCCGGTTGCGCCATCAGCCGATGGCACAACACCACCGCGTCGCCGGTGCGCTCGGACAGTGACCGGGCTGCCCACCGGACCAGGCCGTGCGAGGCGTTGCTGTGGTCCGGCTCGCTCAGCGGCAGCTGCAGGTCCCGGCCACCGAAGGAGTAACTCGGTGACCACGGCCCGGTACCCCGCGGCCGCGATCTCGTGCTGCTCTCCGGTGGGCCACATGTCGTCCACCCTAGGGACGCGGAAATCGGGGTGCCCGTCCACGCGCCCCGCCCTAGGCTGCGGCGCGTGAGCGACATCCAGCTGCGGCCGATCACCCGTGCCGACGCGGCCGCGGTCGCCCAGGTGTTGGCCGCCGCCGAGACGGTCGACCGCACCGAGGAGCACGTCAACGTCGCCGACCTGCTCGAGGAGATGGACAACCCGATGATCGACCTCGCCACCGACTGGACGGTGGCCGAGGTCGAGGGCCGCGTCGTGGGCCACTCCGGGCTGACGCCCCGGGCCGTCGTGGACGGCACCGTCCGCGTCGGCATCGAGGGGGCGGTGCACCCGGAGCACCGGCGTCGCGGCATCGGTACCGCACTGCTCGACCGGATGGTCGCGCGGGCCCGTGCCTACGCCGAGGAGCGCGGCGCGCGGCCGGTCCTGGTGGGCACCGCTCCGTCGGACGTCCCCGACGTCGAGACCCTCTTCGCCCGCCACGGGATGACCCCGCATCGGTGGCAGTTCGTGATGACCGCCGACCTGGCGCAGGTGGGTACGACGTCTCCGGAGCTGCCGCCGGGCTACACCCTGTCGACGTGGGAGGACCTCGACGCCGAGGAGATCCGGCTGGCCCACAACCAGGCCTTCGTCGACCACCCCGGCTGGACGCCGTGGAGCTGGGAGATGTGGGACCAGTGGGTCACCTCGGCGCGCAGCACCCGTCCGGCGCTGAGCCTGGTCGCCCGCGCCGAGGACGGTGCGATCGCGGCGTACGTCCAGACCGCGGAGTACGACGCCGTGCAGGAGGCCACCGGGATCCGGGAGGCGTTCGTCGGCAAGGTCGGCACCGTGCCCGAGCACCGGCGCAGGGGACTGGCCGACGTGCTGCTGCGCACGGCGCTGCACCGCTACCGCGCCGCGGGCTACGAGCGTGCCGCGCTGGACGTCGACTCCGAGAACCCCACGGGCGCCCTGGGCCTGTACGTACGGGCCGGCTTCCGCACCGACCGTCGGTGGACGAACTACGCCTCCG
>DASSLA010000138.1:0-3898 GCA_035689885.1 Marmoricola sp. | reverse complement strand
ACTCGGGCAGGCCCGGCACGACCAGCTTCCAACCTTGGTACCACGGCCCGAGGTCGCTCCGGGGGGTGTCCGAGCCCGGCTCCGGCCCGGTGTAGGTCGGCGCGATTGGCGCCCCGAGGGCGGTGTCGTAGCCGAAGGGGCGTGCCAGGTCGAGCACCACCCGACCGTCGGACTCGCGCGGGATCAGGGCCACCACCCCGGCCGGAAGCGGCTCGACCCGCTCCATCGCGAGCGTGGCGGTGCCCGAGCTCTGGGCCACGTGGAGGGCGACGATCGCCTCCTCGAAGCTGACCCCCGGCGGGAAGGCCACGGCGCCCTCGCGGCCCGGATCGCCGGGGGCGGCCGGGGCCCCCCCGCCACCGGACTGGGCCATCGCGTATCCGGTGATACCGGTCATCACCAGCAGCGCAATTGTTACCGCCGCCAGCTTGGTTCGTGTCGTTCTCATCTTCGTCCTTCCTCGTTCGACGACGCGCGGGGGCGCGGCAGGGGCCGTCGGCCGGCGCGCGGAGGGCTATCGCGCTTGCGGTCGGCCTACGGGATCGCCTTGCACTCATAGAGGCCGTTGCCCGAGGTGGCGGCCTGGTTGTCGACGCGCATGATCTTCATGATTGGCGCGCCCTCGTAGATGTAGTACGAGCTGTCGTTTCCGATCTGGGGCGTCACGCCGATGACGCTGTTGTTGATCGTGTACGAGGCACCCTGATACGGGTGGCGTGTGCCTTGGATCGAGCGGAACACGGCGTACTCGTCGCCGTCCGCGATTCCGGTGAGGCAGGCGTTGTATCCGCCGGTCGACGCGATCGAGACCTGGTTCGGGCCGGTCGTCCCCTGTGACGTGGCTGCGAGGATGGCCAGAATGACCATCGCAACCAGCAACACCAGCCATGGCGCGGGATGGCGAGAGGCGCTTCGTGCGGTCTTCATCAGAACTTTCCGATTCGACGGGGTGGTCCCTTGCGCCGGTACTACGCTCGCCGGCGCGATCGCTTCCCGCCCGTAGGCGATTTCGTTGACCCCCGCGTGTGCTGCCGATGGGCTGGGCGCGCGGTTGATAACGCGTGAATGACGAGCAGCGGCTGATCCGCGCCGCCCGGGCGGGAGATGCAGACGCTGCCGAAGCTCTGGTGCGTCGCCACTTCGCACGCGCCTGGCGGGCCGCCTACGCCATCACCGGGCGGCGAGAGGCGGCCGACGACGCGGTCCAAGACGCCTTCGAGCGCGTGTTTCGCACGCTCGATCGCTTCGACGACGCGCGCCCGCTGGCGCCGTGGCTGCACCGGATTGTCGTGAACTGTGCGCTGAGCGGTCTGCGTGGGGCCGCCCGAACACGGTCGCTATCGCAGACCCTGAGCGCCGGCCCGCTCAGCGACCCGCACCTCCGCGCCAGCGTGAGCGAGGCGCTCGAGGCGATGAGCACCCTGGACGCCGACAAACGCGCTGTGGTGGCGCTTCGCCTCTTGCTCGGTTACACCTCGAAGGAGACCGCGGAGATCCTCGGGACGACGGAGGGCACCATCCACTCGCGACTGTCGCGAGCCCTGGAGCAGATGCGGGTCGCTCTTGGGGTGCACGATGTCTGATGATCGCCTTGCCGACGAGATCGCTCGCCGGCTGGCAGAGCTGCCCGTGCCCGAGGACTCTGAGGCCGAGGCCGTCCGGCGCGCCCGACTGGCGGTCACCGAGGCCGCCCGGCCGGTCGGTCGCCGACGCGCGGGGGGGCCTGCTTGGTGGACGAGTAGGCGGCGACGAACGCTAATCGCACTGGCGATCGCCCTCACCGTCGCCGGTGCAGCGATGGCTGCAATCGAATCCTGGGACAGCGAGCGTGCACCTCAGGTGCCGGCATCGCGCCTTGCCGCTGAGCGGATCGCAGCCGACCCGCTGCTGTCGCAGCTGGCCTGGATCACGGACACGCGCGGCCCGGACGACGGACCTGTGCGGATCCAGTTCCTCGCCGAGCAGCCCTCTCTCGTCTTTCCGGCCGGCGTCTCCTTCGAGGAGGGCTTCCGGCGCCTACTCGACTCCCTGGCACACGACGGCACGCTCCCGCCCGAGGCGCACATCGGGCCGCCCCTTCCGGCGGGCAAGACCTTGCGCCTGCCCTCGCGCCCCGGGCAAGGGATCGCAATCGACCTGCGCTCGCCGCGCGGCTATCTCACGCCCAGCGGCATCCTGCCGGTCGGCTTCGCCGCGCCCGCCGGCTGGAGCGACGAGGAGGCGACTGCGAGGATCGCCGAGGCCCGCGAAAGCGGGCTGATCGTGCCGTTGGGGGCGGTGATCGACCCGCCCGACCTGGAGCCATGCCAGGTGCTCGACCCGGCGGATCCGAGCCCGTCCTGCCAGCTCAGCCCGCCGCTCAGGGACCGGCGGGTCGGGTCGCCATGAAGCGCTAGCACGGTGGGCTACTGAACGTGCCTGGAGCGCCTCGGCCGGGAACGGGCGGCGCGGAATGGGCTCGGTCACGCCCAGGCGCGGCGTCGGCGGCGGTGAGCGCAGCGGGATAGCGCGGGTTGGGACATTCAGCGGTGGTCGGGCACGGACAACGACAGTGCCGGAGTGCCACGGCTGACGACCGCGCCGTGAGAGGCCTGGGAATGCGATCGCGCAGCCGGGTGCGCCCGCGGGGGCACACCCGCTGCTGCGAGTCCTTTCGGGTCAGCCCAGCGGGATCTCGACCCGCTGGTCATCGACGTCGAAGCTCAAGGCGCCGGATCCGCTCTCCGCGCTCGCACGCCTGATGGCGTAGACGCCGTCGGACACCTGGGCCGAGCCTCCCCAGGAAGCGCTAACGCTGCTCACGCCGCGGGGCACGAGGCCATAGTAGGCCCGAGGGACCTCCAGGCCACCCTGGCGGTCTTGGAGCTGGACCACGACGTGGCCACTGCCGATGTCAGCGAGCTCGTCGCACGTTCCGGCCGCCCAGACGCCCTCGGCCTCTTCGCGCGCCGCCAGGAGGCAGACGCGGGCCGAGTCCTTGGCGGAGCGGGCGAGGTACACGACGTTGGCGCCGTCGCTCATGACCGGCCGGGCGCTCGTCATGTCGATCTCGGGGAGCGCGCCACTCGCCGCGCGCGCTAGCGCCGTGGACGTCGGCTTGCCCGGCCCGTCCAGCAGGGACGCGACCTGCGAGGTGTCGCTTCCCAACGGCGTCGGCGCATCGGGCATGTCGCCGGCGAGCTGGCCGAACGCGACGGCTGCGCCCGCGGCGACGATGACGGCGGCCGCGCCTGCGCCGGCCGCCAGCTTTGCGTTCCTCATGTCCTCAGATCCTCCCGGTCTCGAGGGTTGGTCGAATCGGGGCGCAGGGGCTCAGTAGGCCGCGCTGCAATTGCCGGCTTGTGTGCCGCCGTTGGCCTTGCGGCAGTAGTTCTTGACCGAGTTCTGGGACGGGTACGCGCTACCGTAGGCTTGGCCCGGGCCGAAGGTCTGGAACGGAAGCTGCATAACGTAGGTGCTGGTGATGACGTTGTACGCCCACACCCTGCCGTTCATGTTCGTGGCGCTCCCGTTGTAGATGGACGTCGCGTACCAGGCAGAGCTCTGGGGCGAGTCGTAGGTCACCGCAGCGTCGAGCGGGCTGGTCTTGTAGTAGGACAGCGTGGCGAGCGCGGTCGAGGCGAACACCAAGAGGACGCACGCGAGCGCCGCTGCGGTGATCAACGCCGTCCGGCGTCGAATGCGAGTGAGTCGGAGTTGCACGGTTCGTCGCCTTCCCCCGGAGTCGTCTGGCGCCGATCCGGCCATCGATGTGCCTGGATCGGCGGGGCGGCGGATCGCACGCCTGCTCCTCCTACGCGCGGCAGGCCCTTTGCTTCCCCGCATCCCTCGGCCAAATCGCCAAGACCTGCTGTAGTGGCCCTGCGCGCTCTGGGCCCGCTTCTGTACGGAGTCGCGG
>DASSLA010000137.1:0-6165 GCA_035689885.1 Marmoricola sp. | reverse complement strand
CAGCAGGAAGTTGCGCACCAGCACCGCCCCGTGGTGGGACAGGATCGACTCGGGGTGGAACTGCACCCCTTCCAGCGGCAGCTCGCGGTGACGCACTGCCATCACGACATCGTCCGCCGCGGCGGTGACCTCGAGCACGTCGGGGACCTCGAGGGCGGCCAGCGAGTGGTACCGCACGGCGTCGAAGGGCGACGGGATCCCCTCGAGGACACCGACCCCCTGGTGCTCGACCCGCGCGACCTCTCCGTGGGCAGGGTGGATCCGGTCCACCCGCCCGCCGTACGACGTGACGAGGGCCTGCATGCCGAGGCAGACGCCGAGCACCGGCACCCCCAGCTCGAACACCGCGGCGCCGAGGGCGAAGTCCTCGGGGTCGGCGGGGTGGCCCGGCCCCGGCGAGAGCACCACGTGGGTCGACGACGCCGCCCGCTCCAGCACACCGGGCTCGTCGTGCTCGACGACGTCCGGCAGCACCCCGGTCACCTCGGCGACGAGGTGCACGAGGTTCCAGGTGTAGGAGTCGTGGTGGTCGACGACGAGCACGCGCGGCGGGGCCGCGTGCGCAGCCACGGTCAGTCCTCGAGCAGGTCGAGGAGCAGCTGTCGCAGCAGCGCGAAGCCGTTCTCGGTGAGGATCGACTCGGCGTGGAACTGCACGCCCCGGAAGTGCGGCCCGGCGACGAGGTGGATGTCGCCGGTGGCCGGGTCCGCCTCGACCTTCACGCCGGCAGGCGGGGGCCGCTCTTCGCCCAGCCGCGCGACGAAAGTGTTGTAGAACCCGACCCGCTCCGCGCGACCGTCGATGCCGACCGTCGACTGGGTCCCCTGGAACACGATGTCCTTGTAGGTCAGCGGGATGCCGAGCCGGTCGCACAGCACCTGGTGGCCCAGGCACACGGCGAGAAAGGGCTTGCCGGAGGCGAGCAGGCGGTCGACCGCCTTGTGGTATGCCGCGATCTTCGGGTGATCGTGCTCGCGCGGGTCACCGGGACCGGGGCCCACGACGACCAGGTCGACGTCGTCGAAGATCGACTCCGCGCCGTCCTCGAGGAGCGCCTCGTGGCGCACCACCCGGGATCCCATGCCCAGCACCGAGAACGCGTGCGCCAGCATGTTCACGAAGTCGTCCTCGCCGTGCACGATCGCGACCGTACGCCCGGCCAGCGACGGAGCCGGCGGAGCACCGGACTGGTCGGTGAGCCAGAACTTCGCGAGCCGCTGGTTGCGCGAGTTGAGCGCGATCAGCACGTCCTCGTCCTGCATCAGCCCGGCGATGTCGGTCGGCTCGCCGGTGGCGGCGGGCACGAGGCCGAAGGCGGAGAGGATGCCGCCGGCCTTGGCCTGGGTCTCGGCCACTTCGTAGGCCGGGTCCGAGTCGCGCACCAGCGTGGCACCCGCGGTCACCTTCATCGCGCCGTCCGGGCTGACGTCCGCCGTACGGATCACGATCGGGGAGTCCGCGGTCGGCGCGCCCTCGGCGTCGCGCCCGATCAGCGCCAGCGCGCCGGCGTAGTAGCCCCGCCCCTCGGACTCGTACTCGTGGATCAGCCGGCAGGCGTTCTCCACGGGGGCACCCGTGACGGTGGCGGCGAACATGGTGTCGCGCAGGACGTCGCGGACGTCGGCACGGGTGCGACCGGCGAGGAGGTACTCGGTGTGCACGAGGTGGGTCATCGGCTTGAGGAACGGCCCGAGCACCTGGCCACCCTCGTGGCAGATGTCGCACATCATCTTCAGCTCCTCGTCGACGACCATGAAGAGCTCGTAGATCTCCTTCTCGTCGGCGAGGAACTGAAGCAGCCGCTCCTTGCGCTCCTCCGGCGCCAGGCCGCGCAACCGGAAGGTGCCTGAGATCGGGTTCATCCGCACGTCGCCGCCGTGGACACTGACGTGCCGCTCCGGGGAGGCACCGATCAGGAAGCGGTCGCCGGTCCAGAACAGGAACGTCCAGTAGGCACCGCGCTCGCTGGTGAGCAGCCGGCGCAGCACGGTCAGCGACTTGGCGGCCGACCAGTCGCGCAGCTGCGCGCGGTAGTGCCGCCCGACGACGAGGTTGGCGCCCTCGCCGTTGCCGATCTCGTCGCGGATGATCTGCTCGACCACGCGGGCGTAGTCCTCGTCGCTGGTCTCGAAGCCGCCCTCGTCCTCGAAGGGGATCTCCTCGTCCGGCAGGGCCGCGAGCAGCTCCTCGAGCGGGACCTCACGCTCGGTCTCGATGTCCACCACGGCCAGCGGCGCGCCGTCGTCGTGGGCGAGGAAGCCGCGCTCGCGGACCTGGCGGAACGGCACCGCCACGAGCCGGTCGAACCGTCGCCCCTCCTCGGGGACGCCCTCCTCCAGCGGGATGTCCTCCAGCCGCTCCAGCCGGTCCAGCGACCCGCCGACCAGGGTCACGGTCTCGCTCTCCCGAAGCCGGATCACCGCCCACGCCTCGTGCCCCATCAGCTCCTCGAGGGCGCGGGCAGCGGTCGGCTCGGGCATGCCGGAACGCTACTAGAACGCCGACCGGGCAGTTCTGGTTGTCCGAAGGGTGCCGAGCGGGCAGTTCTGGTTGCTGGAAGTGTGCCGAGCGGGCAGTTCTGGTTACTTCTGCATCCGCCGCAGCAGTCGCTCACGCGCCTCGGCGTCCATCGGACCGCCGCGCTCGGCGAGCCGCGCGGCGATGTCGAGACGCTGCTCGACCGACTTGTTGCCGCCGTACTTCATCTTGGCCCGCACCGCCTCGATCTGCAGCCTCAGCCCGCGGATGCCGGGCAGCTGGCGCCGGTCGCTCTCGCTCGCGGTGCTCGGGGTGACGCGGGCAGAGCCCGGCGGCTCGAAGTGACCGAGCTGCCTGGCGAGGACGGCGGCCTTCTCGTCGGGATCGTCGATGATCTCCGCACGGCACAGCAGCTGGACGGCGGTGTAGTAGGAGGTGGGGACGCCGTACGCCGGGTCGGTGCCGGGGTCGGCGTTCCAGGCGGCCTCGACGTAGGTGTAGTCGTCAGTGAGCCCGAGTACGACGTGCGGGTCGGCCTCGATTGCCCGCCACACCGGGTTGGGCCGCGCGAGGTGGAGCAGGATCGTGTCCTCGCCCTCGCGGACGAAGTGGGTCGGCACGACCACCGGGTAACCGTCGACGTGCCCGGCGGTGACCAGCTGGGCGAAGTCGTGGTGGTCGAGGACGTCGGTCCACTCCTCACGGGTGGCCTGGTCCCAAGGGTGGATGAGCATGGGCCCATCCTCGCAACCAGAACTGCCCGGTCGGCAGGGTGGGAGCAACCAAAGGTGCCCGGTCGGCGTCTTCCTGCCAACCAGAACTGCCCGGTCAGCGGAGGGTGAGGGTGGTCATCCGCTGGGTGGCGCGGGTGTAGACGACGTAGAGGGTCGCGCGGCCGGTGGTGGCCTCGTGCTCGATCTCCTGCGGCTGCACCACCACGATGCCGTCGAACTCGAGGCCCTTGGTGTCCAGGCCGGTCAGCACCACGATGCGGGAGTCGGGCTGGCCGGTCTCGCCGGCGAGCTCGCCCCACGAGGAGACCCAGCGGCTGACCTCACCCAGCCGGGCCACGGGTACGACGATCCCGACGGTGCCCTCGAGCAACTCCGCGAAGCTCGCGACCTGGGCGCGCAGGGCCGGTTCGAGGTCGTCCACCTCCAGCTGCTCGGGCGCCCGTCCGGTGGAGCGCACGGCGTCGGGCAGGTCGGCGTCGAGGCCCACGCGTTCGGCGTACTCGGCGGCGAACTCGTAGATCTCCGCGCTGTTGCGGTAGTTCGTGGAGAGGTGGAACTCGTGCCGTTGCTTGTCGCGGAGCGCCTCGTCCCGGGCCGCGGCGGCCTCCTCCGGCACCGGCCAGGACGACTGCGCCGGGTCGCCGACGATGGTCCAGGTGGCGCCACGGCCGCGCCGACCGATCATCCGCCACTGCATCGGGGTGAGGTCCTGCGCCTCGTCGACGAGCACGTGGGCGTAGCCGTCGTCCTCGACCCGGTTGGTCGGCGGGGTCCAGCCGCGCGGGCCGGCGTACTCCCGGTCGGCGGCGGTGGTCACCTCGTGCAGGGTTGCGTCCTCGAGGGCGAGGTACTCATCGTCGACGCTGCCAGTGTTCACGATCGGCGGGTCGCCGAGCAGGTAGCGCAGCTCGTCGAGCAGCGCCACGTCGTCGACCGACAGGGTGTCGCCCCACGACTTGGCGAGCAACCGCACCGCCTCGTCGTCGAGGATGCCCTCGCTCACCTTGGCGAGCACGTCGCGGTCGCGCAGCCAGCCCAGCACGGTCGACGCGTCGAGGACCGGCCACCAGCGGGCTGCGAACTCGAGGAACTCGTCGTTGGTGCGCATGTCCGCGGCGAAGTCCTCCTTGCCGCGCTCACGCCCGCGCTCGCTGCGCACCTGGCGCCACATCGCGTCGATCAGCGTGGAGGCCACCTTGGTGGTGGAGCGGTTGCGACGGCCCATGGACAGCAGTTGGCGCCGGAGCCCGCCGAGCTCGCGCGGGCCGAGGTGGATCACGTCGTCGCGGTAGAAGATGCGGAACTCGCGCGGACCGTCCGGCACCGGTTGGCGCGCCGTACGACGGAGCACCTCGACCATCGCCCGGGAGCCCTTGATCTCGGCGACCGCCGGCTCGTCGCGCCGGGTCGCGCGGACGCCGTCGACGACCTCGCCGAGCGAGCGCAGCGCCACCGCCGTCTCGCCGAGCGACGGCAGCACCCGCTCGATGTAGCGCATGAACACGCCGGACGGGCCGACCACGAGCACGCCGCCGGTCTCGTAGCGGCGGCGATCGGCGTAGAGCAGGTAGGCCACGCGGTGCAGCGCGACGACCGTCTTGCCGGTGCCGGGGCCGCCGGTGATCAGCACGACGCCCTTGCCGGGCGCCCGGATGGCACGGTCCTGCTCGGCCTGGATGGTCGCCACGATCGAGTGCATCGTGCGGTCGCGAGCGCGGGACAGCTGGGCGAGCTGCGCGCCCTCGCCGACGATGGGCAGCGACTCCGCCAGCGGGTCCTCGGGGTCGAGCAGGTCGTCCTCGACGCCGATCACGTGCACGCCCTTGCTGCGCAGGATCCGGCGGCGTACGACGCCCTGCGGCTCGTGCTGGGTCGCCTGGTAGAACACCGCGGCGGCGGGCGCGCGCCAGTCGATCAGCAGCACGTCGTAGTTCTCGTCGCGCAGCCCGATCCGGCCGATGTAGCGCGGGGCACCACCGACGCCCTGGCCCATGTCGAGCCGGCCGAAGACCAGGCCCTCGTGCGCGGCGTCGAGCGTCGCCATCCGCCGGGCGGCCTGGTAGACCATCGCATCACGCTCGACGAGCCCGCCCTCGTTGCCGATCCGGCCGCGTTCGAGCCCCTCGCGGGCGAGCTCCTGGGCCGACAGGGCCGCCTTCTCCATCTGGGCGTAGACGGTGTCGACGTACTCCTGCTCGCTCGCGATCTCACGCGCGGCGACGTCACTGCTCAACGGGGTCCTCCGTAAGGGACAGCCGGGTTTGCGGAACCGACAACACTACCGCCGTGCCCATGCGTCGTCCCCGGAACCCGGGAGGAAACGCCCGTCTCAGGCGAGGTCGTGGATGAACTCTGCGAGCTGGGTCAGGTTGCGGCACTCCACCATCGGCAGCAGCCGGCCGTACTCCCGCGCCGCGGAGTCGCCGGTGTTCCAGTTGCGCGGGTGCTCGGGGTTGAGCCACCACGTGTGCCTGGCGGCGTGGACGAGGTCGGCGACCACGTCCAGCGCGAGGTCGCCGTAGTTGCTCCGGGCGTCGCCGAGCACGAGCAGATTGGTCTTCGGCGTCAGCGCGTCGGGGTGGAGCTCGGCGAACCGGCTGAACGCGCGGCCGTAGCTGGTCCGCCCCCACAGCGTGGCGTAGCGGGCGCTCGCGGCCAGGTCGGCCATCGTCCTCGCCGGGTCGGCCCCGGGGACGAACCGGTCGGTGACCTCGTGGATCTCGTCGACGAAGGTGAACGCCCGCACCCGGTTGAACTGCTCGCGCAGCGCGAAGACGAGCATCAGGGTGAAGCTGGCAAAGCTCGCCACCGAGCCGCTGACGTCGCAGAGCACCACCAGGTCGGTGCGGGCCGGCCGCTTCGGACGGTGCCTCGTCTCCAGCGGTACGCCGCCGCTGGACATCGACGCCCGCACGGTGCGCCGGAAGTCGAGCGGTCCCCGGCGCCGGGAGTG
>DASSLA010000136.1:0-2596 GCA_035689885.1 Marmoricola sp. | reverse complement strand
ACGGCGTACTTCGACGGCCCCGGTGGCAGCCAGGTCCCGCGGCAGGTGGCCGAGGCGATAGCCGCCACGATGACCTCGGGCCTCTCCAACCGCGGCGCGGTCACGGCCGCCGAGCGGCGGGCCGACGGTGTCGTGGTGTCGGCGCGGCAGGCGGTCGGTGCCCTGGTCGGGTGCGACCCCGGCGGTGTGCTCTTCGCGCGGTCCATGACCCAGGCGACCTACGACATCTCCCGGGCGCTCGCGAAGGAGTGGTCGGAGGGCGACGAGGTGGTCGTGACCCGTTTGGACCACGACGCCAACATCCGGCCGTGGGTGCAGGCCGCCGAGTCCGTGGGGGCGGTGGCCCGCTGGGTCGACTTCGACCGGGAAACCGCGGAGCTGACCGTCGACGCGGTGCGCGAGCAGCTCTCGGCTCGGACGAAGGTCGTCGCGGTCACCGGGGCGTCGAACGTGCTGGGGACTCGTCCAGACCTGCCGGCGATCGCCAGAGTGGTCCACGAGGCTGGGGCGCTGCTCTACGTCGACGGCGTGCACCTGACGCCCCACGCGCCCGTCGACGTCGCGGAGCTGGGCGCCGACTTCTTCGCGTGCTCGCCCTACAAGTTCTTCGGGGGGCATCACGGCGTGGTGGTCGCGGCACCAGAGCTGCTGGAGCGGATCCACCCCGACAAGCTCCTGCCAGCCACCGACGACGTCCCGGAGCGCTTCGAGCTCGGCACGCTGCCCTACGAGCTGCTGGCGGGGACCACTGCCGCGGTGGACTTCATCGCCGGGCTCGCGTCGGAGGCCACCGACCGGCGGACGCGGGTGTTGGAGTCGATGCGGGCTCTCGAGAAGTACGAGGACGAGCTGTTCGGCAAGCTCTTGGAAGGTCTGCGTGGCATCCCGGGAGTGAGGCTGTACGGCGACCCGAAGCGGCGCACGCCGACGGCCTTCTTCACCGTCGCCGGGCACGACAACCGGGAGGTGTACGAGCACCTCGCGGCCGCGGGGGTGAACGCCCCGGCGAGCAACTTCTACGCAATCGAGGCCTCGCGCTGGCTGGGACTCGGGGACGGCGGCGCGGTGCGAGCCGGGCTTGCGCCGTACACGAACGATGACGACGTGGACCGGCTGCTGGCCGGAGTCGCCGAGGTTGCTCGATGAGCGACCGCGGCGTCCTCGTCACCGGCGGCTCCCGTGGGATCGGGGCGGCCATCGCACGCGCGTTCGCCGACCGGGGCGACCGGGTCGCGATCCACTACGGACGGTCGGCCGACGCGGCCGAGAGCGTCCTCGCCTCACTCACTGGGGCGGGTCACGTGACCGTGCAGGCCGACATGACTGACCCGGAGGCGGTACGACGCGCGGTCGACGCGGCCGCGGACCGGCTCGGCCGCCTTGACGTGCTGGTGAACAACGCTGGGGTGTTCGTGGCGTCCCCGCCGCTGACCACGTCGTACGAGGACTGGCGCGACACCTGGACGCAGACCCTGGCGACCAACCTGAGCGGCGCCGCCAACGCGGCCTATTGTGCGATCCCGCACCTGCGGGCCGCCGGCGGTGGAGCGATCGTCAACGTCTCGAGCCGGGGAGCCTTCCGCGGCGAGCCGAGGAACCCGGCGTACGGCGCCTCCAAGGCCGGGCTGAACGCCTTCGGCCAGTCGCTGGCGCTTGCGCTGGCACCAGAGGGGATCTCGGTCGGGACGGTCGCGCCCGGGTTCGTCCAGACCGAGATGGCGCGCGAGGTCCTCGACGGGCCCGAGGGGGACGCGGTACGAGCGCAGTCGCCCTTCGGTCGTGTCGCTCGCCCAGAAGAGGTCGCCGCCGCGGTGCTGTGGCTGGCCTCGCCGGAGGCGCTGTTCTCGACCGGCACGATCATCGACGTCAACGGCGGGTCCTACCTCCGGAGCTAGCGACTTCGACCTGGTGTGGGCCTAGGCCGAGAGCATGCCCACCGCCCTGAGGATTGCCGGCAGGATCACGAGGACACTTCCCAGCACGAGGGGGCGCTCCGCAGGCGCCAATCACCTTGAGGCGTGTGCTGAGCCCGGCCCGGTTCGCGTGGGAGGTCGCGAGAATGCCGAATCCCGCGGCGGCCAGCAGGAACGCAAGCACGTACGCAGCGGATCCGGCGTCGACCTGGTCGGCGTCCCCGGAAATACCGGTGAGCATGACGAATGCCTGGGTGAGGCTGCCGGCGACGTGCTGAGCTGGCATGCGGGACGGCGTACTTCTCGGCATGGCTCGCTCGTGCTGGGGCGGACGCCGTTGCGGTCGATCCCTCCGGCGAGCAGCTCAGCACCGCCCGAAGGCTGCAAGCCCAGCTCGGGCCGCGCTTTCCGCTGCTGCAAGGGGATGCGGAGCAGATTCCGTTGGCCAGCGGACGCTTCGACCTGGTCGTGAGCGAGCACGGTGTCGGTGCGTGGTGCGACCCCGAGCGTTGGCTGCCTGAGGCAGCCCGGCTCCTCAAGCCGGGGGGACGGCTCGTCTTTCTGACCAACAGCCACCTGTCGGCGATGTGTGTCCCTGCCGAGCAAGGGGTCGCCGAGGAACGGCTGCAGCGCGGTCAACGAGAGGCCTACCGCGTGCATTGGCCGGGGGGCGGCGTCGAGTT
>DASSLA010000135.1:0-16725 GCA_035689885.1 Marmoricola sp. | reverse complement strand
GCGGATCCGCAGCCGCAGGCCGTGGCGCGCTACACCGAGCTGGCGCCGTACGACACGGAGGTCGTCGAGGTCTGCCTGGCGCTGATGGGGGATCGGCCGCACCCGACGAAGGCGTTGCTGTTGGGGAGGTTGGCGGCAGCGAGGAGGTAGTGCCGGTCCCTGTTGCCACGCTTCCTTTCTCTGCACCCGCGGTGAGCCCGGGGCAGTCGACGACAGCGCGGAAACTCTGACTCACCAGGTGAACCAGAACATCCGCGCTCCCCAGATCCCTGGCGACCGAGCGGCCGCATGCGACCAACCGCCTCCTCCGGGGTACAGCACACCCAGGGAGGTGAGGGAGATGAGGTTGCTGCGCGGACTGCAGGGCGCCCTGCTCTGGATCGTCGCGAGCCTGTTGGGCCTGGTGGCGGTGATCCTCTGCGTCACGGTGATCCTGCTGCCGGTCGGGATCCCGTTGCTGAGGCTCTCCGGCCAACTGTTCGGCAAGGCGGTGCGGCTGATGCTACCGCCCGAGCTGGCGCACCCGGTCAAGGAAATGGGCAAGAAGGGGCGCAAGAAGGGCAAGGAGGCCAAGGAGTCGGTCACCGACGCGGCCGAGCTGCCGAAGAAGGGGAGGAAGCAGGCGAAGAAGGCCCGAAAGGGCATGAAGGGTGCGGTCAAGAAGGGCAAGAAGTTGACCCGGAAGCAGCGGCGCATGCTGGGGTGAGGACAGGGGTGCCGCGGGCCAACCTTTGGCCAACCATGCGGTCCCTACCGTGAGCGGGGTCACACATACGTCGCTGACCCCTAGGAGTGCGCCCTCATGACGCGTATCGAACTCACCGTCGACGGAGCGAGGGTCTCCGACGACGTCGAGCCCCGGATGCTCCTCGTGCAGTACCTCCGCGAGAAGCTCGGCAAGACCGGCACCGTGATCGGGTGCGACACCAGCAACTGCGGCGCGTGCACCGTGCACCTCGACGGCCGCAGCGTGAAGTCCTGCAACGTCCTCGCGGTGCAGGCCAACGGGCACGAGGTCACCACCATCGAGGGCCTGGCCCAGGACGGTCAGCTGCACAAGGTGCAGGAGGCCTTCCACGAGTGCCACGCGCTGCAGTGCGGGTTCTGCACGCCCGGGATGATCATGCAGTCGGTGGACCTCCTCAACGACAACCCGAACCCCAGCGAGGAGGAGATCCGCCTCGGTCTCGAGGGCAACCTCTGTCGCTGCACGGGCTACCACAACATCGTCAGGGCGGTGCAGACCGCTGCGGGCGGTACGACGACAGGAGGCGCGCAGTGACTGCCACCCAGGACGCGGCGACCGTCGACAAGGAGATCGGACGCGACCGACGGCGCAAGGAGGACCAGCGCCTCATCACCGGGCGCACCCGCTGGACCGACAACATCACCCTGCCGGGGATGCTGCACCTGGCGATGGTGCGCAGCCCCTTCGCCCACGCACGCATCACCAGCGTCGACACCAGCGAGGCCAAGCAGGCCCCCAACGTGGTGGCCGTCTACTCCGGCGCCGACCTCGACGAGTCCGCCGGCTCGCTGATCAACGCCTGGCCGATCACTCCCGACCAGGTCACCCCCGTGCACCCGCCGATGGCCAAGGACCGTGCCACCTTTGCCGGCGAGATCGTCGCCTGCGTCGTGGCACGCAGCGCCGCCGAAGCGCGCGACGCCGCCGAGCTGATCGACGTGGACTACGAGGAGCTACCGGCCGCGCTCGACCTCAAGGAGGCCGCGGAGGACAAGGTCCTCGCGCACCCGGACCTCGGCACCAACAAGTCGGCGCTGTGGGTGTTCGACTCCGCCGAGGCCGGCACCGGTGGCGACGTCGAGGAGGCCATCGCCAAGGCCAGGACCGACGGCATCGTGATCGAGCGGGAGTACCGCCAGCAGCGGCTGATCCCCGCGTTCATGGAGCCGCGCTCGGTGGTGGTCGACCCCACCGGTGAGCAGCTGACCATGTGGTCGGCCACCCAGATCCCGCACATCCTCCGGTTCGCGCTCGCGGCGACGACCGGCGTACCGGAGTCGAAGATCCGGGTGATCGCCCCCGACGTCGGCGGCGGCTTCGGCGGCAAGCTGCAGGTGACCCCGGAGGAGTGGGTCGCCTGGTGGGTGGCCCGCCAGCTGCACAAGCCGGTCAAGTACACCGAGACCCGCTCGGAGTCGCTGATGGCGGGCCACCACGGGCGCGACCAGTGGCAGCGGCTCACCCTCTCCGCGGAGAAGGACGGCACGGTCACCGCCTTCAAGGTGGACCTGCTCGCGGACCTCGGCTCCTACGTCTCCCTCGTCGGTGGTGGCATCCCGGTGCTGGGCGCCTTCATGTTCAACTCCATCTACAAGTTCCCGGCCTACCACTGGCAGGTCCAGACGGTGCTCACGAACAAGACGTGGACGGACGCCTACCGCGGCGCCGGCCGGCCGGAGGCGACGTACGCCGTCGAGCGGATGATGGACGAGTTGGCCACCGAGGTCGGCGTCGACCCGCTGGAGATCCGGGAGAAGAACTGGATCAAGCACGAGGAGTTCCCGTTCACCACCGTGGCGGGCCTGGAGTACGACTCGGGCCACTACGAGGCCGCGACCGAGAAGGCCAAGGAGCACTTCGGGTACGACGAGCTGCGGGCCGAGCAGGAGCGGCGCCGGGAGAGCAACGACTCGGTGCAGCTCGGCATCGGCGTCTCCACCTTCACCGAGATGTGTGGCCTGGCACCGAGCCGGGTGCTCGGCAGCCTCGACTACGGGGCAGGCGGCTGGGAGCACGCCAGCGTGCGGATGCTGGCCACCGGCAAGGTCGAGGTCGTCGTGGGCGTCAGCCCGCACGGGCAGGGGCACGAGACGGCGTTCAGCCAGATCGTGGCCGACCGGCTCGGGGTGCCGTGGGAGGACGTCGAGATCCTGCACGGTGACACCCAGATCTCCCACAAGGGTCTGGACACCTACGGGTCCCGGTCGTTGGTGGTCGGCGGCGAGGCACTGGTGCGCGCGGCCGACAAGGTGGTCGAGAAGGCCAAGCCGTACGCCGCGCACATGCTCGAGGCCAACCCCGACGACATCGAGTTCAAGGACGGCAGGCTCGGCGTGAAGGGCACCGACCAGTCGGTGGCGATCACCGAGATCGCCACCGCGGCGTTCGCCTCGCACGACTATCCGGAGGACATCGAGCCGGGCATCGACGCCGAGGCGACGTTCGACCCGGTGAACTTCAACTACCCCCACGGCACGCACCTGTGCGCGGTGGAGGTGGACACCGAGACCGGCCGGGTGAAGCTGCGCAAGTACACCTGCGTCGACGACGTCGGCACCGTGATCAACCCACTGATCGTCGAGGGCCAGGTGCACGGCGGGCTGGTGCAGGGCATCGCGCAGGCGCTGTGGGAGGAGGCCGTCCACGACGACTCCGGCACCCTGGTCAGCGCCAGCTTCGTGGACTACCTGGTCCCGACCGCGGCCGACACGATCAGCTTCGACGTCGACCACAACTCGACCGCCTCGACCACCAACACGCTCGGCACCAAGGGCGTCGGCGAGGCGGGCACGATCGCCTCCACGCCGGCGGTGGTCAACGCGGTCGTCGACGCGGTGCGCAGCTTCGGGGTCAGCGACATCCAGATGCCGTGCACGCCCGAGCGGGTGTGGAAGGCCATCCATGCCAGAGACGCGGGAGGTGCCGACCCGACCACGGGCGGCGCTGCGCCGCACTTCGACGAGTCGACCGGCCAGGAGGGCCAGACCGACCGCACTGCCGGAGCCGCGGACGGACCGGCCACCAACCCGGGCACGGAAGGAGCAGGCCAGTGATCCCCGCCAAGTTCGACTATGTCGCACCCACGTCGGTGGAGGAGGCCCTCGCGGCGCTCGCCGAGCACGGCGACGACGCGAAGGTGATCGCCGGAGGGCAGTCGTTGCTGCCCGTGCTGCGGATGCGGCTGAACGCACCGGAGGTGCTGGTCGACATCGGTGGCATCGACGCCCTCAAGCAGGTCACCGACGAGGGCGACAGCGTGCTGATCGGCGCGATGGTGCCCTACTACGAGCTGCTCGCCAACGAGACGGTGAAGTCCAGCCTCTCGCTGCTGCACAAGGCGATCGGTGAGGTCGCCGACCCGCAGATCCGGCACCGCGGCACCCTCGGCGGAGCCCTGGTGCACGCGGACCCCGCGGGCGACTGCGGGGCGCCGGTGCTCGCGCTGGACGGCGAGATGATCATCCAGGGCTCGGGCGGTGAGCGCACCGTGGCAGCCGCGGACTTCTTCGAGGACCTCTTCACCACCGCGGTGGGGGAGGACGAGCTGCTCACCGGCATCCGCCTGAGGAAGTACGACGGCTGGGGCTCGCACTACGAGAAGTTCGTCCGGGTCGCCCACCAGTGGCCGATCGTGGCCGTCGCCGCGGCGGTGCGCACGGACGGTGGCTCCGTCGCGGAGGCCCGCATCGGCCTGGTCAACATGGGCAACAAGCCGCTGCGCGCGACCGCCACCGAGCAGGCACTGGTCGGCAAGACGGCCACCGAGGACGGCGTACGCGAAGCCTGCGACCTCGCTGCCGAGGGCACCACCCCGCCCTCGGACCTCAACGGGGACGCCGACTACCGGCGTCACCTCGCCACCGTGCTGACCCGCCGGGCCGTGCTCGCGGCAGCCGGAGGATGATCGGACCGACCACGGACGATCGACGGATGAGAGGCAGCTGATGGAGCTCGACCACGAGTTCACCGTCCCGGCCGGGCTCGACGAGACCTGGGCGGCCTTCAACGACATCGAGTCGGTGGCCGAGTGCTTCCCCGGCGCGAAGGTCACCGAGGTCGACGGCGACACCTTCAAGGGCACGGTCAAGGTCAAGCTCGGCCCGATCGCCCTGGTCTACAACGGCACCGGCACCTTCAAGGAGAAGGACGAGTCCGCGCACCGGCTGGTGATCGAGGCCAAGGGCAAGGACAAGCGCGGCAACGGCACCGCCGGGGCCGACGTGACGGCCACGATGACCGACGCCGGTGAGGGGTCGACCCGGGTGCAGGTGCACACGGACCTAGCGATCACCGGCAAGCCGGCGCAGTTCGGGCGAGGCGTGATGCAGGACGTCAGCGACAAGCTGCTGGGGCAGTTCACCGACTGCCTGGAGAAGAAGGTCGGCGCCGAGCCGGAGGAGGAGCAGGACGCCGAGCCGGCCTCGGTGCCCGCGGGCGCGGCCGCCGGCAGCCCCGGCACGCCGTCGCCGGCGACCACCCCGATGCCGGAGTCGGCCGAGGAGGCCTCGGCGGAGGCCGACGCGACCACGCAGCGGGCCAAGGCCGCGCAGGAGGCGGCGCCGCCCTCGTCCCCGATCACCCGGCCGCAACCGGTCAGCAGCTCGAGCGACGACGACAACGCCATCGACCTGGGCGCCACGGTGCTGCCCGTGCTGCTGAAGAGCTACTGGAAGCAGGTGCTCGGCGTCGTCCTGGTCCTGCTGGTGCTGCGCAAGCTGCTCAAACGCGGAGATTCCTGACCCGGAGGCCGCCCTCGTCAGGGCAATTCCCGATGCGCCCGTGACCACCTTGCTGGGAAAGTTGTCCCATGACGGTGGAGACCAAGGACGTGGCGGGAACCGCACAGACCTCGGCCGTGGCCGCCCGAGCCATCGACCTGACCAAGGTCTACGGCTCCGGGGCTGCGGAGGTGCGTGCACTGGACGGCGTGACGCTCGACATCCTCGCGGGGCAGTTCACCGCGGTGATGGGCCCTTCTGGGTCGGGCAAGTCCACCCTGATGCACTGCTGCGCGGCCCTGGACACCCCCACTTCAGGGCAGGTGCTGATCGGTGACACCGAGCTCGGCGGCCTCGACGACAAGCGCCTCACCCGGCTGCGCCGAGAGCAGATCGGCTTCGTGTTCCAGTCCTTCAACCTGGTTCCCACGCTGACGGCTGAGGAGAACATCACGCTCCCGCTGGCGATCGCCGGCCGCAAGCCCGACCCGGAGTGGTACGACGCCGTCATCGACACCGTGAACCTGCGCGACCGGCTCGACCACCGTCCCAACCAGCTCTCCGGGGGCCAGCAGCAGCGCGTCGCGGTGGCACGTGCCCTGGTCAGCCGGCCGGCGATCGTGTTCGCCGACGAGCCCACCGGCAACCTCGACTCGCGGTCGGGCGCCGAGGTGCTGACCCTGCTGCAGCGCTCGGCCCGCGAGTTCGGCCAGACGATCGTGATGGTCACGCACGACCCGGTCGCCGCGGCGTACACCGACCGCGTGGTCTTCCTCGCCGACGGCCGCCTCGCCGGCACGCTCGAGCACCCGACCCGGGAGGCCGTGCTGGAGCGGATGACCGTGCACGAGGAAGGCATCTAGTGCTCCGCGCCGCGTGGCGCAGCCTGCTGGGCCGCAAGGTCCGGCTGCTGATGAGCACCACGGCGATCGTGCTGGGGGTCGCCTTCGTCGCCGGCACCCTGATCTTCACCGACACCCTCAACAAGAGCTTCACCGCGATCTTCGACAACACCGTCGGCGACGTCGTGGTCCGCCCCAAGGGAGCCGTCGACGCCGGTGGCACCCCGACCACGCTGACCATGCCGGCCCCACTGGTCGAGGAGATCGCGGAGGTGCCCGGTGCCGCCCGGGCCGACGGCAACGTCAACGCCTTCGGGGTCTTCGTGATCGGCAAGAACAACCGCGTCGTGGGCGGGCAGGGTGCCCCGGGCATCGCGGTGAACATCAACGACGCCCCCGCCGCGAACGGGGTGGAGGCGCTGCAGGTCGTCGACGGACGCAACCCTCGCGGACCCAACGAGGTCGCGATCGACGCGGCCACGGTGGAGCGCGCCGGGCTGTTCATCGGCGAGCGGGTGCGGATGATCAGCGCCGGGGAGCGCGCCTTGCTGCGGCCCACACTGGTCGGCATCGCGGACTTCCCCGACGGCGGCTCGCTCAATGGTGCCTCGCTCAGCATGTTCGACACCAGGACGGCGCAGGACCTGTTCCTCGACGGCCGCCGGGTCTTCAACGACGCCTGGGTGACGGCCGAGGAGGGGGTGAGCCAGGCCGAGCTCCGCGACGAGGTCGCGAAGGTGCTGCCGAAGGGTTACGAGGCGGTCACCGGCGACAAGGCGGCCGACGAGTCGGCCAGCGACCTGCTCGAGGCGATCTCGTTCCTCACCATCTTCCTGCTCGTCTTCGCCGGGATCGCCCTGGTGGTGGGGTCGTTCCTGATCGTCAACACCTTCTCGATGCTGGTGGCGCAACGCAGCCGCGAGCTCGCGCTGCTCCGGGCGCTGGGCGCATCACGGCGCCAGGTCACCCGTTCGGTGCTGTTCGAGGCGTTCGTCGTGGGGCTGTTCGGGGCCGCGGTCGGCCTCGGGCTCGGGGTGCTGCTCGCGCTGGGCATCCGCGCCCTGTTCGCCACCTTCGGCCTCGACCTCTCCGGCCAGGCGCTCGTGATCGCCCCACGCACGCCGATCGCGGCCTTCGCGATCGGGATCGTCATCACCATGATCGCGGCGTACCTGCCGGCCCGCCGGGCCAGCCGGATCCCGCCGATCGCGGCGCTGCGCGACGACGTCGCCCTGCCGGAGTCCTCGATGCGGATGCGCCTGCTGGTCGGCTCGATCATGATCGTCCTCGGCATCGGCGCGGGAGCCGCAGGACTGTTCACCAGCGTGCCGCGGCCCGGCTACTGGGTCGGCGGCGGGGCCCTGCTGGCGATGCTCGGCATGGCCGCTGCCAGCCCGAGCACGTCGCGGCCGTTCCTGCACGTGAGCGCGGCGGCGTACCGCCGGGTCTTCGGCGCGGTCGGCACCCTCGCGGGGCAGAACTCGCTGCGCAACCCCCGGCGTACGGCGGCCACCGCGTCCGCCCTGATGATCGGCCTGACCCTGGTCACCACGATGTCCATCGCCGGGTCCTCGGCCAAGGCCAGCGTGGACGCGAGCATCGAGAAGAACTTCCTCGGCGACATCGTGATCAGCAATGCGATCGGCCAGGGCTTCTCCCCGCAGATCGCGGAGAACGCCCGCAAGGAGCCGGGCGTCGCGTCGGTCACCCGCACCCGGTTCGCGCCGAGCGAGCTCGCCGGCGACCGGGAGTGGATCAGCGCGCTCGACCCGGAGACGGTGACCAGCGTGATGCGCCTGGATCTGACCGATGGCTCGCTCGACGACTTCCGCGGCAACACGGTCATCGTGAGCGAGGAGGAGGCGGCCGACAAGGACCGCAGGATCGGCGACGAGCTCACCTTCACCTTCCCGTCGGGGAAGACGAAGCTGCGCGTCGTGGGCATCTCGGACCAGAAGGCGGCCGAGGGCACGGCGTACACGACCACCATCAAGGCCATGGAGGACGGCGGCTACGCGCGCCAGGACTCCAGCCTGCTGCTGAAGGTCGAGCCCGGGGTGCGCACCGAGGACGTCAAGGCGCAGCTGGAGAAGGCGACCGCCGACCTGCCGATCCTGACCGTCAAGGACCAGCGCGAGTACGCCGCGGAGCAGCGCGAGCCGATCGACCAGATGGTGCTGATGATCTACGCCCTGCTCGGGCTGGCGCTGGTCATCGCGGTGCTGGGCGTGGTCAACACCCTCGGGCTCTCGATCATCGAGCGCACCCGCGAGGTGGGGCTGCTCCGGGCCGTGGGCGTCGACCGGCGGCAGATGCGCCGGATGGTCGGGCTGGAGTCGGTCGCGATCGCGGTGCTCGGCGCGATCATGGGTATCGGGATGGGCCTGGTGTTCGGGATCGCGTTGATGGCCTCGCTGCGCGACGAGGGCCTCGAGGTGACCCGCATCCCGTGGTCGTCACTCGGTGCCTACCTGCTCGCGGCGGTGCTGATCGGCGTGCTCGCGGCTCTGCTGCCGGCGCGGCGTGCGGCTCGCCTCGACGTGCTCCGGGCGATCGCCACGGAGTGACCGGCGGGCCCAGCCGGGGGGAGAAACGAGCCCCTGAGAGCAGATCGAGGGACGTTTCTTGTGCTTTCCCACCCCGGCGGGCACCTCGGCGGGCTATTTTCGTGCCACTGACCTCCACGAAGGAGCCCTGGGGTGACCGAGCACTCGACCCGTGGTGTCCGCCGCGGGCGCAAGCACGTGCTGGTCCGCGAGTACGTCCGTTCCGTGATCGTCAACGCGGAGCCGGGCACCCCCGCGCCCTCCGAGCGTGACCTCGCCGAGCAGTTCGGCGTCGCCCGGATGACCGTCCGCCACGCCATCGACGCCCTCGTCGCGCAGGGGCTCCTCGAGCGGATCCCGGGTCGCGGCACCTTCGTCACCAAGCCGCTCATCGACATGCAGATGCGGCTCTCGGCGTACACCGAGGAGATGGAGCGGCGCGGCAAGAAGCCTGAGTCCAAGACGCTGCTCGCCCGCCGCGAGACTGCCGGCCCCGGTGTGGCCCGCGCCCTCGAGATCGAGGAGGGCAGTGCGATCGCGCACTGGCAGCGGCTGCGGCTGGCCGACAGCGTGCCGATGGCGATCCAGCACGTCTACCTGTCCCTCGACCTGTTCCCCAACTTCCTCGACGAGGCACTGCCGTCGAGCCTCTACTTCTGGTTCGCGATGAAGGACCTGATGCCGACCTGGGGCGAGGACTCGGTCAACGCCGGCATCGCCACCGAGGAGGAGGCGGAGTACCTCGAGCTCGAGCCCGGCGCCCCGGTGCTGCACATCTCCCGGCGCGCGTTCTGCCGCGAGAACGTGGTCGAGGTGACACGGAGCGTGTACCGCGCAGACCGCTACACGCTGTGGGTGCCCGTGCTGCGGCCTGAGCACCTGCGCTGACGGCGCCTCAGCGGCGGCGCCGGGAGGCGACTCCGGCGCCGGCAGCGCTACAGCTCGCCGACCGGCGCAACTTCCATGCCGGCCCGCTCGCACACCCAGGTGGGGTCGGGGCCGCCGAGGTCGGGGTGGACGTAGAGGGCGTGCGGGTCGAGGCTGTCGCAGGCGCGGCACAGGGGCCAGCGGCCGTTGGTCTCGAGCAGGGCGTCCTGGACGTCCTGGGCGACCAGGCCGACGACGTAGTCGCGGCCCTCGGCCCACTGCTCGAGCCACCAGCCGCGGTCGGCGAGCGCGGACTCGAGCGCCGAGACGGTGGTGGCGTCGGCGACTCCGGTGGCCTCGAGGTCGTGGAGGACGAGGGCTCTCGCCTGCACCACGACCGCTTGCGAGGTCGACCCCACGCTGCTCCTTCCCGAACGCCGAGCACGGCGGCGTGCGTGCCACCATGTCCATTGTGACCCCCGACCCCACGCGCGCGGTCCAGACCGCTCACCTCGCCGTCGTGGTGACGCACCCGCGCGACGCCGAGCACGCCACCGAAGGCGGCGCCGACCGGCTGTTGCTGACCGCGGATCCGGAGGACGGGCACTGGTCACCGGAGCCGTCGGTCGTCTCGGCGGTGCGGCGCGAGACCGACCTGCCGGTCTGGGTGGCGCTCCGCACGCGCCACGACGACGGCAAGGGCGTGACCGACCGGCTGGTGGAGCTGGGCCAGGCGTTCGTGGAGCTCGGAGCGGCTGGGCTTGCGTACGGCTTCCTCGACGACAACCTCGAGGTCGACCGGGAGTCGTGCGCGGAGATGTGTGCCGAGCTCGGCGGCAGCGCGTGGCTCTTCCACGGGTTCGACGCAGCGCTCGACGGCGACCGCGCCTGGCGCGACGTGGTGGGCCTGCCCGGGCTGGAGGCGGTGATCACGGCCGGCTCCACCCGTGGCCTCGCCCACGGGGCCGACGAGCTGATCCACCGGGCGAGCAACGACCGGCGGGTGGCCGAGATGGTCCTGGCCGGCGGCGGGCTGACCCCTGACCTCGTCCCGTGGCTGGTGCGGGCCGGCGTACGACGGTTCGCGATCGGGTCCTCGGCACGCACCGGCGGGTCGTGGACCCGCGCCTCGGTCGACGTCGACCACGTGCGCTCGTGGCGGATGCTGCTCGACGACGCGCTGTCGCGGGCACTCGGCATCCCGGTGGACTGACGACCCGGTCGACTGCGGCGTTCCGCGGACGCCGGGCCCCTCCGCAGGAGATGCTTGGCCCCTGTGACGGCTGAGCCAGGGCGGCCGTCGGGCCGAGAGGGACCCGCAGATGCCGCGACTGCCTGCCGTCGTCACCGCCGTGATCGTCGGCCTCGGGCTGCTCAGTGCCCCTGCGGCCACCGGGGCGACCGAGCCGGTCGAGACGCGGGGCATCTCGTGGAGCGCCTGCCGTGACGCCGAGCTGGCGTCGTACGGCCTCCAGTGCGGCGCCCTCGAGGTGCCGCTCGACCACGCCTCGTCGGAGGGCACGAAGATCAAGCTGGCCCTCACCCGCAGGCCGCACACGTCGTCCCTGGCGAGCTACCAGGGAGTGATCCTGACCAACCCCGGCGGTCCTGGTGCCTCCGGACGCTCCCTCGCGTCGCTGGGTGACTACGTCCCCGGTGGGGCCGGCGACAGCTACGACTGGATCGGCTTCGATCCCCGCGGGGTCGGTGCCAGCACTCCGTCGCTGCGGTGCAGTCGTACGTACTTCGGCGTCAACAGGCCGAGCTACGTGCCCACCCGGGCCAGGCACTACTCCTACTGGCTCTCCAAGAACCGCGCCTACGCGAACGCGTGTGCCGACACCGCCGCCGAGCGCTCCCTGCTCGCGCACATGTCGACGAGCGACTCCGTGCACGACATGGAGGCGATCCGGCTCGCGCTCGGTGTCGAGAAGCTCAACTACTACGGGTTCTCCTACGGCACCTACCTCGGCCAGCTCTACGCCACCCGTCATCCCGGCAGGGTCGGTCGCTTCGTGCTCGACGGGGTCGTGGACGCGGGTCGCGTCTGGTACGCCGCGAACCTGGACCAGAACCGCGCCTTCGACCGGAACATGAACGTCTTCTGGCGCTACCTGGCACGACGTCCGGGGCACTTCAGGCTGGGCACCACGGCCGGAGCGGTCCGACGCACGTACTACCGCACGCTGCGGAGCCTCGATCGCCGACCTGCGGCCGCGGGCCGTCTCGGACCGTCCGAGCTCGCCGACGTGATGCTCGAGGCGGGCTACTACGTGTACGACTGGCCGGGGCTGGGGGAGGACTTCTCACGCCTGGTGCGCCGGCGGCAGGGGGGAGCGCTGTTCGCCCGCTACCGGGAGTCGCAGATGGGCGACGACAACTCCTTCGCGGTGTACAACGCCGTGCAGTGCACCGACCAGGTCTGGCCCGGGTGGGCGCGCACGAAGCGGGACGCGCAGCGCCTGCACCGCGTGGCCCCCTTCCTGACCTGGGGCAACACGTGGTTCAACGCGCCGTGCCTGTACTGGCGGGCGCCGGGGAAGCGCCCCGCTGCGGTCACCGGCCGCGCCGTCACCGCGAAGATGCTGCTGATCAGCGAGACCCTGGACGCGGCGACGCCGTACGCCGGTGCGCGCCGCACGCGGGCTCGCTTCCCGTCCGCGTCACTGGTGGCGGGCATCGGAGGGACCACGCACTCGAGCTCCTTCTCAGGGGTCGCCTGCGTGGACAACGCCGTGGCGGCGTACCTGAGGACGGGGCGGGTGCCTGCGCGGGTCGCCGGTGCCGGGCCGGACCGCCGCTGCCCCAAGGTGCAGCCACCGCTCTCCGCAGGTCTCGGCGCACGGACGACCGGAGCTGTTGATCGGCTGCCCGCAGCGCTTCGGCGTGACCTCGTGGCCGCCCAGCAGTCGGGCCACTGACGTCCGGGCGGTTGCGTTCAGGCGGTGTGGGTGCGCAGCCAGATGGTGTGCTCGGCGGTGCGCAGCCGGTGCATCCCCGACTCCGACAGCGGCTCGGAGACGTCGCTGACGACGTAGCCCTGCTCGCCGCGGGTGGACAGGTACTGCGCGGTGACGTTGTCACCCTCGTCGGCCAGCAGCTGGTTCACCTCGGCCAGGACGCCCGGCACGTTGTCGTGCAGCAGCGCGATCCGGGTGCCCGAGGTCAGCGGGGGAGCGGCCACCTCCGGGAGGTTCACCGAGAGCGCGGTGCTGCCGCCGCGGACGAAGGAGGTCAGCTTGCCGGAGACGAACTTGCCGATCTCCTCCTGGGCCTCCTGCGTCGAGCCACCCACGTGTGGGGTCAGGATCACGTTGTCCAGCCCGCGCAGCGCCGACTCGAACTCGTCGCCCTGGGCCTTCGGCTCCACCGGGAAGACGTCGATCGCGGCACCGGCGATGTGGCCGGAGAGGATGTGCTCGCGCAGCGCGACGTCGTCGACGACCATGCCGCGCGAGGCGTTGATGAACAGCGAGCGCGGCTTCATCTTCGCGAACTGCTCGGCGCCGAACAGCCCGGCGTTGCCGGGGCGTCCGTCGACGTGCAGCGAGACGACGTCGGCCTGCTCGAGCAGCTCGTCGAGGCTGCCGACCCGGCGCGCGTTGCCGTGCGCCAGCCGGTCCTGGGTGTCGTAGAAGATCACCCGCAGCCCGACGGCCTCGGCCAGGTTGGACAGCTGGGTGCCGATGTTGCCGTAGCCGACGATGCCGAGGGTGCGCCCGCGGATCTCGTGGCTGCCCTGGGCGGACTTGTCCCAGATGCCGGCGTGCATCCGCTCGGTCTTCTCGGTCAGCCGGCGTGCCAGCGCGATGATCTCGCCGATCACCAGCTCCACGACGCTCCGCGTGTTGGAGTACGGCGCGTTGAACGCCGCGATCCCGCGCTGCGCGGCCGCACCCAGGTCGATCTGGTTGGTGCCGATGCAGAACGCGCCGATGGCGGTGAGGTCGGTGTTCTCGAGCACCTTCTCGGTGATCCGGGTGTTGGACCGGATGCCGACGACCTCCTTGCCCTGCAGGGCCTCGATCAGGTCGTCCTCCGAGAGCGAGCGCGGTCGGGTCTCCACGCGGAAACCGTGCCGTTCGAAGACCTCGACGGCCGCGGGGTGGATGTTCTCGAGGAGCAGGACGTCCATGGCCCCAGCGTAGGTGCGGGAGGCGGAGTGCCCGGACACCGGCGGCGGGCGCGAGACGCGGCGGTCGGTGCTCGGGGCTAGCGTCGGCCCCGTGACCGACCACGTCTTCCGTGGGGAGCTCTACCTGGCCACCGACGAGCCCGGCTCGTGGGTGTTCGTCGACCTGCCCGAGTGGCTGGCCGATGAGGTGGCCGCCGCGGCGTCGCCGACGGCGTTCGGCTCGGTCCGGGTGCAGGTCCGGCTGGGCCCGAGCTCCTGGGAGACCAGCGTGTTCCCCTCGAAGGCCCGCGGCACCTACCTGCTGCCGGTGCGCGCGTCGGCCCGCCGCGCTGCTGGGGTCGAGGCGGGCGACGAGGTCGAGGTGACGATCTCCCTGTAGCTCAGAGGTCCGCCGCGTCGACGATCCGGTAGGCGTAGCCCTGCTCGGCGAGGAAGCGCTGCCGGTTCTGGGCGAAGTCTGCGTCCACGGTGTCGCGGCTGACGATCGTGTAGAACCGGGCGGTCCTGCCGTCGGTCTTCGGCCGCAGCAGCCGGCCGAGGCGCTGGGCCTCCTCCTGACGAGAGCCGAAGCTGCCCGAGACCTGGATCGCCACCGCGGCCTCGGGCAGGTCGATGGAGAAGTTGGCCACCTTGGAGACCACGAGCAGGTCGAGGTCGCCGGTTCGGAACGCGTCGTACAGGCGCTCGCGCTCCTTGACCGAGATGTCGCCCTTGATCACCGGGGCGCCGAGGTGGTCGGCGAGCTCGTCGAGCTGCTCGAGGTACTGCCCGATCACCAAGGTCGGCTCGCCGCGGTGCTCCTCGACGAGGCGCTCCGTGATCAGGGTCTTGGCGTGGGTGCAGCTCGCGAGCCGGTAGCGCTCCTCGGGCTCGGCGGTGGCGTAGGCCAGTCGCTCGCCCTCGGGCAGCGTGACACGCACCTCCACGCAGTCGGCGGGGGCGATCCAGCCCTGCTGCTCGATGTCCTTCCAGGGAGCGTCGTACCTCTTGGGCCCGATCAGGCTGAACACGTCGCCCTCGCGGCCGTCCTCGCGCACCAGCGTCGCGGTCAGGCCGATCCGGCGGCGGGCCTGCAGGTCGGCGGTCATCCGGAAGATCGGTGCGGGCAGCAGGTGCACCTCGTCGTACACGATCAGGCCCCAGTCGCGCGCGTCGAGCAGCTCGAGGTGGGGGTAGACGCCCTTCCGGCGCAGGGTGAGCACCTGGTACGTCGCGATGGTGACCGGGCGGATCTCCTTCTTGGCGCCGCTGTACTCGCCGATCTCGGCCTCGGTCAGGCTGGTGCGGCGGATCAGCTCGGACTTCCACTGCCGCGCGCTGACCGTGTTCGTGACCAGGATCAGCGTGGTCGCACCGGCGTGCGCCATCGCCGCGGCCCCGACGAGCGTCTTGCCGGCACCGCAGGGGAGCACCACGACGCCGGAACCGCCGTGCCAGAACGACTCGGCGGCCTCGCGCTGGTAGGGACGCAGCGACCAGTCGGACTGGTCGAGCTCGATCTTGTGCGCCTCGCCGTCGACGTACCCGGCGAAGTCCTCGGCGGGCCAGCCGAGCTTCAGCAGCGCCTGCTTGAGGTTGCCGCGCTGGCTGGGGTGCACCGCCACGGTGCCCTCGGTCTGGGGCAGCGGGTCGAGCCGCTCCCCGATCATCCCGGCGATCTTCTTGCTGCGCAGCACCTCCTCGAAGACCGCCCGGTCGGTGCTGGAGAGCACCAGCCCGTGGCTGGGGTGCTTGTCGAGGCGCAGCCGGCCGTAACGTGCCATGGTCTCGGCGACGTCGACCAGCAGCGCGTGGGGTACGGCGTAGCGGCTGAAGGTGAGCAGCACGTTGACGACCTGCTCGGCGTCGTGACCGGCCGCGCGGGCGTTCCACAGTCCCAGTGGGGTGAGCCGGTAGGTGTGCACGTGCTCGGGACTGCGCTCGAGCTCCGCGAACGGCGCGATCGCCTTGCGGCACGCATCCGCCTGCTCGTGCTCGACCTCGAGCAGCAGCGTCTTGTCCGACTGGACGATCAGGGGGCCGTCGTTCATAACTGGTCAAGGGTACGGAAGGGGGAAAGGACCACTGCGCGGTTGATCACTCGTGCCAGGTACGAGTGGACAACCGCACTCGTCCACAGGCCACGAATCCACGGTGGCGGCCCCATGGTCGGAGATCCACGTCGCCGTCGACCGGCATCGCAGGCTCGTGGCTCCGGAGGGGATCGTCGTGCACCGGGTGGTCCGGCTGGAGGAACGGGTCATGTGGAACACCAGCCCGCCCCGGCTCCCGTACGAGGACGCGGCCCTCGAGCTCGCCGCCGCAGCCGCGTCCGACTTCGAGGCACTGGGCGTGCTCGCCACGGTCGTCCAGTCGCGTCGCACCACCGCCGCACGCCTCCTGGCCTCCGCGCGGAGCCGACCGCGTCTGTCCCGACGCCGGTGGATCATCGCGGTGCTGGGGGACGTCGCCGCAGGCACCTGCTCCGTCCTCGAGCGCGGCTACCTCTGCCGGGTCGAGCGACCACACCGACTCCAGGTCGGGAGGCGTCAGCGTCCGGCGACGTCCTCGCGTGGATCCGTCCATCGAGACGTGCAGTACGCCACTGGACTGCTCGTGGAGCTCGACGGTCGGCTCTTCCACGACACCGCTGCGCAGCGCGACGCCGACTTCGACCGGGACCTGGACGCGGCAGTCGATGGCCTCGACACGGTCAGGCTCTCGTGGGGCCAGGTCTTCGACCGCCCGTGCTGGACCGCCTCCAGGATCGCCCTGCTGCAGCAGGCGCGTTGCTGGAATGGCACCCCGGTCCCATGCGGACCCACCTGTCTCGTCGGCAGGTGAGACTGCGGTGGATCCCTCCTACCTGGTACGAGCAAACCACCGCACA
>DASSLA010000134.1:0-14744 GCA_035689885.1 Marmoricola sp. | reverse complement strand
TCGTCGTACGTCGGCGCCGGGATCGTCTCCAGGATGGTGCGGAAGAGCGGCTCGAGGTCGGGGGAGTCGGGGACGTCGCCGTTGGCCGGCATCTCCAGCGACGCCTTGCCGGCCTTGGCGCTCGCGTAGACCACCGGGAAGTCCAGCGCTTCGGCGCTGTGGGAGTCGTCGAGCAGGTCCATGAACAGCTCGTAGGTCTCGTCGACGACCTCGCTGATCCGGGCGTCGCCGCGGTCGGTCTTGTTGACCACCAGCACCACGGGCATGTCGCGGTTGAGCGCCTTGCGCAGCACGAACCTCGTCTGCGGCAGCGGCCCCTCGCTCGCGTCGACCAGCAGCACGATGCCGTCGACCATCGACAGCCCGCGCTCGACCTCACCGCCGAAGTCGGCGTGGCCGGGGGTGTCGATGATGTTGACGGTCATGTTCCCCACGCCGAAGCTCCGGGCCGATGGCCCGGAGTAGTGCACCGCGGTGTTCTTCGCGAGGATGGTGATGCCCTTCTCGCGCTCGAGCTCGCCGGAGTCCATCGCCCGCTCGGCGACACCCTCGGCCTGGTGCTCGGAGAACGCCCCCGCCTGGTGGAGCATCGCGTCGACGAGGGTGGTCTTGCCGTGGTCGACGTGCGCGACGATCGCGACGTTGCGGAGGTCGGAGCGGGACGTGCGGGTCATGCGAAGCCTTCTCGCTGCCGGCGGCGGGCGGTGCCCGGGCACGCGACAGACAGGTCTAGGAAACAGGTTTGGGGGAATGGCGCCGAGTGGCGCGACGCAGAAGTCTATCGTGAATCCGTGCCCCCCTTTCGCGTCCTCGTCGTGTGCATCGGCAACGTCTGCCGCTCACCCCTGGGGCAGCTCCTGCTCGCCCGGCGCCTGCCCGCCGACCGGTTCGAGGTCAGCAGCGCGGGGGTGGGAGCCCTCGTCGGCGCGCCGATGAGCCCGGAGGCGGCGGTCCACCTCGAGCCGTACGGCGCGACGGCGGAGGGCTTCACCGCCCGGCAGCTGACGGCCGTGATGGTCCGGGAGAGCGACCTCGTGCTCACCGCCACCACCTCGATCCGCTCGCGCGTGCTCGAGGAGGTGCCCGCGGCGCTGCGACGCACGTTCACGGTGCTGGAGCTCGCCGCCGTGCTCGACGTCGTGGAGCCGCAGTCCGACCCGAAGGAGCTGGTGCGCTCCGCGTCGGACCAGCGCTCGCGGCTGGTTCTCGACGACCACGACATCCCGGACCCCTACGGCCGTGGTGAGGAGGCCAACGCCCACGCCGCCGCGCTGATGGCCACCGCTGTCGAACGGATCGCCAAGGGCCTCGCCCCGTGACCTCGTGGCTGCGGGCGCTGCTCGTGGTGGCCGCGGTGACCCTGGCTGGTACGACGCTGCCGGGGCTGGGCGGGAACGAAGAGCCGGCGAGCCAGGGAGCGACCCCCAGCAGCGGCCCGGCCGCGAGCACGGGGCCCGAGGACAAGTCCCAGAAGAGCGCCCGGAAGCAGGCAGCGGAGAAGCCCCTCGCCGGCACCACCGTCGCGCTCGACCCCGGCCACCAGCTCGGCAACGCCCGGTTCCCCGACCAGGTGAACGCCCTCGTCGACGCAGGCGGGCTGCAGAAGCCGTGCAACAGCACCGGCACCGCCACCGACACCGGGATCGCCGAGGCCACCGTGGTCTGGGAGCTGGCCCGCGAGGTGCAGCGACGGCTGCGGCGGCTCGGCGCGGAGGTGCGGCTGACCCGGAGCACGAACTCCCAGCAGAGGTGGGGTCCGTGCGTCGACGAGCGCGGCCGCTTCGCCGAGAAGGTCGGCGCAGACGTGCTGGTGTCGCTGCACGCCGACGGCAACACCTCCGGCGGCACCGGCTTCCACGTGATCGCGCCGTCGTCGGAGCTCCCGCGCACCACCGGGATCGCAGCCCCGTCCCGCCGGCTCGCCGAGCGGGTCCGCGACGGCCTGGACGCCGCCGGACTGCCCCGCTCGTCGTACGTCGGTGAGGGCAGGGGGCTCGACGTCCGAGACGACCTCGGCACGCTCAACCTCTCCTCGGTGCCCGCGGTGATGGTGGAGATCGGCAACTTGCGGGAGCCCGCGGAGGCCGCCCGGATGACCTCGGCGGCCGGGCGGGCGGCGTACGCGATCGGCATCGTCCGGGGGATTTCTCACCATCTGGGAAACTAGGCCCCATGCCCACGCCCACGTCATTCCTGCGTGCCTGCGTGGTCGCCGCACTCCTGGGGGCCTTGGTGGCGTGCGGCGGCGGCGAGGACACCGCCTCCCCGAACAACGAGCAGACCGAGTCGGAGCCGGCCGAACCTGCAGCCGACCTGGCCAAGGGCACCTGCTGGGAGGACCAGCAGCTGCCCGCCGCGCTCGGGGAGGAGGAGTTCGCGAAGTGGGTGGAGAGGTATGCCCGCGGAGACACCGGCCTGGCAGAGTCGATGAGCAACGACGCCGCCTTCGTCAACGAGGTGGACTGCGCCGAGCCGCACGCGCTCGAGGTCTACAACGTCGTCGAGGTTGCGCCCCAGCTGGAGCGGCAGGTCCGGCAGTACGCCGACCTGCTCGACCAGGACTCCCGCCTGTACCGCCGGATCCGCGACCAGGTGAACGACCGGTGCGTCGCCGGCACGCCGTACGCCGCCGCCATGGGCAAGCTGCCCGTGCAGCTCGGTCCGTCGCTCAACCCGCGGAGCGGGCTGCACCTCGCCTGGGACCCCGTGCCCGCCAACCGCTGGGAGGACGGCCAGCACCAGTTCGTCTGCACCTTCGAGCAGGACCGGCCGGGCACCCTGCGGTTCACCGACCTGACCACCCGCAAGGTGCCGGTCGACGCGCGAGTGTGCCTCAACGTCCCTGGCACGTTCGTGCCGTGCCGGGCCCCGCACCAGGCCGAGGACATCGGCCACATGTTCCTCAACACCGCCATCGAGCAGCGCCAGATCGACGCCCGCCGAGCGCTGCGCAAGGGCTCGGACGGACCCGAGGTGGCCTTCAGCGAGGACGAGTACGCCCGCCTCGACAAGGTCTGTCAGGACCTGCTGGACCGGGTCTCGCGAGAGCCGGGCGACATCACCGCCAAGGTCTTCCCGGGCTCGCCGAAGCAGTGGCCGACCCCCGACGGCGCCTACGTGGCGAGCTGTTTCGCGCTCGAGGACTTCGACCCGCCGCCGAAGGTCCGCGGCACGGTGTTCAACAGGGGATAGGGCACCGCCGCCCTGTGCCCGGACCCCCGGCTGGTTGACTGAGGGGCATGCCCATCGACGTGCCCCTGCGGAAGATCGACGAGATCCCCGGATGGTTCCAGCGGATGGACATGGCGATGTTCCGCCACCTGCTGGCCGAGACCGAGGAGCGACTCGGGGGCGGCGACCTCGCCGAGCTCGGCGCCTACCTCGGCAAGAGCGCCGCGCTGATCGGCTGTGCGACGAGGCCGGGGGAGACCTTCACGGTCATCGACCTCTTCGAGGGAGAGGCGGCCGACGCCGACAACCAGGCGGAGAACGACGAGCAGTACGCCACCCTGTCGCAGACCGCCTTCGAGCGGTGGTACCGCACCGTGCACGACGAGCTCCCGGTCGTGGTGCGTGGCCCGAGCCAGCAGATCGTCGATCACGCCGGCCACGGCACCCACCGCTTCGTGCACGTCGACGCCTCCCACCTCTACGAGCACGTCGTCGGCGACATCGAGGCTGCGCGCACGCTGCTGAAGCCGGGCGGCATCGTGGTCTTCGACGACTTCCGGGCCCCGCACACCCCCGGGGTGGCAGCCGCCGTGTGGCGGGCGACGACGGAGGACCTGGTGCCGTTCGCCGTCACCCAGAACAAGCTCTACGCGAGCTTCGGGGACGACCAGCGCTGGGTCGACGTGGTCCGGGACTGGCTCACGGCCTCGCACTACTGGCGGATGGAGGTGCAGCAGGTCGCCGGTCACGAGCTGGTACGGATGCGCAAGCCGGCGCCCAAGACCGCTCCGAAGCCGGCCGCCACGTCGTCGAACGACGAGCGACGGCGAGGGTGGCGCAACGTGCTGGGTCTCTGACCCGGCTCATTCCTCGCGGTGCACCTTGTGCTGGGTGGCCTGCGCCCGTGGGCGTACCACGATCTCGTCGATGTCCACGTGCGGCGGCAGCGACGCGACCCAGCGGACGGTCTCGGCGATGTCCTCGGCGACGAGCGGCTCGCTGACGCCGCGGTAGACGGCGTCGTACTTCTCCCGGTCTCCGCCGAACCGCTTCAGTGAGAACTCCTCGGTCTTCACCATCCCGGGGGCGATCTCGGTGAACCGCAGCGGCTCGGCGACGTGCTCGAGCCGCAGCGTCTCGCGCAGCACCTTGAGCCCGTGCTTGGCCGCGGTGTAGCCGCCCCCGCCCTCGTAGGCGGTGCGCCCCGCGGTCGAGCCCATCATCACCACCAGCCCGGCGCCGGAGGCCCGGAGTGCGGGCAGCAGCGCCTGGGTGACCCGGAGCACGCCCAGCACGTTCACGTCGTACATCCGCGCCCAGTCGTCGGGGTCTGCCGTCTCCACCGGGTCGGCGCCGATCGCACCGCCCGCGTTGTTGACCAGCACGTCGAGCCGCGGGACCTGCTCGGCGAGGCCGCGCACCGACTCGGCGTCGGTGACGTCGCAGACGAGCGAGCGGCCCCCGATCTCGGCGGCGAGGGCCTCGATCCGGTCGGCCCGTCGCGCGACGCAGATCACCTCGTACCCGTCCTTGGCGAGGGCGCGGGCCGTGGCGGCGCCGATCCCGCTGCTCGAACCGGTGACCAGGGCGATACGTGACATGCGGCTCATCGTATGGACCGGCGGAATGACTGGGTACAGGCGGTGGTTGCATGCGGGAGGAGGTCACACATGGTGCAAATCCGGTCCATCGACGCCGCGCTGCGGCGGGTGGCGATGATCAGCCTGCACACGTCGCCGCTCGACCAGCCGGGCACGGGCGACGCGGGCGGGATGAACGTCTACGTCCTCGAGCTGTCCCGGCGGCTGGCCGCCCGCGGCATCGAGGTGGACGTGTTCACCCGTGCCACCGGCAGCGCCCTGGCCCCGGTCGCGGACGTCTCCGACGGGATCCGCGTGCACCACGTCCCCGCGGGCCCCTTCGAAGGGCTCGGCAAGAACGAGCTGCCCGCCCAGCTGTGCGTCTTCGCGCGTGAGGTGCTGCGTGCCGAGGCCTACCGCTCGCCCGGCTACTACGACCTCGTGCACAGCCACTACTGGCTCAGCGGCCAGGTCGGTGCGCTCGCCCGGGACCGCTGGGGCGTGCCGCTGGTGCACACCATGCACACGATGGCGAAGGTGAAGAACGCCGCGCTGGCCCTCGGCGACACCCCCGAGCCGATGGCCCGGGTGATCGGCGAGGAGCAGGTCGTGGCGGCCTCCGACATGCTCGTCGCGAACACCGACGACGAGGCCAAGCAGCTGATCCAGCTCTACGACGCCGACCCGGGTCGCGTCGAGGTGGTGCACCCCGGGGTCGACCTGTCCCGGTTCACCGCCGTCGGCATGGGCCCGGCGCGCGCCCGCCTCGGACTGCCCGCGGACGGGCCGCTGATCACCTTCGTCGGCCGCATCCAGCCGCTGAAGGCGCCCGACGTGATGCTCAGGGCGGTCGCGGTGCTGCTGGACCGGCAGCCGTCGCTGCGGTCCTCGCTCACCGTCGCCGTGGTCGGCGGGCCCTCCGGCTCCGGCCTCGAGCACCCCGACGCGCTGGTGCGGCTGGCCGAGGAGCTCGGCATCTCCGACAACGTCCGGTTCGTGCCGCCCGTGGCGCAGGAGGAGCTGGTCGACTGGTATGCCGCGTCCACGCTGGTCTGCGTCCCGTCGTACAACGAGAGCTTCGGGCTGGTCGCCATCGAGGCCCAGGCCTCCGGTACGCCCGTCGTCGCGGCTGACGTGGGCGGGCTCGCGACCGCGGTGCGCCACGGTCGCTCCGGGCTGCTGGTCGAGGACCACGAGCCCGCGTCGTACGCCGCCGCCTTCGCGCGGGTGCTCGGCGAGGACGGCCTCCGCGATCGCCTCGCGGCCGGCGCCCTGGCGCACGCGCAGGACTTCGGCTGGGACGCCAACGCGGCCCGGATGGTCGAGGTCTACGCCGAGGCGCAGCACAAGATGCGGGCGGACATGACCGGGATCGCCCTGTAAGAGTGGGTTCCGTGGACGCCACTCCTGCCTCCGGGTCCGAGCCGCTCGACCCTGCGCGCGAGCACGCCATCACGGTGCTGCGCGAGGTGCTCGACGAGGCCGAGATCGAGTACACCGAGCTCTCGCCGACCTCGCTGATGGCCCAGCTTCCGGGAGAGCGCAAGCTGCAGACGCCGTGTCGCTTCGACGCCGCCCAGCACGCCTTCGAGGTGCACGCGTTCGTGTGCCGGCGGCCGGATGAGAACTTCGAGGGCGTCTACCGCTGGATGCTCGAACGCAACATGAAGACCTACGCGGTCGCCTACGCGCTCGACGCCATGGGCGACATCTACCTCGAGGGCAAGCTGCCGCTGGCCGCGGTCACCCGCGAGGAGGTCGACCGACTTCTCGGAGCGGTGCTCGAGCACGCCGACGGCGCGTTCAACACCCTGCTCGAGCTCGGCTTCGCCACCTCGATCCGCAAGGAGTGGGAGTGGCGCACCTCGCGCGGCGAGTCCACCCGCAACCTCGAGGCGTTCATCGGGCCGCTGGGGCTGGACCGGCCGTCGGGGGAGTAGCGGGAGGAGGTCAGCTGCGCTTGTCCCGCAGATGCTGGCCTATGGCCGCTCGGAGACCAGTTCTGCCTGCGTTTCCTCAGCACTTGCGGGATTCCTGCGCCGCGGTTGCCGCCTCGCCAGCCACACCCCGAGCAGCGCGAGCACTCCGCCGACGTACGCCATCGCCGGCGGGAGCTCGTCGAGGAACACCACGCCCATCACGATGGTGATCGGCGGCACCAGGTAGGTGGTCACGCCGAGGCTGGAGGCGCTCATGTGGCGCAGCGCGAAGGCGTACGTCGAGAACGCGATCGCGGTCGGGAAGACGCCGAGGTAGACCAGCCACCACACCGAGGAGGCGGGTGCCTCGCGGGCCTGGCTGACCAGGTCGCCGGCGAAGGGGAGGCACGCGATCGCGCCGACGGTGCAGGCCATCCAGGTGACCTGGATCGCCGAGAGCCGGCCGACGAGCGGCTTCTGCAACACCAGGCTGATCGCGTACACGACCGCGCTGACCAGGCACAGCAGCACCCCGACGGCGTAGCTCTGCCCGCCGATGTCGAGCGAGGGGTTCGTGGAGAACGCGATCACCGCGACACCACCGAACGCGAGCGCCAGCCCGACCCCGAGCTGCACGGTGAACCGCTCGTCGAGGAACACTGCGGCCAGCAGGGCGATCAGCAGCGGCGCCACCTGGATCAGCATCGCGGCCGTGCCGGCGTCAACGCGGCGCTCTCCGGCGTTGAGCGCGACGTTGTAGACGCCGAACCAGAGCACCCCGATCGCCACGATCGGGAACCACTCCCGACCCGTGGGCCTCACTACGCCACGCGACAGGGCCACCACGGCGAGGACCGCCGCCCCGACCAGCAGCCGGCCGAGCGACAGCGCACCGGGGGAGAAGTCGTGCCCCAGGTGGCGGATCGCCACGAACGCCGACGCCCAGAACACCAGCGTGCACGCGACGGCCGCCAGCGGCAGCCAGGTCCTGTCCTCACTCACGTTGGCAACCCTAGGGAGCAGGATCGATCAGCGGCATGCGGTTTTCGGACGTCGTACGTCGAGATGCTGCCCGGGCTACGTGGGCCTCCTCACACCACCGTGTCGCAGGAGGCGACCGTGCGCTGCACCGCGTCGTCGACGACGGCCTCGAGGCTGCCGGTGTGCTCGAACCGGCGGCGCTGTCGGATCGCGCCGTTGCCGGTGGACAGCACCCGCTCGACGAGCTGCTCGGTGAGCTCGAGGTCTCCGGCCTCCTCGAGCGCGGGACGCACGTGGTCCACCAGCGATCCGAGCACCTCCCGGGCCGTGGCCAGCTCGGTGGTGGCGGGGTCGACGAGGCGTCCGCCGATGCCGTAGCGGGACGCCCGCCACGACGCCGCCCGCAGCAGGTCGCTGCGCCACGGCACCGGGTCGGTGGCCGCGGCGGTGGTGACCAGGGCGCGGCTGAGAGCGCTGAGCAGGATGGCGTCCTCGAGGTCGGTGCACACGTCGGCGACGCGGACCTCCACGGTCGGCGCGGTGCGGGAGAGCCGGGCGTCGAAGTAGAGCATCCCGGGGTCCATCGCGGCGCCCCACTCGACCAGCTTGTCGGAGACGTCCGCGTAGGTGGCCGCATTCTCGAACGGCTGGCCGGTGCCGTGCCCCGGCCAGCGGCTCCAGATCTGGGCGCGCCAGCTCGCGTGGGCGGTGTCGCGACCGTGCCCGTACGGCGAGTTCGCGCTGATCGCCAGCAGCACGGGCAGCCACGGGCCGATCCCGTCGAGCACCCGCACCCCTTCCTCGTCGTCAGCGATGTCGACGTGGATGTGCATCGCGCACGCCAGCGAGCCGCGCGCGAGCTCGCCGTACTCCTCGCGGATGCGGCGGTAGCGCGGCTGCGGGGTGACCCGGAGCTCGTCGTTGACCAGGACCGGCGAGCCGAGCGTCACTGCCTCCGCGCCGGCGGAGCGCGCGGACGCGATCAGGGCACGCCGGCTGCGGCGGATCTCCTCGGCCAGCTCCTGCAGGTCCGTCACCGGCGGGGTCTGCGACTCCAGCTGCTCCAGGAACAGCTCCGGCTCGACGGCCGCCTCGCTGCTCTCCGGCTGGCCTCCCGGCTTGTCGGTCTCCATCTCGGCGAGGCGCTCGACGTGGTCCTCGTCCTGCTGCTCGTGGGCACGGACCGCCTCGCTGGCGACCCCGGTCAGGTATCGGGTCGTCGGGTCGACCAGCATCAGCTCTTCCTCGACCCCGACCTTGCGAATGCTCATGTAGCCCAGTGCCCGCGGGTGGCGCCGGTGATGCCGTGGGTGGCCGAGGTCATGGACCGGTCGTGCCTCAGCGCACCGGCCCGGTGCTGGCGCGCAGCACCAACTCGGTCGGCAGGGCCACCTGCGCCGGAGTGGCGTCGCGGCCCGCGTGGTCGGCCAGGCCGAGCAGCATCTCCACGGCGACGCGCCCGACGTCGACGTGTGCCCCACCGAGCGTGGTCAGTCGGGGCGTGCAGAGGTCGGCGGCGAAGATGTTGTCGAAGCCGACCACGGATACCTCGTCCGGTACGGCGATCCCGCGCCGCTCCAGGCGCTGCATCACGCCGATGGCGAGCAAGTCGTTGTGGGCCACGATCGCGGTCGCACCCGAGTTCAGCGCTGAGTCCCCGGCGACACCGCCCTGGCTGACCTTGGGCACGAACGGCTCGGTGCGCAGCGCCTCCACGGACAGCTCCTCGGCGGCACCGGACAGCGCAGCCCACCGGGTGGCGGCCATCCACGAGTTGCGCGGACCGGAGAGGTAGACGATCCGGCGGTGCCCCAGCGACGCCAGGTGCTCGACGATGTGCCGGCAGCCCACCGAGTGGTCGAGGACGACGCTCGACAGCCCAGGGAGCTCACGACTCATCAGCACCACCGGACGCTGGCTCGCGACCTGCACGAGGTTCTCGTCCGGGAGCCGGCTCGCGGCCAGCAGGAACCCGTCGACGGTCGGGACCAGCCGTTGCACCTGCTCGAACTCGATCCGCGGCGACTCCTCGGCGTTGACCAGGACGAGGGTGAACCCGGCCGCCTTCGCCCGCAGCTCCGCTCCCCGGATCAGCTCGAAGTAGTGCGGGTTGGTGATGTCGGAGACCACCATCGCCACGGTGTGGTGGCGCCCGGAGAGCAGGGCTCGGGCGTGCGGGTTGGGCTGGTAGCCCAGCTCGGCGGCGACGGCCAGCACGTGGTCCCGCGTCGCCCGCGCGACCCGGCCGGGGTTGGAGAACGCCCGCGACACCGTCGAGGTCGCCACCCCGGCCGCCTCGGCCACGTCGTAGATCGTGGGTGCGGCCATGGCGTCAGTGAAGCCCAGGTTGGCAACCGATGGCAACCGCTTGCCATCGCGGAGCGCGTGTCCCTACGTTCGAAGGCGTGACGACGAAGACGCGGGGCAACGCCCTCGCGCGGTTCCTGGAGACGCCGCCCGGCTGGGTGCGTCGAGCCGTGCGCGTGGAGACCGGCGTCGAGCTGGCCCTCGGGTCGGCCGCCCTGCTGCTGATCTTCGGGCTCGTGCTGTTCCAGGCGGCCCAGCGCTACCTGCCGATCGAGGGGTGGGCCGGCACCGGCGAGCTGGCGAGGTTCGCGCTGGTGTGGCTCACCTTCCTGATGGCCGGCGTGCTGGTCACCACTGACTCCCACATCGGCATCGCGGTCATCGACGCGTGGGGCAACCCCATGGCGCTCCGCGTCGTCCGAGTGGTCGCCAACATCGTCGTGGCCGGCATCGGCGTGCTGCTGTTCCTCGAGGCGTGGACCCTCGTGGACACCCAGGGCATCCTCAAGTCGCCGGCGATGCGGATGCCGATGTCGTGGGTGTACGGCATCTCGATGATCGGCTTCGCCAGCGTGGTCGTCCGCGCCCTGGTCGCCGCGCTCCGGTACGCCGTGCTGGGAGTGCCCGAGCCCGACGAGGACGTCGTGCTCCCACCAAGGGCGGCGGTCGAATGAACACCCCGACAGATCGCTCGCTGCGCTCCCGATCCGCCGGGGACCCCGAATGAGCCTCATTGTCCTGTGCCTGCTGATCGTGGGCCTGATGGCGATCCGGGTGCCGATCGCCTTCGCGTTCGTGGGCCCGTCGCTGATCTACATGCTCACCAACGACCTCTCCACGGGGCTCGCGCTGCGGCTGGTCACCAACTCGACGGCCAGCTTCCCGCTGCTCGCCGTACCGCTGTTCATCCTGCTGGGATCGCTCGCCAACCACGCGGGCATCGCCGACCGGCTCTTCGACTTCGCGCTGGCGGTGCTCGGCCGCGTGCGCGGCAGCCTCGGCTACGTCAGCGTCGGGGTGAGCGTCGGCTTCTCCTGGATGAGCGGGTCGGCCGTCGCCGACGCGGCCGCGCTCGGCAAGCTGCAGATCCCCGCGATGCTGCGAGGCGGCTACTCCAAGAAGTTCGCCCTTGGGGTGGTCGGCTCGGCCTCGCTGATCGCACCGGTGATGCCGCCCAGCATCCCGGCGGTGATCTACGCCGGCCTGGCCGCAGTCTCGACGGGCGCGCTGTTCGCGGCGTCGGTCGTGCCCGCGCTGCTGATGGCGCTCGGCCTGTGCGTCGTCGTCTTCCTGCTCGTGCGCCGCGACGACAACATCGTGCGCACCGAGTTCAGCTGGCCGCGGGTGTGGCAGACCGGCCGGCGGGTGATCCTCCCCCTCGGGGCGCCGGTCGTCGTGCTCGGCGGCATCCTCGGCGGCTTGTTCACCCCCACGGAGGCCGCGGCCGTCGGAGCGGCGTACATGGCAGTGCTCGGCTTCGGCTACCGCACGCTGCGCCTGCGTGACGTGCCCACGGTGCTCGTCGAGACGGTGACGACCACTGGCGCGATCATGCTGATCGTCGCGTCCGCGAACCTGCTGGGCTACATCTTCGCCCAGGAGCGGGTGCCGCAGATGATCTCGGAGTGGATGCTCGGACTCACCTCCGACGCCACGGTCTTCATGGTGCTGGTGCTGCTGCTCTCGATGGTGCTCGGCACGGCTCTCGACGCGATCGCGGTGCTGACCCTGACGGTGCCGATCCTGCTGCCGATCAGCGCGGCGTACGACGTGGACCCGATCGCGCTCGGCGTGCTGATGATCATCTCCCAGATGATCGGGTTGCTCACCCCACCGGTCGGCACCGTGATCTTCGTCCTCCAGGCGATCTCTCGGGCGAGCATGTCGGAGGTCTTCTGGGGCGCGGTGCCCTTCATGGTTCCGCTGGTGCTGCTCTGCGTGGCGATCATCTTCTGGCCCGACGCGATCCTGTACCTGCCACGGGAGCTGAACCTGTGAGCGGCGTCCGACGGTCCACGCTCACCGGCCTGGTCGGCCAGGGCATCGGCCCGTCGCTGACCCCGGAGCTGCACGAGCGCGAGGCCGAGCGCCAGGGGCTGCGGTACGTCTACAAGACCGTCGATCTGGTCGATGACGATGTGGACCCGGACCGGCTGGGCCAGCTGGTGCGCAGCGCGGTGCGACTGGGCTTCGACGGACTCAACGTCACCCACCCCGTCAAGCAGATGACGGTGCCGCTGGTCGACCGGGTGTCCGCGGAGGTCGCCGCCGTCGGTGCGCTGAACACCGTCGTCGTGACGGACGGCGCCACCGTGGGGCACAACACCGACCTGACCGCGTTCGAGCGCTCGTTCACCGACGGGCTCCCCGGGGTCTCGCTGGCGGACGTCGTGCTGCTGGGCGCCGGAGGAGCGGGGACCGCGGTCGCCCACGCGCTCGTGCGCCTCGGGGTGCAGCGACTGCGCGTGGTGGACCCGGACCGCGACCGGGGCGCGGCACTGGTCGAGTCGGTACAGCGGCTGGGGAGCAACGCCAACGTTGAGGTCCTCGACCGCAGTGGCCTGGAAGCCGCGATGCGTGACGCCGCGGGACTGGTGAACGCCACCCCGGTCGGGATGGCCCACCACCCCGGCATCCCGCTGCCCGAGGAGCAGTTGCGCCCCACCACGTGGGTCGCCGACATCGTCTACCGGCCGCTGCGCACCCGGCTGCTGCGCGCCGCGGAGGCCCTCGGGTGCCAGACCCTCAGCGGCGCCGGGATGGCGGTGCACCAGGCCGCCGACGCGTTCGAGCTGATCACCGGCCGGGCCGCCGACCGCTCGGCGATGTTCCACGACTTCGACCTCCTCGTCGCCGCCGAGGCGGACGGCGAGCCCATGGCTCGGGAACCATCCGGAGAAAGGAAGCAGTGATGTCGACACCACGCAACCGCAGGGGGGTGGCCCTGCTGGCCGGGGTCCTCGCACCCGCATTGGTCCTGGCCGGCTGCGGCGAAGACGAGGGAGGTTCCTCCGGCGGCGACGTCGAGATCCGCCTCGCCCACAGCTACACCGAGCAGCAGGCCCAGCACCGTTGTGGCGCCCAGGTGATCGCCGACGAGGTGGAGAAGGCCGATGCCGGGATGACCGTCGAGGTCTTCGGCAACAGCCAGCTCGGTGGCGACGCCGACCGGATCGCGTCGGTCGTCTCCGGTGACATCGACATGGACATCCAGGGAGCGTCCGCCCTCGGTGCGGTCTACGAGCCGGTCGCGGTGCTCGACGCGGCGTACGCCTTCGACGACGAGGAGCACTTCGCGAGCTACGCCGACAGCGACGCGGCGAAGGAGCTGACCGACGGGTTCGCCGAGGAGGCGCAGGTGCAGACCCTCGGCATGTGGAACGCCGGGATGCGGCACTTCACCGCCAACGAGCCGATCCGCGCGCCCGGCGACCTCGATGGACTGAGGATGCGCTTCCCCGGCTCGCCGCAGTTCCTGATGAACGCCAAGGCGCTGGGTGCGGACGCGACGGAGGTCGCCTACGAAGAGCTGTTCCTCGCGCTGCAGCAGGGCACGGTGGACGGCCAGGAGAACCCGATCGTCAACATCAAGGCGATCAGCCTCGACGAGGTGCAGGACGCGATCAGCATGTCCGGCCACGGCGCCAACTCCAACCTGGTGATCGTCGGCCAGGCGACTTGGGACGAGCTCGACCAGGAGCAGAAGGACGCGCTGCAGTCGGCGGTCGACAAGGCCGTCGCGGAGGTCCCGACCTGCGTGGCCGAGGACGAGAAGAAGACGATCGACGAGTGGAAGCAGGGCGACCAGATGGAGGTCGTCGAGGACGTCGACGTCGAGGCATTCCGCTCGCAGGCCGACTCCTACCTGCGGGAGAACTTCAACGAGGACCAGCTGAAGGTCTACGAGGGCATCCGGGAGACCGCTGAGTGAGTTCCGCCGCGGTGCAGACGTTCCGGGGCGCGGTGCCCGGCGACCAGCTGGGCGTCACGCTGGCCCACGAGCACGTGTTCGTGGGCCACCCGGAGCTGGACCGCAACTTCCCGCACCCGGAGTGGGACGAGCAGTCGGCGATCGACGGTGCGGTCGCCGGCCTGGAGGAGCTCTGGGACCTCGGGGTCCGCACGGTCGTCGACCTCACGGTTCTGGGGCTGGGGCGCGACGTGGCCCGGGTCGCGGAGGTCGCGGCGCACACCCGGGTCAACCTGCTGGCGGCGACCGGCTACTACACCGCGGACGTGCTGCCCGCGTTCTTCCACACCCACGGGCCCGGTCTGCTCGTCGACGGGCCGGACCCGCTGGTGGAGTTCTTCCTCCGTGACATCGAGGAGGGGATCGCCGGGACCGGCATACGGGCGGCGGCGCTGAAGGTCGTCACCGACCGGCCGGGGCTCACCCCCGACGTGCAGCGGGTGCTCGCTGCCGCCGCCGAGACGCACCTGCGCACCGGCGTACCGGTCTTCACGCACACGCACGCTCCCTCGCAGAACGGCCGCGAGCAGCTCGCGTTCCTCGGCGAGCGCGGGGTCGCCCCCGACCGGATCGTGGTCGGGCACTGCGGCGACACCGAGGAGCTCGACTACCTCCGCGAGCTGATGGACGTCGGCGCGACGATCGGCATGGACCGGTTCGGGATGGAGCACGTGCTGCCCGACGACCGCCGGGTCGCCACCGTGCTGGCCCTGCTGGCCGAGGGGTACGCCGACCGGATGCTGCTCTCGCACGACGCGGCGTTCTTCAGCCGGGTCACGCCGCCGTCGTGGCGGGCCGAGCACGCGCCCCACTGGA
>DASSLA010000133.1:0-13486 GCA_035689885.1 Marmoricola sp. | reverse complement strand
TCGGCGTCCTGCCAGGACAGGCCGCCGGGCGCCCCCAGGGCCTTGGCGAGGGCCTCCTTGGCGGCGAACCTGGCCGCGAGCGACTCCTCGGGCAGGCGCGCCTCGTCCGCGGTGAACAGCCGCTCCCGCATCGAGGGCGTGCGAGCCAGCGACTGCTGCATGCGCGCGATCTCGACGACGTCGGTGCCGATGCCGACGATCACGCGCCCGCTCGACTCGTGCTCACTCGACGGTGACGGACTTGGCCAGGTTGCGCGGCTGGTCGACGTCGTGGCCCATCACGGTGGCCAGCTCGCAAGCGAACAGCTGCAGCGGCACGGTGGCCACGATCGGCTGCAGCAGCGTGGGTACGACGGGCAGGGTGATCGTCACGTCGGCGTACCGCGCGACCTCGTCGTCCCCCTCCTCGGCGAGCACGATCGTGCGTGCGCCCCGGGCGCGGATCTCCTGGATCGCGCTCGTCATCTTGTCGTGCAGCTGGTCGCGGCCACGCGGCGGCACCACGCAGAACACCGGCAGGCCGTCCTCGATCAGCGCGATCGGCCCGTGCTTGAGCTCGCCCGCGGCGAACCCCTCCGCGTGGATGTAGGCGAGCTCCTTGAGCTTCAGCGCGCCCTCGAGCGCCACCGGGAAGCCCGCGTGCCGGCCGAGGAAGAGCACTGACCGCGTGTTGGCGTACTCCTTGGCCAGGTCGTAGATCGACTGGGCCTGCTCCAGCACCCGGTCGACGTGGCCGGGCATCCGCTCCAGCTCCTGCACCACCGCGGCGATCTCGTCGCCGAACTTCGTCCCGCGCACCTGCGCGAGGTAGAGGCCGAGCAGGTAGCAGGCGACCAGCTGGGTGAGGAAGCCCTTGGTGGAGGCCACCCCGATCTCCGGGCCGGCGTGGGTGTAGATCACCGCGTCGGACTCGCGCGGGATCGTGGAGCCGTTGGTGTTGCAGATCGCCAGCACCCGCGCCCGCTGCTGGCGGGCGTAGCGGATCGCCATCAGCGTGTCGGCGGTCTCGCCGGACTGGCTGATCGCCACCACCAGGGTGGTGCGGGTCAGGATCGGGTCGCGGTAGCGGAACTCGTGGGCGAGCTCGACCTCGCAGGGGATGCGGGTCCAGTGCTCGATGGCGTACTTCGCCACCAGGCCCGCGTAGTTGGCCGTGCCGCAGCCGATGATGATGATCTTGTCGATCTCGCGGAGCTCGCCCTCGGTGATCCGGACCTCGTCGAGCTGCAGCTGGCCGTCGTTGGTGTGCCGGCCCAGCAGCGCGTCGGCGATGCAGCGCGGCTGCTCGAAGATCTCCTTGCGCATGAACCAGTCGTGACCGTCCTTCTCCGCCGCGGAGAGGTCCCAGTCGACGTGGTAGCGCTTGCCCTCCGCCGCGGCACCGTCGAAGTCGGTCACGCGTACGTCGTCGCGAGTGATCGTGACGACCTGGTCCTGGCCGAGCTCGAGGGCCTCGCGGGTGTGCTCGATGAACGCCGCGACGTCCGAGCCGAGGAAGTTCTCCCCCTCGCCCAGGCCGACCACCAGCGGGGAGTTGCGGCGCGCCGCGACCACGTGGGAGGGGTCCTGGGCGTCGATGGCCACCAGGGTGAAGGCGCCCTCGAGCCCGCGGCACACCGTCTGCATCGCGGTGGTCAGGTCGCCGGTCTCCTCCAGCACCTTCTCGAGCAGGTGCGCCGTGACCTCGGTGTCGGTCTCCGATCGCAGGTCGTGACCGTCTCGCTCGAGCTGGTCGCGCAGCACGGCGTAGTTCTCGATGATCCCGTTGTGCACCACGGCCACCCGGCCCTGCTGGCCCAGGTGGGGGTGGGCGTTGGTGTCGTTGGGCGCGCCGTGGGTGGCCCAGCGGGTGTGCCCGATGCCGGTGGTCGCGTCGGGCAGCGGGGTCTCCTCGATCGCCTTCTCGAGGTTGGCCAGCTTGCCGGCCCGCTTGTCAGCGGCGATCGAGCCGGTGCTCTCCCCCGCGCCGTTGGCCGGTATCACCGCGATGCCTGCGGAGTCGTAGCCGCGATACTCGAGTCGTCGCAGTCCCTCGATCACGACGTCACGGGCCCGCTTGTCACCGACATACCCAACGATTCCGCACATGCGGTGGAGTCTAGAGGGGCGCCTGCACGTAGCCTCGCCTCCATGCGCGACTCCGTCACCGTCCACATGAACGCCACCCCTGCCGCCGTGTGGGACCTGGTCAGTGACGTCACCCGGATCGGCGAGTTCAGCCCCGAGACCTTCGAGGCGCGCTGGACGCGTGGCTCCACCGGGCCCGAGGTGGGGGCGCACTTCAAGGGCCACGTGAAGCGCAACGGCGTCGGTCCCACGTACTGGACGCTGTGCCGGGTCGACGTCTGCGAGCCCGAGGAGCAGTTCGAGTTCACCGTGGTCGCCGGCGACCGCGACGTGAACACCTGGGGCTACCGGATCGAGCCGTCCGCCGACGGTCGGGACGGGGTCGAGGTGACCGAGTACTTCCAGCTGGCCGGGCACCCGCTGCTGAAGGTGTACTGGACGCTGCTGGGCTGGGCGCGTGGGCGCACAAACCGCAACGGCATGCGCACCACGCTGAAGCGGATCAGGGCCGTCGTGGAGGCCGAGAAGGAAGGCCCCGGTCCGGAGCAGCGTTCGACTCCCGGCTCGGCCTGAGCCGCCTCCTCTCCGGACTGGAACAATCCCCGGCATGGCCAACGGCGCGAACGGCGAGGCATCGCCGTACGTCGAGCTGGAGCGCGAGGCGTGGGCGGCGCTGGGACGGGCGACCGAGCAGGCGCTGTCGCCCGAGGAGATCGAGCGGGTCCGTGGCCTCGGCGACGAGCTGGACCTCGACGAGGTCACCCAGGTCTACCTGCCGGTGTCGCGGCTGCTCAGCCTGTACGTCGAGGCCGCCGGCAAGCTGCACCGCCAGCAGGAGGACTTCCTGCACCAGTCGCAGCCACCCCGCACGCCGTTCGTGATCGGCCTGGCCGGCTCGGTCGCCGTCGGCAAGTCCACCACCGCGCGGGTGCTGCAGCAGATGCTGGCCCACTGGCCGGAGCACCCCCGTGTCTCGCTGGTCACCACCGACGGGTTCCTGCTGCCCAACGCCGAGCTGGCCCGCCGCGGGATGCTGCACCGCAAGGGCTTCCCCGAGTCCTACGACCGCAAGGCGCTGCTGAAGTTCGTGGTGGACATCAAGTCCGGCAAGGACGAGGTCGAGGCACCGACGTACTCCCACCTCGTCTACGACGTGGTGCCCGAGGAGAAGGTCGTGATCTCGCGGCCCGACATCGTCATCGTCGAGGGCCTCAACGTGCTCCAGCCCGCGCCGTTCCGGCCCGACGGGCGCAGCGGCCTCGCGGTCAGCGACTTCTTCGACTTCTCCGTCTACGTCGACGCGGCCACCAGCGACATCCGCGGGTGGTACACCGACCGGTTCCTGCGCCTGCGCGAGACCGCGTTCCGCGACCCGGCCTCCTACTTCGCGCGCTACGCCTCGCTCTCCCACGACGAGGCGGTCACCGAGGCCCACCGCATCTGGGACGAGATCAACGGCCCCAACCTGGAGCAGAACGTCAAGCCGACGCGCTCCCGCGCCACCCTGGTGCTGCGCAAGGGGCGCGACCACTCGGTGCGCTGGGTGAGGCTGCGCAAGCTGTGAGCCGGGTCAGGAGCCCCGGTGTTCGGGGACTCCTGACCCGGCCGGACCGCTCAGACCGTGCTCAGTCCAGGAGGAAGCCGGTCTGACCCGCGAGGCCCTCCATGACGTAGATGGACGCGTAGAAGGCCACCGTCAGCGCGGCGATCACCAGCGCAGCGATGCACAGCCCCGAGCCACGGCCTGCGCGCCGACCGGCGTTACCGACCAGCAGCGATGCGACACCGAGCACCAGGGGCAGGCCGCTCCAGAACGCCGGCACCGACAGCAGGGCCGCGGGGATGGCCAGGCCGAGCGCGGTACCGCCCGCACTCTCCTTGCGCAAGGCGCGCGGTACGACGAAGCCGAACACGGCCGCCGTCGCCACCGTGAGCACGGCCGCGACGACGGCGACCTCGCGCCAGTCGTGGGCGAAGAGCGTGGCGAGCGTCATGGCGACGACGCCGGACAGGACTCCGATGCCGATGGCGGCACGGGTGGTGATGGACGGGGACGTGGTGGTGACGGTGGTCATGGCCGTTCCTCTCGATTGCCCGGTTGGTCGGGTGCAGATGAGTCTTCAGCGCAGCGGGGCCGCAGTCGTCACGCCATGGAGTGGTCCCGCCGACCCGTGTGGATGAGGTCCCGGTCATTCCTGCGGGTGACGCCGCGCAGTGCCGATGAGCCCTACCGTTGCTCCATGGACCTGCGCCGCGCACTCAGTCGGTACGGCGACGCCGTGCTGGCCGGGGCGCTCGCGCTCTCCATGACCCTCGAGATCCAGGGGTGGGCGCAGGACGACTTGGCCTTGTCCGTCTCGGCCGGCCTGCTGTCCACGCTCCCCCTCGCCCTGCGGCGCCGGAGCCCACTCGTCTCGTTCGTGCTGGTCATGGTGGGCCTGGAGGTACTGGGCCGGCTCCAGCCGGGCTTCGACAACGACTCGATGACCCTCGTGGGGGCGTACGTGCTGACGTTGTACTCACTCGGTCGTCACGCACGCGGTCTCGAGGGCTGGCTCGGAGGCATCGGCCTGGTCGTCACCATGCTGTCCTTCATCGAGAGCGAGGCCGGGATCCAGCAGGCCGACCTCGGCGACCTCGCTTTCGTGCTGGCCTTCGTGGGCGCCCCCTGGGGTGCAGGACTCACCCTGCGGCTCCGGCGCGAGCGCGAGACCGAGCTCCGCGCCGAGAATGCGCGGTTGCGGCGCGAACAGGCGGCTCGGGAACAGCGCGCCGTGGCGGAGGAGCGGTCACGGATCGCCCGGGAGCTCCACGACGTGGTCTCGCACGCGATCTCGGTGACCGTGCTGCAGGCGCGAGGCGCTCGTCGCACGCTTGCCTCCGACCCGGACGCCGTCCGTCGAGCCCTTGACGCGATCGAGCTGACCAACACCGCTGCACTCGGAGACATGCGCAGGCTGCTGGCGGTCCTGCGTGACACCGAGCCCGACGGTGCGACCGCTGATGGCCACGGCGAAGGTCATGCGCCGCAGCCGTCGCTGGACCACCTCGACCGGTTGGTCGGACAGGTGCGCGACTCCGGTGTGCCGGTCGAGGTCAGCGTGCGTGGGGCCCGGCAGCCGGTGCCTCCCGGGGTGGACCTGTCGGCCTATCGCATCGTCCAGGAAGCACTCACGAATGTGCTCAGGCACTCGACGCGCGCCGCGGCGCGCGTGGTCCTCGACTACACCGACGACGCCCTCAGCGTGACGGTGCGCGACGACGGGGTCCCCGGAGCGAGCGGCGCGGAGCCCCATGGCGGGCACGGCCTGATCGGGATCCGGGAGCGAGTCGCGGTCATCGGTGGCGAGGTCACGGCGGGACCACTCCCCGAGGGCGGGTTCGAGATCCGGGCCCGACTGCCCTACTCCACGGAGATCTCGTGATCCGGGTCGTGCTGGCCGACGACCAGCCTCTGGTGCGCACCGGGCTGCGGATGATCCTCTCGTCCGAACCGGACATCGAGATCGTCGGCGAGGCGAATGACGGCGCGAGCGCGATCGCCACCAGCCAGGAGACCGGCCCGGACGTCGTACTCATGGACGTCCGGATGCCGGGCGTGGACGGCATCGAGGCCACCCGGGCCGTCACCGCAGGCGACGATCCGCCTCGGGTGCTGGTGCTCACCACCTTCGACCTCGACGAGGTCGTGTACGACGCGCTGCGGGCCGGGGCGAGCGGCTTCCTGCTCAAGGATGCCCCCGAGGAACGACTCACCACCGCGATCCGCGTGGTGGCCGAGGGTGGGTCGTTGTTCGCGCCGTCGGTCACCCGCCGCTTGATCGAGGAGTTCGCCCGACGTACGCCACGACCGCGGGAAGACCTCACTGGCCTCACCGAACGCGAGCACGAGGTGCTCCGTCACGTCGCCCGTGGGCTCAGCAACGCCGAGATCGCCGCACAGCTGTTCGTCAGCGAGAACACGGTGAAGACGCACATCGCGCGCCTGCTGATGAAGCTGGGCGTTCGTGACCGGGTGCAGGCAGTGGTGCTCGCCTACGAGTCGGGCCTGGTGCGACCGGCCGGCTGACGCCGGCCGGGTCGCGGGTGCTCGCACCGGTCTGGACCCGCCGATCGCCCGGTGCGCCACACCCCCGATCGATCACTACGCTGCACCCCATGGCGACCATGAGCATGAACAAGGCCATCCACGCGGCCGTCCGGCGCGACCTCGAGCGGTTCATCGGGGCGCTGACGACGTTCCGGGACGGAGACGCGGCCCGTGCCCGTCAGCTGGGGGTCGCCTGGCGGAGCTTCGACGCGCAGCTGACCGACCACCACGAGGGCGAGCACGAGATCGCCTGGCCGCACCTCGAACGCGCCGGGGTCCCGCGACAACTGCTCGACCAGATGGACGCCGAGCACGAGACGATGGCTGCCGCACTCGAGCGGACGAGGACCGCCATGGCGGCGCTGCAGGCCCGGCCCGGCAGCGGTGAGGCCACCAGCGCACTGTCGGCCATGCAGCAACTGCGGGAGGTCACCCTCGAGCACCTCGACCACGAGGAGGCCGAGCTCGAGGGCTTCTACCAGGACAACGTCGACCACCCGGAGATCAAGGCCATGGGCCGCGAGTTCTCCAAGGGCGGCCCGGCCAAGGCAGGCAGGTTCTTCGCCTGGGTCACCGACGGCGCCACTCCCGAGGAGCAGGAGGCGATCGAGGGCAACGTGCCCAAGCCGGTGCTCACCGTGCTGTCCGCACTGTTCGGGCGCGGCTACCGCCGGGAGGTCGCGCCGGTCTGGCGCGCCCAGGGGCCTGCCTGAGGATTCGGACTAGGCCCCGAGCGCCAGCCGCTCACGGACCACGTCGGCGAGACGCTCCGCGACCTCGCTGGCCTTCTCGGCCGTCGCGGCCTCGACCATGACGCGCACGAGCTGCTCGGTGCCCGAGGGACGCAGCAGCACCCGCCCGGAGTCGCCGAGCTCGGCCCCCGCCTCCGCGACCGCCGCCGCCAGCACCTCGTCGTCGCCCGCGCGCGCCTTGTCGACGTCCGCGACGTTGACCAGCACCTGCGGGAGCCGCGTGACCACCCCGGCCAGCTCGGCCAGCGGCGCTCCGGTGGAGGACATCCGGGCCAGCACGTGCAGCGCGGTGAGCACGCCGTCGCCGGTGGTGGCGTGGCGGCTCATGATGACGTGGCCGGACTGCTCGCCGCCGAGGGTGAAGCCGGAGTCCTTCATCGCCTCCAGCACGTAGCGGTCACCGACCTTGGTCTGGCGTACGCCGACACCGGCGGCCAACATCGCCTGGACGAAGCCGAGATTGCTCATCACCGTGGCCACCACGGTGTCGTCCTGCAGCTCGCCGGCGTCGCGCATCGCGAGCGCCAGGATCGCGAGGATCTGGTCGCCGTCGACGACCTCGCCCGCGTGGTCCACCGCAAGACAGCGGTCGGCGTCGCCGTCGAGCGCGAAGCCGACGTCGGCGCCGTGCTCGAGGACGGCCTTCTGCAGCACCTCGATGTGGGTCGAGCCGCAGCCATCGTTGATGTTGGTGCCGTCCGGCTCGGCGCAGATGGCCACCACCTCGGCGCCCGCGTCGCGCAGCGCCTTGGGTCCGACCTGCCAGGCAGCACCATGGGCGCAGTCGAGGACCACCTTGATGCCGTCGAGACGCGGCTTGATGGTCGAGACGAGGTGGCCGGCGTACTCCTCCAGAGCGGTGGTGTGCGGACGCACCCGGCCGACGGCGGTGCCGGTCGGCCGGTCCCACGGCTCGCGGAGCCGGTCCTCGATGGCGACCTCGATCGAGTCGGCGAGCTTGACCCCGCCGCGGGCGAGGAACTTGATGCCGTTGTCCGGCATCGGGTTGTGCGAGGCGGACAGCATCACGCCCAGGTCGGCACCGAGCGAACCGGTGAGCCAGGCGACCCCGGGCGTGGGCACCTCGCCGACGAGCAGCACGTCGACCCCGGCCGAGGCGAGGCCGGCGACGACCGCCGACTCGAGGAACTGCCCGGAGACCCGCGTGTCCCGGCCCACGACCGCGAACGGCCGGTGGCCCTCGAAGGTGCCGCGCTCGGCGAGGACATGGGCAGCAGAAACGGAGAGGTCCAGGGCCAGCTCAGCGGTGAGATCACCATTGGCCAGGCCCCGGACCCCGTCCGTACCGAAGATGCGTGCCATCCGCCAGGATCAGCGCTTGCTGAACTGCGGTGCCTTGCGGGCCTTCTTCAGACCGGCCTTCTTGCGCTCGATCACCCGGGCGTCCCGGGTGAGCAGGCCGGCCTTCTTCAGGCCGGGGCGGTTGGCCTCGACGTCGACGGCGTTGAGCGCACGGGCCACGCCCAGGCGCAGCGCGCCGGCCTGGCCGGTGATGCCGCCACCGTGGATGCGGGCGATCACGTCGAAGCGGCCCTCGAGCTGGGTGGTCACGAAGGGCTCGTTGACGACCTGCTGGTGCAGCTTGTTCGGGAAGTAGTTGTCGAGGTCGCGACCGTTGACCGTCCACTTGCCGCTGCCGGGGACGAGTCGCACGCGGGCCACCGCCTCCTTGCGACGCCCGGTCGCAGCCGCGGGGGCGATGGTCGCCGGACGGGCGGGGGTGTCCGCGCCGGGGGCGCTCTCGCTGGAGTACGCGACGCCCTGCTCGTTGACCTCGTAGGTCTCCTCGCCCTGGGTGCCGGTGTCGTTGTCTACGTCAGCCACTGTGGTTCCTTGCCTGTTGTCTCGAAAGTCGAAAGTCGTTACTGGGAGATCTGCGTGATCTCGAAGGGCTGGGCCTTCTGGGCCGCGTGCGGGTGCTCGGGACCGGAGTAGACCTTCAGCTTCTTGAGGATCTGACGACCGAGACGGTTCTTGGGCAGCATGCCCCAGACGGCCTTCTCGACGGCCTTGCGGGCGTCCTTCTCCAGGACCTCGCCGATGGGCGTGGCCGAGAGTCCGCCCGGGAAGCCGGAGTGGCGGTAGGACATCTTCCGGGTCGCCTTGTCACCGGACAGCGACACCTTGGCCGCGTTGACGATGATCACGAAGTCGCCGGTGTCGACGTGGGGCGCGTAGGTGGGCTTGTGCTTGCCGCGCAGCAGGTTGGCTGCCTGGACGGCGAGGCGGCCCAGCCGGACGTCGGTGGCGTCGATGACGTGCCACTCGCGCTGGATGTCGCCGGGCTTGGGGCTGTACGTACGCAACGTTGTAGGCCAATCTCATTCGTTCGTGGACCGACAGGGCTGATTCCCGGGCCGGCTCTTCGATGCTCACGCCTTCTGACGAACACTGCCCGTCGTACGGACCTGGGTCCGGTGGCGGGTCTGCACCGGGGCCCAATCGTTGAAACCCCGACGCGGCAGGAGACGCGACCGGCAAGATTACCGGCCTCGCGACGGCGGAGTCAAAAGCGGGTCAGGTGTACCTCGCGCCCGACCGGGGCATAGGTTGAGACGCAGACCGCTGGACCCGGCCGAGCGAGGCCGAGCAGCCCCAGTCAGGCAGTGACCGCCCCGAGCCATCGCAAGGAGCCGACGTGACCGAGACCGGTGACAAGACCCTCACCGTGCGTGACAACCGGACCGGCAAGGAGTACGAGATCCCGATCGCCGACGGGACCATCCGGGCGGCAGACCTGGCCCAGATCAAGGCGGCCGAGGACCAGCCCGGGCTGGCGACCTACGACCCCGGGTTCGTGAACACGGCGTCCTGCAAGAGCGCGGTCACCTACATCGACGGCGAGCAGGGGATCCTGGAGTACCGCGGCTACCCCATCGAGCAGCTCGCGGAGAAGTCCAGCTTCCTCGAGGTCGCCTACCTGCTGATCCACGGCGAGCTGCCCACCAAGCAGCAGTACGACACGTGGGTGCACGAGATCACCAACCACACCTTCCTGCACGAGAACGTCCGCACCTTCATGCAGGGCTTCCGGTACGACGCCCACCCGATGGGCATGCTGATGGCCTCCGTCGGCGCGCTGTCGACCTTCTACCCCGAGTCGGGCAACATCAACGACCCCGACAACCGGCACATGCAGATCGTCCGGATGATCGCCAAGATGCCGACGATCGGCGCCTGGGCATTCCGGCACGCGCAGGGCAAGCCCTACGTCTACCCCGACAACGACCTCAGCTACACGGCCAACTTCCTCTCGATGCTCTTCAAGATGAGCGAGCAGAAGTTCGACGCCGACGAGCGGCTGGTCCGGGCGCTGGACGTGCTGTTCATCCTGCACGCCGACCACGAGCAGAACTGCTCGACCAACGCGGTCCGCTCGGTGGGCTCCTCGCAGGTCGACCCCTACTCCGCGGTCGCGGCGGGTGTCGGCGCGCTCTACGGCCCGTTGCACGGCGGCGCCAACGAGGCCGTGCTGCGGATGCTGCGCCGCATCGGCAGCAAGGAGAACATCCCCGACTTCATCAAGGGTGTGAAGGACGGCAACGAGCGGCTGATGGGCTTCGGCCACCGCGTGTACAAGAACTACGACCCGCGGGCCAAGATCATCAAGAAGGCCTGCGACGACGTCTTCGAGGTCACCGGCGTCAACCCGCTGCTCGAGATCGCGCTGGAGCTGGAGAAGATCGCGCTGGAGGACGAGTACTTCGTCAAGCGCAAGCTCTACCCCAACGTGGACTTCTACTCCGGGCTGATCTACGAGGCCTTCCAGTTCCCGCCGGAGATGTTCACCGTGCTGTTCGCCATCGGCCGCACCCCCGGCTGGCTGGCCCAGTGGCTCGAGCTGGTGCAGGACAAGGACCAGAAGATCGCGCGGCCCAAGCAGATCTACACCGGCGACCGCACCCTCGACTTCACCCCGGCCGCCGAGCGCTGGAAGTAGTACCGCCGGCTACACGGTCGCGCGGTCGCGTCCCTCCCAGTAGGGCTTGCGCAGGTCGCGCTTGAGGATCTTGCCGGTGGGGTTGCGCGGGAGCGCGTCGATGATGTCCACCGACTTGGGGCACTTGAAGTGGGCGAGGTGCTCGCGGCAGTAGGCGATCAGCTCCTCCTCGGTGGCCCGCGTGTCCGGCTTGAGGGCGACCACCGCCTTGACGGTCTCGCCCCAGCGATCATCGGGGACCCCGATGATCGCGACCTCCATCACCGCCGGGTGCTCGGCCAGGAGCCGCTCGATCTCCGGTGAGTAGATGTTCTCCCCGCCCGAGATGATCATGTCCTTGAGCCGGTCCTCGACGTAGACGAAGCCGTCGGCGTCGACCTTGCCCATGTCGCCGGTGCGGAACCAGCCGTCCTCGGTGATCACCTCGGCGGTGGCCTCGGGCTTGTTGAGGTAGCCCGTCATCAGCTGCGGGGTGCGGAACCACAGCTCGCCGTGCTCGCCGGTCGGCACTTCCTGCAGCGACTCCGGGTCGACCACCTTGACCTCCGCCCCGGGGATGCACTGGCCGGCGCTGACCAGCCGCTCGGGGTGCTCGGGGTCGCGGTGCGCCTCGGGCATCAGGTGCGTGATCACCCCGGCCACCTCGGTGAGGCCGTAGACCTGGATGAAGTCCGTGTCCGGCCAGGCCTCCAGCGCGGCGCGGAGCAGCGGGAGCGGCATCGGCGAGGCGCCGTAGCAGTAGGTCTTCAGGTTGCCGAACAGCTTGATCGCGTCGTCGCCCGACTGCAGCACCTGCGCCAGCACCGCCGGCACCAGGAAGGTGCGGTTGGCGCCCTGCATGATCGCGCCGGCCAGCGACGGGCCGTCGGGGTCGCGGGTCATCACGCTGGGCACCCCGTCATGGATGCCGAACAGCACGTACGACGAGCCGCCGACGTGGAACAGCGGCATCGAGACCATGTTCTTGTCACCCTCCTCGAAGGACCACCCGTCGTGGGCGGCGAGGGTGTGGGCGACCATGTTGGCCTGGGTCAGGGCCACGCCCTTCGGGTGGCCGGTGGTGCCGGAGGAGTACATCACCAGGCAGACGTCCTCGGGCTCGACCCCGGGCTGCCGACCGACGGGCTCGGCCCCGGCGAGGAGGGCTTCGTACTCGTCGCCGTCCCCGCCGTCGGGGCTCACCTCGAAGACGTGCTCGACCGTGGTCAGCCGGTCGCGGATCTTGTCCACCAGCGGCATCAGCTCGGTGCCGACCAGCAGCACCTTGGCCCCGGCGTCGTTGACGGCGTAGTCGACCTCGTCGCCGGCGAGGCGGAAGTTGATGATCGCGTTGGCGGCCCCCAGGCACGCGGCCGCCATGCTGAGCTCCACGCAGGCCGGGTGGTTCTTGTCGAGGAACGAGACCACGTCACCGCGGCCGACGCCCAGACCCTGGAGCGCGCCGGTCAGGCGGCGGACCCGGTCGTCCCACTCCGCCCAGGTCCAGGTGCGACCCAGATAGGTGAACGCCTCCCCGTCGGGCTTCGCCTCGGCCCAGTGGGCGAGGCGGTCGTCGAGGTAGGTCGGGTCGGGCAGCTGGGTCATCGCGCGTCTCTCCTCGGGGCGTTCGTTGACCGCCCCGGGCACCGGGCGGGGCGGTGGCCCGACTGTGACACAGCCCACACTGCACGGCAACGACCGGTGCCCGCCATCGGGGACGCTCAGGTGGACTCGATGCGTCCCGGCTCCTCGGGCCGGCGTACGCCCAGGACGATGGTGCTCGCCAGCACCACCAGGCTCATGCCGAGGAGCTGCAGCCCACTGAGCCGCTGGCCGAGGACGATCAGGCCCGCCAGCGCGGCGACCGCCGGCTCGAGGGAGAGCAGGATGCCGAAGACGGCTGCCCGCAGGCGGCGCAGCGCCAGCAGCTCCAGCGAGTAGGGAAGCAGGGACGACAGCACCGCCAGCCCGAGGCCCTTGAGCACGTGCTCGGGGGTCCACAGGTCGGTGCTGGACAACCCGGCGGGGAGCACGACGACGGCGGACACGACCAGCGCGATGGCGAGGCCGTCGAGCTGCTCGAACTCCGCGCCGGTGCGGCTGCTGAGCAGGATGTACGCCGCCCAGCACGCGCCCGCCAGCAGGGCCAGAAGCAGACCCACCAGGCTGAGCTCGTCGAGCGGCACCGTGAAGGCCTCGGAGACGAGCAGGACGCCGGCTGCTGCGGCCAGCACGGCCACGAAGTCGGTCGGCCGCCGCGAGAGCACCGTGGCGAGCACGAGCGGACCGAGGAACTCCACCGTCACCGCGACCCCGAGCGGCAGGTGGGCCAGGGAGCCGTAGAAGCTCCAGTTCATCAGCCCCAGCGCCACCCCGAACGCGACCACCGTCCGCCAGGCCGAGGCCGTGTGCCCACGCAACCGCGGGCGGGCCACGGCGACGAGGATCACCGCGGCGATGCCGATGCGCAGCAGCACCGATCCGCCGGCACCGATCTCGGGCACCAGCGTCGCCGCGAGCGCACCCCCGAACTGCACCGACACCACGCCCCCCAGCACCAGCAGCGGCGCCGGCACCACGGGCGCGGTCCGGTTCACCGGGGGCGAGGGACGGGTCACCGGATCACCCTAGGGCCGG
>DASSLA010000132.1:0-41590 GCA_035689885.1 Marmoricola sp. | reverse complement strand
ACCGGCTCAACCTCGCGTTGACCCTGAAGATGGGCGGCAACCTGCTGCTCCTCGACGAGCCCACCAATGACCTCGACGTCGAGACCCTCTCCTCCCTCGAGGACGCGCTGCTCGAGTTCCCCGGGTGCGCGGTCATCACCTCGCACGACCGGTGGTTCCTCGACCGCACGGCGACCCACATCCTCGCCTGGGAGGGCACCGACGAGGAGCCCGGCAACTGGTTCTGGTTCGAGGGCAACTTCGCCTCCTACGAGGCCAACAAGGTCGAGCGCCTCGGGGCCGAGGCCGCCCGGCCGCACCGGGTCACCCACCGGCGCCTCACCCGCGACTGAGGTCTTGCGGGGCGACAGGGTCCCTCCAGCACGACGGTCACGCCTTGCGTCCTGCGCCGCGGCCCCTCTGAGCAGGGACGTCCTGCGTCGGGGTCGCTCCGGCAACCGCTTCGCAGGACGTTGCACCGGGCAACGACCGGTTCGCAGGACGCCAGGTGTCAGCGACTTCGTGTCACATGCACCCTCACCGATGTCCTGAGACATCGCCGTCGATCACCCTTCCGCCGCGCACGGGACGTCATACGAGCTCGTCGCTGTTGCGACCGGAACGTATGACGTCCGGGGAGCCGGGCGACGTCACGGCCACCCCAGGGTCAGCGGATGTCCGCGTCCTCGGGCTTGCCCTCCAGCAGGCGGTCGCTGACCTCGTCGAAGATGCGCCCGAGGGCCGCGAAGTCGCTGGGCGCCGCGAGGTCGACGAGGTGCTCGCGCACTCCGCGCACGTGGGTGGGGGCGGCCTCGACCAGCTTGGCCCGGCCCTTCGGGGTCATCCGCGCCTCCACCCCGCGTCCGTCGTCGGCCGAGCGGCAGCGTTCGACGAGACCGACCACCTCCATCCGCGCGATGGTGTGGGTCACCCGGCTGCGGGAGTGGGACATCGCGTCGGCGAGCACGGCCATCCGCATCCGGTTGTGCTCCACCTCGGAGAGGCGGACGAGGATCTCGTACTCGGTCAGCGAGATGTCGTGCTCCTCGCGGAGCTCCCGGTCGAGCTGGTGCTGCAGCAGCTCGGTGCCCATCATGTAGGCCCGCCACGACTTCTGCTGATCGGGATCGAGCCAACGAACGTCGCTCCGAGAGGCCATGGCGTGAGTCTAGGGCGGAGCCGCGCCGTCATCGGGTGACGGCGCGGCTCTCACGTCCGGTGTCGCGGCGGGTGGCTCAGGCGAGCCGCTCCAGGATCATCGCCATGCCCTGGCCACCGCCGACGCACATGGTGATCAGGCCGGTGGACTTGTCGTGCCACTTCAGCGAGTTGAGCATCGTGTTCTGCAGCCGCGCCCCGGTCATGCCGAACGGGTGGCCCACCGCGATGGCCCCGCCGTTGACGTTGAGCCGGTCGAGGTCGATGCCGAGGTCCTGGTAGGACGGCACCACCTGGGCGGCGAAGGCCTCGTTGATCTCGACCAGGTCGATGTCACCGATCGACATGTTGGCGTTGGCCAGCGCCTGCTTGCTGGCCTCGACGGGGCCGAGGCCCATGATCTCGGGGGAGAGCGCGGTGACGCCGGTCGAGACGATGCGCGCCAGCGGCGTGATGCCGAGCTCCTTCGCCTTCGTGTCGGACATGATGATCACCGCGGCGGCGCCGTCGTTGAGCGGGCAGCAGTTGCCGGCGGTCACCACGCCGTCGGGGCGGAAGACCGGCTTGAGCTGCGAGACCGCCTCGTAGGTCACGCCGGCACGCGGTCCGTCGTCGGCGGTGACCTCGGTGCCGTCGGGAGTGGTGACCGGGGTGATCTCGTTGGCCCAGAACCCCTCGTTGATCGCCTTCTCGGCGAGGTTCTGGCTGCGGACGCCGAACTCGTCGAGCTCCTTGCGGTCGAGGCCGCGCAGCCGTGCGACGTTCTCCGCGGTCTGGCCCATGGCGATGTAGACGTCCGGCAGCTCGCCGTCCTCGCGGGGGTCGCGCCAGTCCTGGCCGCCGGCTGCCTGCTCCTCTGTCCGCTTCTCCGCCTCGACGAACCGGGGGTTGCGGGTGTCGGGGATGTGGTCGGAGGTGCCCTTGACGTAGCGGGAGACCGTCTCCACGCCGGCCGAGATGAACGCGTCGCCCTCGCCGGCCCTGATCGCGTGGAAGGCCATCCGCGAGGTCTGCACCGACGACGAGCAGTAGCGCGTGATCGTGGTGCCCGGGATCTCGTCGTGGCCCAGCAGGGTGGCGACGACGCGGCCCATGTTGTTGCCGGCCTCGCCGCCGGGCAGGCCGCAGCCGAGCATCAGGTCGTTGACGGTCTTGGGGTCGAGCTCGGGGACCTTGTCGAGGGCCGCCTGGATGATCGTGGCCGAGAGGTCATCGGGACGGAAGTCCTTGAGCGATCCCTTGTTGGCCCGGCCGATGGGGGAACGGGCTGCGGAAACGATGACTGCCTCGGGCATGAGCTCTCCTGATCCTCGGTGGTGCGATCCTCGGTGGTGCGGACCGTCCTGGACGGTGCCGGCCAGCCTAGCCCCGGCGTACGCCGCAGGGCCGGGCAGTGTCCGCGGCCTGCGGTCTGGGACGATCACGCCCGTGCGGCACACCTACGAATGCCCGATGCGCTGGGCCGACATGGACCTGCTCGGGCACGTCAACAACGTCACCTACCTGGAATACGTCGCCGAGGCGCGGCTGGACATGTTCGGCGGTGACGGCGCGGGGCGAGCGCGCGTGGCTCGCCACCGGGTGCAGTTCGTGGCCCCGCTGGTCTTCCACCGCCACCCGGTGCGCGTGGACTCCTGGGTCTCGTGCACGACCGACGACGAGGTCACGCTCGAGCACGAGGTCTACGACCTGACCGAGGACGACGGCGGTGGCGAGCTGCGCAAGGTCTACGTGCGGGCGACGACGGTCCTCGCGCACCGGCTCGACGCCGCGGAGCTCGAGGTCGTCGACCGGCACCGGGGTGCCGCCCAGGAGTGGCGCGACGCCCGTGGTCCTGCGCGTCCGCCGCGCGCGAGCTGGCCGCTCCGGCTGCGCCGGTCCGACGTCGACGAGCGCGGCGAGGCGAGCGACGTCGCGCACTTCGAGTTCTTCCAGGAAGCCCGCATCCAGTACGTGATGAACCTGCACACCCGTGGGCAGAAGTGGTCGCAGCACGTGGTCGCCTCCACGGACATCGAGTACCACGCGCCGGTCCCGCCCCGGGCGGAGCCGTACGCCGTCCGCTCCTGGGTGGGCAGCCTCGGCAACCGCTCGTTCACCATCGAGAGCGAGCTGTGCGACGGCGATCAGGTGCTCGCCACCGCGGCGGTCGTGATGGTCGCCTTCGACATGGACACGCAGCGTCCCACCGAGATGGCCGACACCCAGCGCGCGCGCCTCGGGCGGGAGCTCGCCGCGGACTAGTGCACGTCCTCCATGGTGTTCACCATGAACTGCGCGGCGTGCGTGACGTAGTCCCAGAACTGCTGGTGCTGCTCCGGGGTGAGGTCGGCCTCGTCGAGGGCGGCGCGGAAGTGTTTCAGCCAGTGGTCCTTCGCGGTGGGCGTCACCGGGAAGGGCGCGTGCCGCATCCGCAGGCGGGGGTGGCCGCGGCGCTCGGAGTAGGTGGTCGGGCCACCCCAGTACTGCTCGAGGAACATCGCGAACCGTTCCTCCGCGGGGCCGAGGTCGGCCTCCGGGTACATCGGGCGGAGCACCTCGTCCTCGGCCACGCCCTCGTAGAAACGCTTGACGATCCCCCGGATGGTGGGGCTGCCACCGATCTCGTCGTAGAAGGTGCTCACGACCCCATTCTGCAGACCGCTCCTCACCGCAGGCCGCTCAGGTAGCGCTTCGCCGTGTGCAGGTTCTTCAGTCGTGCCTCCCAGGTCACGCCGACTCCCAGCAGGGCCAGCCCCACGGCGCCGAGCGTGATCCAGCGCGGGAGGGCCTCGGCGTACGGCTCCAGGTGGCGTACGGCGAGCAGCGCGGTGGTGAACGCCCCGAGGACGAGCGGCGCGGCGAGGCGACGAGCCACGCCCAGGGCGAGGACGGCGATCCCGCCGGCCGCGATCAACGACCCGCGCAACGTCACCGGCTCGTCGAGGGCGAGCAGCAGGCTCGGCATCAGCGCCAACGTCAGGCCGCTCCCGAGGGCACTGGTGCTGCTGACCCGCGGGTCGGTCTGCAGCCGCCACAGCCCGGCGCCGACCAGCACCGCCGCGGCCGGGAGGGTGTACAGCTCCGGCGCGTCGACGCCGAGGTGGACCCGGATCGCGGTCGCGAACAGGAGCACCGCCGTACCGAACCAGCCGGCAACGGCCCGGTCGCCGTGGATCACCGAGACGGCGGCGACAGCCGAGCCGAGCACGGTGAGCACCATGGCCGTGGTCTCGCCGTCGGGAGACATCCCGACAGCCCCGAGACCGACCAGCACCGCAGTGCCCTCGACGGCGAGCCGTGAGGAGGGGTGCGCCGTGGCCACGGCGGCGACGAGACCGACGAGCGCGGCGTACCCCGCGACCGCCAGCGCCCGTGCCGCCTCGTCGGCGTCGAACAGCTCTCCCCACGCGACCAGCGCGTAGCCGCCGACGAGACCTGCCAGCACCACGACGAGCGCCGCCGCGACGGTCTCGTCGTCGTCCTCGAGGGCGGCGAAGGCCACCACCAGGGCGAGCGCCAGCAGGGTCGCGACCACGGCCGACGCGACGTCGGAGGGCGCCGCCGCGGCCAGGGTCAGCAGCGCCAGGTGGGCGGTGGCCAGTGCGCCCAGCACGCCGGCCACTCCGCCGCGCAGCACCCAGGTGGCACTCCCGGCCGCGGCCGTGGCGACCCCCGCCGCGGTGATGCCCATCCACAGCGACGGCTCGGTCCCGACCACCGTGGTGACCGCTCCCAGGCCGAGGCCGGCGACGGCGAGGACCACGAGCGTCCGCCGGACGACCTCGGCGTCGAGGGGGACGAGGTCGGGCAGCACGCGGGAGAGGCCCCACAGGGCGGCCATGACGGCGATGGCCACGGGCAGCCAGGTCCAGGCGGCGACGTCCTCGGCGAGCGGAGGCATCCGCGCCTCGAGGGACATCGTCCCCGGCAGCTCGGTCACGCTGGTCCACGGCATGATCATCAGCTGCGCGCCGAGGCCGACGGCCCCGACCGCGGCCCACACGGCCGCAGCGTGGGACCAGGGGCGCGGGCTGACCGCCGCCACGACGGCCAGGGCGATCAGGGTGCCCGCCCGCAGCAGCTGCTGGGCCTCGTCGCCGGGTGCGGCTCCGGCGTTGACCAGCAGGACGAGCGGCAGCACAGCGGCCGCGGCCAGCGCCGTGCGCACCCAGACCGGCAGCGCCACGCCGGGGATCCGGGGGAACACGGCTGCGGCCGCGGGCACGGCGGCGGCCACGAGCAGCGGCCAGCCACGTACGTCGGACCACCAGTCGGCGAACGAGGCCGCCTCACCGGCGCGGGCCATCCCGTGGGACAGCACGACCAGCCAGGTCACCACGGCGAGCACGCCCAGGCCGGCCGCGGCCACCCGCAATGGCCGGGCCAGCGCCACCGCCAGCACCGTGAGCACCACCAGGGCCAGCGAGCTGCCGATGGCGGGGTTCTCCGCCAGCCAGCCGTTGGTCGCGGTGACGACCATCGCCCCGAGGACGGCGACCACGGAGGCGCCGTGCAGCTGCCGCACGGGCTGGCTGCGTCCCCACCACGCCACGCCCAGGCCCATGGCGAACAGGGCGCCGCCGACGAGAGCACCGGTGCCGCGCCAGGACAGCGCGTCGAGTCCGGCGAGGCCGGCCGACTCCGCGGCGAGCAGGTCGATGGTGAGCATGCCCGCGACGACCAGCCAGAACGTCTCGGCGGCTCCGCGCAGGCCACGGCGCGTCACCACCAGGGCGACGCCGGTGAGCAGGGCGGTGAAGGCGAGCAGCACCAGGGTGCGGCCGGTGAGACCGAGCGCGCTCCAGGTGACCGCCACGAAGACGACGCCGGCGACGAGGAGGCACAGCGCGCCGAGCGAGAGCAGCACGACCGGCACCGACATGGAGGGCAGCCGGCGCGGCGGCAATGGCGGCAGCGGCGGCATCGGAGCCACGATCGACCCCGCCGCCGGACCCTGGGTCGGCGCTGACGCCGCGCCGGCCGCACCAGCAGGCGGAGCCGCCGGCGCGACCGCGCGCAGCTGCTCCACGATGGCATCGGCCCGGACCATCACGGACCACAGCTCGCCCGCCATCGGCCCGCTGATCCGAAGGCCGCACCCGGTGCACGTGGCCGTGGCGTCGAGTGGCGCCCGGCAGTCGGGGCAGATGGTGGGGTCGACGAGTCTGCTCATGGACAGAATCGTCGATCCCCGTGGGCCCGAAGCGCGTCAGGCGCGCGACTCAACCGCGACTGAGTAGGAGTACTCAGCCGTGCTGCGCCGCCACCTGGCGCGCGTCCTCCCGGGCGGCATCCTGCTGCGGCTCGTCCGCGGGCTGCTGGCGGTGGTAGACCACCCGCTGCGGCAGCGGCATCGCGATGCCCTCGCTGTCGAACCGGGCCTTGATCCGGGCGCGCATCTCGCGGGCGACCGCCCACTGCTCCAGCGGGGCGGTCTTGAGGGCCACCCGCACGGTCATGAAGTCCGGGCCGAAGCTCTGCAGGCCCCAGACCGAGGGCTCCTCGAGGATCACGTTGCGGTAGGCCTCCTCCTCCCACATGTCGTGGGCGAGCTCGCCGAGGACGGCCTCGACGCGCTTGAGGTCCTCGTCGTAGCCGACGTTGACGTCGAGCACGGTGCGGGCCCAGTTCTGGCTCATGTTGCCCACACGCAGGATCTCGCCGTTGCGGACGTACCAGACAGTGCCGTCCACGTCGCGCACCCGGGTGACCCGCAGGCCCACCCGCTCGACGGTGCCGATCGCCTCACCGAGGTCGACCTCGTCGCCCACGCCGTACTGGTCCTCGACCATCATCATCACGCCGGAGAGGAAGTCGCGGACGAGGTTCTGGGCACCGAAACCGATCGCCAGGCCGAGCACACCGGCGCTGGCCAGGATCGGCGCGACGTTCATGCCGACCTCGGACAGGATCATCACGAACGCGATGCCGAAGACCACGGTCGTGGTGATGCTCTTCAGCAGCGAGCCGAGGCTCTGGGCACGTTGCGCGCGGCGGTTGAACGCCTGGCGGGCACCGGGCAGGGGAGCGGACTGCGCGCGGCGTACGACGCGGTCGACCGCCTTCGCGGAGAGCCACCGCACCAGCACCGCCACGAGCAGGATCGTCACGATGGCGAGCGGCTTGCCGATGATCCAGGTGGTGGTGGTCGCGAGGGCCTCGTTGCCGGTCCACGCGTAGACCGCAGCACACGACCAGCTCTGCTCGTCGCCGTCCTTGCACACGGACGGCATGTCGAGGAGCTTGCTCAACGGGTTCATCAGCTGGACGACTGGCGTGGGCATGCCCGCGAGGCTACGAGGCGGGGCCGTCGACGACCAAGCCGATCTGGCTATCCTTGCTGTGTGTTCACTCACCCAGCTCCACGTCGCGTCCTCCGACCAGTCCTGACTGCCGCCGTGACCTGCACGTTCGTGCTGGGAGGTGCGGTGCTCAGCCCGGTCGCGGCCGACCGGCCGGCCGCGTGGGAGGAGGCGCCTGACCCGTCGCTGCTGAGCTTCCTGCTCGTGCTCGTGCTGATCCCGCTCGGCCTCGCCGGGGTGCTCGCACTCCTGACGGTGCTGCCCTCGATGGCCTCCGACAAGGGCTACGAGCCGGGTCAGTCCTGGCGGGGCGAGTCCGCGTGGTTCGGCGGCCCCACCAAGGGCGTCGAGGCGGCCGACAACGTGACGCCGGAGCAGATCGAGGCAGCGTCCGCAGGCAGGGGTGGCACCAGTGGCAAGTGGTGAGTTCTTCTCCTCGGCGCAGCGCGCCGAGATCGACCGGGCGATCCGGGCAGCCGAGACCGCCAGCCGGTTCGAGTTCTCCGTCTACGTCGGGCACTGCGACGGCGAGACCCGGCCCTTCGGGGAGCGACTGCACGCTGCGCTGGTGTCGCCGGACCGCAGCGTGCTGATCCTCGTCGACCCCGCCGCCCGGCTGCTCGAGGTGGTGACCGGTGCCGTCGTGCGCCGCTCGCTGACCGACGAGCAGGTCGCGCTCGCGGTGGCCGGCATGGAGTCGTCCTTCGCCGGCGGGGACCTCGTCGGTGGGATCAAGCACGGCGTGGCCCAGCTCGCTGAGGCCGCCCGCAAGCCGGCGACGCTGCACGGCTGACCGGCCGCGCTGCGTCCCCGACGCCGGGTCCTACTGCGCGTCCAGCTCCTGGCCCGCCAGGAACCGCTCGACGTCGGCCGCGCCCTCGCGAACGTAGCGCTTCGCGGCCGGGTTGGCGTGCGACTCGCGCAGCCAGGCGTTCACCCGGTCGAGCAGCTCCCCTGAAGCCAGCGGGCGCGGGAACATGAACTCCAGCGCCGTCGAGGCCCGCTGGGTGCCCTTGCGCTCCCACATCGTCTCGGCGGCCTCGAGGTACTTCTCCACGTAGGGGCGGAGCACCTCCTCCTGGCGAGGCTGCATGAACGCCATCACCACGCTGCGCTGCGTCTCGTTGGGCACGTCGTCGCGAACCATCGCGATCTCCCACGCCTCGGCCTTGGCCTCGGCCGTGGGGCGCGCGGCCCGCGCTGCGGCGGCGCGCTCCTGCCCCGAGATGGTGTGGTCGTCGCGCTCCTCGGCGTCGATCCGGTCCGCGTCGGCGCGGCCTTCGCGGGCCAGCGCGGCCAGGAAGGCCCACCGCAGGTCGGTGTCGACGGTGAGACCGTCGATCACGAGCTCGCCGGAGAGCAGTCCGTCGAGGTCGTCGAGCGCCTGGGCGGAGTGGGCCGAGCCGGCGTACGAGCGGGCGAAGGTGAGCTGGTGGTCGCTGCCCGGCTCGGCGGCGAACAGCAGGTCACGCAGCCCGCGCTCCCAGGTGGCGAGCAGCGCGGGACGGTTCTCCGGGGCGGCGTAGTTGTGCACCGCCTGGGCGGCGTAGCCGGGGATCCGGGAGGACCCGAAGGCGTCGGTCTCCACAGCGATGTTGCCCAGCACGAGCGCCACGAAGTCGCCGGCCCGCATCTCGGCGTCGCGGGTCATGTCCCAGGCCGCGCCCCAGCACAGCGCCCGGGCCAGGGAGTCGTCGAGCCGGGACAGGCCGTCGACGACGGTCTTCAGCGACCGGTCGTCGAGCCGGATCTTGGCGTAGGTGAGGTCACCCTGGTTGAGCAGGAGCAGGTCCGGCCGGCGCGTGCCGACCAGCTGCTCGATCGAGGTCACCTCGCCCTCGACGTCCACCTCCAGGGAGGTACGCCGGACCAGGTGGCCGTCCACCGCGTCGTACAGCCCGATGCCGAGGCGGTGCCGGCGCAGCGTCGGGTGCTCGACCGCAGCGGACTGCACGACGGAGAACTCGGTGTAGTTGTCGTCGCCGTCGACCTCGAAGCGAGGCGTCAGCGTGTTCACCCCGCTGGTCTGCAGCCACTCCTTGGCCCACGAGTCCAGCTCGCGGCCGGAGGACTCCTCGAGGGCGGACAGCAGGTCACTGAACTCGGAGTTGCCGAAGGCGTGGCGCTGGAAGTAGGCGCGCAGGCCGACCAGGAAGTTGTCCAGCCCGACCCAGGCCACCAGCTGCTTGAGCACCGAGGCGCCCTTGGCGTAGGTGATGCCGTCGAAGTTGACCTCAACGGCCTGCAGGTCGTAGTTGTCCGCGGCGATCGGGTGCGTGCTCGGCAGCTGGTCCTGGCGTAGCGCCCAGTTCTTCCGGGCGTTGGTGAAGCCGGTCCACGACTCGTCGAAATCGGTGGCCTCGACGGCGGCGTGGTAGCAGGCCCACTCGGCGAACGACTCGTTGAGCCACAGGTCGTCCCACCACTTCATGGTCACGAGGTCGCCGAACCACATGTGGGCCATCTCGTGCAGGATCACCGAGCAGCGGAACTCGTAGAACGAGGCGTCCTGCCGGCTCCGCGGGAGGTACTCGTCGCGCAGCGTCACGGCGCCGGCATTCTCCATCGCGCCCATGTTGTACTCCGGCACGTAGAGCTGGTCGTACTTGTGGAACGGGTAGGGGAAACCGAACGCGTCCTCGAAGAACCCGAAGCCTTGGCGAGTGATCTTCACCAGCTCGTCGACATCCAGGTGCTCCTTGAGCGACTGGCGGCAGTAGTGGCCCAGCGGGATGGTGCCGTGCCGGCCCTCGTAGACGTCCCGCTCCTCGTGGTACTCACCGGCGATGATCGCGGTGATGTAGGTGGACATCGGCTCGGTGGGCGGGAACTCCCAGACCGCCTTGCCGTCGCCCAGCGGCCGGGGCTCGGGGGTCGGCGCGTTGGAGACCACCTTCCAGTCTGCGGGCGCGGTGACGTGGAAGGTGAAGCGGCTCTTCAGGTCCGGCTGCTCGAAGCTGGTGAACACCCGGCGGGCGTCGGGGACCTCGAATTGGCTGTAGGTGTAGACGCGGTCGTCGGCCGGGTCCACGAAGCGGTGCAGGCCCTCACCGGTCCGGGAGTAGGGGCAGTCCGCCGACACCACGAGCGTGTTCTCCGCCTGCAGGTCGTCGAGGCGGATCCGGTTGTCGACGTACACGTCGGCCGGGTCGAGGGAGCGACCGTTCAAGGTGATCTCGCGGACGTCGGCGTCGACGAGGTCCGCGAAGGACTCCGCGCCGGGCTCGGTGCAGGTGAACTCCAGCGTGGTGGTGCTGGAGAAGGTGTGGTCGCTGGTCGTCAGGTCGAGCTCCACGGTGTAGGAGTCGACGCCGAGCAGCCGGGCGCGGGTCTGCGCCTCGTCGCGGGTCAGGTTGGTTCCGGGCATGGGCGGCATCATGTCACCCGGACGCATCGGCGACCCAAACCAATTCGAGTCGCCCTCGTTTTGTTGCGGGGAGCAACGGGAATGATCCGGTCCTCCGACCGGTTTGGATGGACATGTCCTCTTCCCGTGCAGATTTCTGGTTCGACCCCCGTTGCCCCTTCGCCTGGATCACCTCACGGTGGATGCTCGAGGTGGAGAAGGTGCGCGACATCGAGGTGCGCTGGCACGTGATGAGCCTGGCCTACCTCAACAAGGACAAGGACATCTCCGACGAGTACCGCGAGCTGCTCGCCACCGCGTGGGGACCGGTGCGCGTGCTGATCGCCGCGGAGCAGAAGTACGGCAACGAGGCGCTCTTGCCGCTCTACACCGCGATGGGCAACCGCATCCACCTCGACGGGCGCGACATCGACCGCACCCTGATCGAGGAGTCGCTCGCGGAGGCCGGCCTCTCCACCGAGCTCGCGGACGCGATGGACGACGAGTTCCTCGACGACGCCGTCGCGGAGTCGCACCACCGGGGCATGGACGCCGTCGGCGACGACGTCGGCACCCCGACCATCCACATCAACGGCGTGGCCTTCTTCGGCCCGGTGCTCACCAAGGCGCCGCGGGGCGAGGAGGCCGGTCGGCTGTGGGACGGCTGCGTCGCGGTCGCGTCCTACCCCTACTTCTTCGAGCTCAAGCGGAGCCGCACCGCCGAGCTCGACTTCAGCTGACGCTCTAGCTGCCGCCTGAAGCGGCCACCGAGGTCGAGGCGACCATCGTCGCCGCGATCGCCGCCTGGACCGCGGCGATGGCGTCCTTGACCGCCTTGGCCGCCCAGTCGCCCTCGGCGATCGCCTTGGCGCGCTTGCGCACCTCGCCGCCGCTGAGCCCCTCCCGGTCGATCACCTGGTGGGCCACCCCCATCGCGGAGAGCAGCGCCACCAGCGCGGCGGTGCGCTCGGTGGGGGTCGCTCCCCGGACCACCGCGTCACCCAGCTGCCGGCGTACGTCGTCCTCGTGGCTGCTGTCGACCGCCGGCCAGCGCTTGCGCGGGAACAGTCCCAGCACCCTGTCGTCCTCGCGCCGCAGGATGCCGCGCTGCTCGAGCCGGTCGAGGAGCTGCGCGCGACGTCCCCTGCCCAGGCGGCCGACCAGATCCTGCGCCGACCGCTCCTTGTGCCGCACCGTCGCCAGCGCCTCGGCGAGGACGTCGTCCTCGGGCTCACCGCTCCCGGTCGGGACCACCTTCGCCCGCGCCCAGACGCCGGATCCCTTGACGACCTCGACGTGCTGGGCCAGGGCGAGCTCGGCGAGCAGCGCACCGCCCACCGCGGTGTCGAGGTAGGTGCCGTGCCGGAGCCTGCCGGACTCGTCGTCGAGCAGGAGCAGCAGGAGGTCCTCGGGGATCAGCATGTTCTCGACGGTAGCGATAAGTCCTACCCTGCAGAGGTGAGCACTCGCTACGACTCGATCCGCGTGCTGTCTCGGGCGCTCGACCAGGCCGGCGACGTCCTGGCCAGGGTCCGTCCCGACCAGCTCGACGCCCCCACCCCCTGCAAGGACTGGACGGTCGGCCAGCTGCTCGACCATCTCGTCGCCGACCCCGGCAACTTCGTGCTGATGCTCCGCGGTGAGCAGCCGGACTGGTCGTCGCCCGCCGAGGAGGTGCGCAGCGGGTGGGCCCAGCGGTTCCGCGCCTCGGCCGACGACCTCATCCACGTCTGGCACCAGCTCGGCGACAGGGACGTCCCGATCAGCCCGGACTTCATGACCGCGGAGTTCGCGGCGCACACCTGGGACGTGGCGCGCGCCATCGGCATCGGCACCGACGAGCTCGACCCGGAGGTCGCCGAGCGCGGGATGTCCTTCATCAGCGTCAACCTGACCCCGGACAACCGGGGTCCGGCCTTCGGGCCGGAGCAGGAGCCGGCCCCGGACGCCGGCCCCTACGAACGCCTCGCCGCGTTCACCGGCCGCGCCACCTGACCGGACCTGACCGAGGGGCGGGCGCCGGACTCCGGGCTCGGGTTGCTCACTAGGATCCGTCCCATGACCCGTGTGCTGGCTGCCGTCGCCTGGCCCTACGCCAATGGCCCCCGCCACATCGGGCACGTCGCCGGTTTCGGCGTGCCCTCCGACGTGTTCAGCCGCTACATGCGGATGGCCGGCCACGACGTGCTGATGGTCTCGGGCACCGACGAGCACGGCACGCCGATCCTGATCGCCGCCGACGAGGCCGGGGTCAGTCCGCAGGAGCTGGCGGACCGCAACCACCGGCTGATCGCGGAGGACCTTGCGGCCCTCGGGATCTCCTACGACCTCTACACGCGTACGACGACCCGCAACCACACCGCCGTGGTCCAGGAGCTGTTCACCGGCGTCCACGACAACGGCTACTTCATCGAGAAGACCACCTTCGGTGCGATCAGCCCGTCGACCGGACGCACCCTGCCCGACCGCTACATCGAGGGCACCTGCCCCATCTGCGGCGCGCCGGGGGCGCGGGGCGACCAGTGCGACAACTGCGGCAACCAGCTCGACCCCGCCGACCTGATCGACCCCCGCTCGCGGATCAACGGCGAGGTCCCCGAGTTCGTGGAGACCCAGCACTTCTTCCTCGACCTGCCCGCGCTGGCCGACGCGCTGAAGAAGTGGCTCGACGAGCGGGAGGCCAGCGGCACCTGGCGGCCCAACGTGATCAGGTTCAGCCAGAACATCCTCGACGACATCCGTCCCCGCGCGATGACCCGCGACATCGACTGGGGCATCCCGGTGCCGCTCGACGGCTGGCGCGACAACCCCACCAAGCGCCTCTACGTGTGGTTCGACGCGGTGATCGGCTACCTGTCCGCGAGCATCGAGTGGGCCCGGCGTACCGGCGACCCCGAGGCGTGGCGGCAGTGGTGGAACGACACCGAGGCGCTGTCCTACTACTTCATGGGCAAGGACAACATCACCTTCCACAGCCAGATCTGGCCGGCCGAGCTGCTGGCCTACTCCGGCAAGGGGGACCGTGGCGGCAAGCCCGGTGAGTACGGCGAGCTCAACCTCCCCACGGAGGTGGTCTCCAGCGAGTTCCTCACCATGGAGGGCAAGAAGTTCTCCTCCTCGCAGCGCGTGGTGATCTACGTGCGCGACATGCTCAGCCGCTACCAGCCCGACGCGTTCCGCTACTTCGTGGCGGCCGCGGGCCCGGAGAACCAGGACGCCGACTTCACCTGGAGCGAGTTCGTGCGTCGCACCAACGACGAGCTCGTCGCCGGGTGGGGCAACCTGGTCAACCGGACCGCGAACATGATCGCGAGGAGCTTCGGCGAGATCCCCCCCGCCGGCGAGCTCGCCGACGCCGACCGCCAGCTGCTGGCCAGGGTGGATGAGGCGTTCGGCACCGTCGGCGACCTGATCGGGCGCCACCGGCAGAAGGCGGCCATCAACGAGGCGATGCGCACGGTCGCCGAGGTGAACCGGTACGTCTCCGACTCCGCGCCGTGGCAGCTCAAGGGCGAGGACGAGCGCGAGCGGCTCGGCACGATCCTGCACGTCGTCGGGCAGTGCGTCAGCGACCTCAACACGATCCTCTCGCCGTTCCTGCCGTTCTCGGCCAACGCCGTGGACGAGGTGCTGGGCGGGTCCGGGCAGGTCCAGCCGATGCCGCAGCTGGTGGAGTCCGAGGACCTCGACGGGGGAGCGGGCTACCCGATCCTCACCGGCGACTACACGGGCGTCGCCCAATGGGAGCGGCGCCCCCTGGTGCCCGGCACGCCGGTCGCCAAGCCGAAGCCCGTCTTCACCAAGCTGGACACAGCCGTCGTGGACGAGGAGCTCGACCGGCTCGCGAGCTCGGCGGGCTGACCGACGATGCTCTACCCCCAGGTCCGTCGGGCGGTCGAGGCGGCGGCGGACGAGACACCGAGCTACGCCGAGGGCTTCGACATCGCGGCGTCCCGCGCCAGCGCCCGCGAGCTGGCGGCCCGCGAGCCGCGTGAGCCGCTAGAGGAGGTCCGGGACCTCGACGCCGACGGCGTCCCGGTCCGGCTCTACCGCCCCGCGGGCGCGCGCCCCGGCCTGGTGATCCACCTGCACGGTGGCGGGTTCGTCTTCCACGACGTCGACGTGCACGACAACGCGGCCCGGCGGCTCGCCGACCGATGCGGGCTGGCCGTGCTGAGCGTGGACTACCGGCGACCGCCGGAGCACCGGTTCCCGGCGGCGCCCGACGATGTCGACTCGGTGCTGGGCTGGCTGGACTCCTCCGACGCCGGCGAGGGGATCAGCGGTCCGACGTACGCCCACGGGGACAGCGCGGGCGGCAACCTGGCTCTCGTCGCCGCGCTGCGCCACCCCGGCCGCTTCGCGGCGGTGGCGCTGACCTATCCCTTCCTCGACCCGGAGGCGGCCGGCGAGTCCTACCGGCTGCAGGACGTGGGGTTCGATCCGGCGGAGGCAGCCTGGTACTGGCAGCAGTACGCGGGCCCGGACGGCGACCTGGCCGACCCCGACCTCGCCCCGCTGCGCTCCACCCGGCTCGGGACGCTGCCGCCGACGCTGGTGGTGACCGCCGAGGGCGACCCGCTGCGCGACGAGGGCGAGCTGCTCGCCGCTCGGCTGGCCGAGGAGGGCGTGGCGGTCGTGGCCTCCCGCTACCTCGGCCAGGTGCACGGCTTCTGGCGGCACCCGGACGTCTTCGACGCTGCGGAGCCCCTGACCTGGCAGATCGCCGGGTTCTTCCGCAGCCACGGCTGATCCGGCGCTGCTGCCTACCGCTCGTTCTCCCCGGTCACCCCCTCGATAGCCTCTGCGCATGCGCGTGCACCTGGGATCCGACCACGCCGGACTCGAGCTCAAGGACCGCCTCGTCGGATGGCTCCAGGAGCACGGCCACGCGGTCCTCGACCATGGCCCGTTCGTGCACGACCCGCTGGACGACTATCCGGTGTTCTGCCTGCGCGCCGCCGAGGGGGTCGCAGGTGACCCGGGCAGCCTCGGCGTCGTGATCGGCGGCTCCGGCAACGGCGAGCAGATGGCGGCCAACAAGGTGCGCGGGGTGCGGGCGGCGCTGGTGTGGAGCGAGGAGACCGCCGTCCTGGCGCGCGAGCACAACGACGCCAACGTGATCTCCGTCGGGGGACGGATGCACACGCTGGAGGAGATGACGCGGTTCATCGACACGTTCCTGCGCGCCGAGTTCAGCGGCGACGAGCGGCACGTCCGCCGGATCGGCATGCTGGCCGACTACGAGACCACCGGGGAGCTCCCGCCCCTGCCCGAGTCGGCCCTCGGGCGCAGCCGGGATGCCTGAGGGCCACACCCTCCACCGGCTCGCCCGGGACCTGCGGGACGCCTTCGCCGGCCAGGCGGTGGGCGTCACCAGCCCGCAGGGTCGCTTCGCCGAGTCGGCGGCGCTCCTCGACGGCATCGGGCTGGTGGACGCGGAGTCCTTCGGCAAGCACCTGTTCATCGAGTTCACCGGTGCGCGGCACGTCCACGTGCACCTCGGGCTCTACGGGAAGTTCCTGCTCGGCCCCGTGCCCGCTCCCGACCCGGTCGGCCAGGTGCGGCTGCGACTTCTCGGAGCCACGGCGTACGCCGACCTGCGCGGTGCCACCGCGTGCGAGCTGTTCACCGCTGAGCAGCGCGACGCCGTGCTCGAGCGACTGGGCCCCGACCCGCTCGACCCGGACGCCGACCCCGAGCGGGCGTGGCAGCGCATCCGGCGCAGCCGCTCGCCCATCGGTGGGCTGCTGATGGACCAGTCAGTCTTCGCAGGCGTCGGCAATGTCTACCGGGCAGAGGTGCTCTTCCGGCACCGGCTGCACCCGCTGCGGCCGGGCAACACGCTGCGGGTCGGTCAGTTCCGGGCGCTCTGGGCCGATCTCGTGGAGCTGATGCACGACGGTGTGCGGTCCGGCTCGATCGACACCGTGCGGCCCGAGCACACACCCGAGGCGATGGGTCGGCCACCGCGTGACGACGCCCACGGGGGAGAGGTCTATGTCTACCGCCGCGCCGGGATGCCGTGTCTCGTCTGCGAGTCGCGGGTGCGCACCGCCGAGCTGCAGCAACGAAACCTGTTCTGGTGTCCCCGATGTCAGCCCACCTTCCGGTCCAGGGCCGTAAGGTGAGGCTGCCTTGTCCGGAATATCTCAGTTCACCAGTCCCTCCCCGACGCGAGAATCGAGACCTCCCGTGCCCCGACGGACATCGCCGCTCTGGCGTGGTCTGAGGACTCGCCTGCGCCGGGAGATCGCGGTCTCCGACGGGCCGGCACTCGCGTTCCTGGTGGCGCTCACGCTGTTCATGACGTGGCTGGGCTTCACCTACCCGGACTTCATGGCGTTCACCGCGCTGCTGCTGCCGATGTTCATGGCCAGTCTTTGGCTCGGGCCACGCGTGCTGCCGTGGTTCATCGTCTTCGTCGCTGCCTGCACCTGCGTGCTGCTGATCCGGCAACCGGTGGACGACGCCCGACAGGTCCTGCGGGTCGCGGTGTTCTTCGCGCTCGCCCTGCTGATCATGGTGACGTCGTTCCGGCGGAGCCGACTCGGCGTGTCGATGCCGCGCGGGGAGTCGATGTTCGTCGACCTGCGCGACCGGATCTCCAAGCAGGGGATCCTGCCGGCGCTGCCGGCGGGGTGGCACGTCGAGTCCGAGGTGCGCTCGGCCGGTGGCACCGGGTTCGCCGGCGACTTCATCGTGGCGCGTCGCTCGAAGGACGACCGGCTCGACCTCGTGGTCGTCGACGTCTCCGGCAAGGGGGTCGAGGCGGGAGCTCGTTCGCTCTTCCTGTCCGGGGCGTTCAACGGGATCGTGTCGGCGCTGCCCGGCGCCCAGTTCCTCCCCGCGGCCAACGCCTACCTGATGGGCCAGGACTGGGCCGAGGGGTTCGCCACGGCGATCCACCTGCACCTCGACCTGCGCACCGGTGAGTTCGAGCTGCGCAAGGCCGGCCACCCACCCGCCGTGTGGCTGCACGCCGGGTCCGGACGGTGGGCGGTGCTCAACTCCGACGGCCCTGCCCTCGGGTTGCTCGAGGACGCCACCTTCGAGGTGGTCCGCGGCCGACTGCTGGGCGGGGACGGGCTGCTGCTCTTCACCGACGGCCTGGTGGAGACCAACCGACGTGACATCGGTCTCGGCATGGACCGGCTCGCGGGGCTGGGGGAGCGGCTGCTGGCCAAGGGTTTCGACGGTGGCGCGCGCATGCTGATCGACTCGATGGAGCAGACCAACGACGACCGGGCACTGGTCGTCCTGCACCGTCGCTGGGGGAACGCGTCCGGTTCGTGACCACGGGGGCCGCTGTGGCACCATGGTCCCCGCCCTCGCTCGGGGGCAGCGCGGATGTAGCTCAATGGTAGAGCCTCAGTCTTCCAAACTGATGACGCGGGTTCGATTCCCGTCATCCGCTCTCAGGGAGCCCCGGACGTCCAGTCGAGGGCCTTCTGGCGGGGCGTAGCGTAGTGGCTAGCGCGCCTGCTTTGGGAGCAGGAGATCGCAGGTTCGAGTCCTGTCGCCCCGACCGAACCAGAACCGAAACCAAGGAGACAGACCTGTGAAGAGCGCCGTCGAGACGCTGAGCCCGACCCGGGCCAAGATCACCGTCGAGGTGCCCTTCGAAGAGCTCAAGCCGAGCCTCGACGCGGCCTACCAGTCCATCGCCAAGCAGATCAACATCCCCGGCTTCCGCAAGGGCAAGGTGCCGCCGCCGGTCATCGACCGCCAGATCGGCCGCGGTGCGGTCCTCGACCAGGCGATCAACGAGGCCCTTCCGCAGCTCTACATGCAGGCGCTGCAGGAGAACGAGCTCCAGCCGCTGGCCCAGCCGGAGATCGACATCACCAAGCTCGAGGACAACGAGGTGCTCGAGTTCACCGCCGAGATGGACGTGCGCCCGAGCATCGAGGTCCCGTCGTACGACGCCCTCGAGGTGAAGGTCGACGACGTGGTGGTCTCCGACGACGACGTCACCGAGCAGGTCGAGGCGCTGCGCGAGCGGTTCGCCACCCTCAAGGACGTCGACCGCCCCGCACAGGACGGCGACATCACGACCATCGACCTGGTCGCCCGTCGCGACGGCGAGCCGGTCGAGGGCGGCGAGGTGAGCGGCTACTCCTACAAGGTCGGCTCCGGCGACATGATCGAGGGCATCGACGACGCCCTCCGCGGCCTCGGTGCGGGGGAGAGCAGGACGTTCACAACACAGCTGCTCGGCGGAGAGCTGTCCGGCCAGGACGTCGAGGTCGCCGTCGACCTGACCGCGGTCAAGGAGCAGGAGCTGCCCGAGCTCGACGACGAGTTCGCCCAGACCGCCTCGGAGTTCGACACCGTCGCGGAGCTCCGCGAGGACGTGCGCACCCGCCTCGAGCGCAGCAAGCGCCTCGAGCAGGCCGCCGCGGCCCGCGACGCCGTCCTCGAGCAGCTGCTCGACGGCGCCGACATCCCGCTGCCCGAGTCCGTGGTCTCGGAGGAGCTCGCCGGCCGCAAGCAGGAGATCGAGCAGCAGCTGATGTACGCCGGCATGACCATGGAGCAGTACCTCGACAACGAGAAGCAGACCGCCGACGAGTTCGAGGGCGAGCTCGAGAAGCGCGTGCGCGACGCGATGGCCTCGCAGTTCCTCCTCGACGAGGTGGCCAAGACCCAGGAGATCGGTGTCGAGCAGGACGAGCTCACCCAGCACCTGATGCGCCGCGCCCAGCAGTCCGGCCAGAACCCCGACGAGTTCGTCAAGCACATGGTCGAGCACAACCACATCCCCGAGATGGTGGCCGAGGTCGTGCGCGGCAAGGCGCTGGCGCGGATCGTCGAGAGTGCGACGATCACCGACGAGTCCGGCAACGCGGTCGACCTCAAGAACCTCCGTCCCGACGGCAGCATCGGCGCTCCCGAGGAGTCCGAGGCTCCTGCGGCCGAGGCCGGCGAGACCGAGACCGAGGCCGAGGACGCCTCGGCCTGACCCAGGTCTGATCGACGTGTGACGACCCACCCCGGGAGGACCGGCGTGGGTCGTTGACGTTCCGGAGCCTTTCAGTGAACACTCGTTCACCGTGAAGACCGACGTCACCACCCTGGGCGCGGCGGCCCTCGCGGCCGACTACGCGGAGGACCTCGTGCTGGGCACCGTGCGCGAGGTGCACGGTGCCGTGGCCGGCCGGCTCCTCGGCATCAGCGACCGGCTCAACGGCGGCGGTCCGACGATCACCCACCGCCTGCACGACGGGATCTCGTGGGCGGTCTACTCGGGCATCGGCGCCGGCCTCCGCGCCGGGTCGCGCGCCCTGCGGGCCGCGAGTCGCGCCGGCCTGGGGGCGCCCCTGGAGACCGACCCCCGCGGTCGGTTCGTGCAGTCCGCGGTCAACGGCCTGATCGGTGACCGGCTGCGCGACGAGGGGTCGGAGTTCGCGTTCGACATGGCCGTGCGCGTCGACGGGCGTGACGTCGTGCCGGACCCGCCCGATCTGGCCGAGGCGTTCCCCGGCGCCACGGGGGACCTGGTCGTCTTCGTGCACGGGCTCAGCGAGAACGAGGAGCACTGGCGCAGGGCCGCCCGTCCCCGGCGGGAGGCGGCGGACCGTCGCAGCTACGGCGACCGGCTCGTCGCCGACGGCTGGACGCCGGTCTACGTGCGCGTCAACACCGGCTACCCGATCTCCGAGAACGGCGTCGCGATGGCGGCTCTGCTGGAGCGGCTGGTCGAGGCCTGGTCCACCGACGTACGACGCATCGCGCTGGTGGGCCACTCGATGGGTGGGCTGATCCTGCGCGCCGCGTGCGCGGTCCGCACCGACCGGGAGCGGCCGTGGACCGACCGGGTGACTGACGTGGTGTGCCTGGGCACCCCGCACCTCGGCGCACCGCTGGAGCGGGTGGTGGACAAGGGAGTGCGCGTCCTCGGGGTGCTGCCGGAGTCGGCTCCGTTCGGCCGCATCCTGGAGTACCGCTCGGTCGGCATCCTCGACCTGCGCCACGGGCTCGCCGGGGACGTGCAGAACCTCCACAACGCCCGCTACCGCCTGGTGGCTGCGACGCTGACGCGCTCCGAGCGGTCACTCACCTCCGGCACGGTGGGGGACTACCTCGTGCCGTACGCCTCGGCGATCGGTCGGCGCCGCGGCGGGGAGGAGATGTTCCCGGGGGCCGACATCGTGCACGTTCCACGGGCTGACCACTTCGACCTGCTCAACCACGACGACGTCTACGCTGCGATCCGGGAGTGGCTGTGTGACCGCTCCGACCGTCCGACCCAGGAACACAGTGCCGGAGGATGACCCGTATGAGCCCGCAGCCCACCCCGATCTCCGCCACCGTCGAGGTGCAGGCGAGTCCCGAGGAGGTCTGGGCGGTGGTCTCCGACCTCGGCCGGATGCCGGAGTTCAGCCCCGAGCTGCGCAAGGCGTTCGTGATCGGCCGCCCGGGCGTCGGTGCCAACATCATCGGCATCAACAGGCGCGGGCTCGCCGTGTGGCCCACGACGTCGCGCGTGGTGCGCTGGGAGCCCGGCCGGGCCGTCGCCTGGAAGGTCCGCGAGAGCGGAGCCACCTGGGTCTACGAGCTCGAACCGAGCGGGAGCGGGACCGTCGTCACCGGACGCCGGGTGCTGCGCAGGTTCACCCCCGGGACCACGCTGATGGCCCCGATCATCGGGGGTGCCGAGGGCCACGACCGGGAGCTGGCCGAGGGGATCCGGACCACCCTGGAGCGGATCAAGGCCACCGTCGAGGCGACCGCCGCGGCGGCCTGAGTCTGCTGTGGGCGAACACGGGAGGGTTCCCCGTGGAAATGTCCGGGCCGCCGTCTAGGGTCGGACCCGTGACTGCGAACAACACTCCAGACGTCCCGGTGCCGGACCAGATGAACGGTGGGCAGGCTTCCTACGGTCTCGACGACCACATCTACCAGCGCCTGCTCCGGGAGCGCATCGTGTTCCTGGGCTCGGAGGTGCGCGACCAGAACGCCAACGCGATCTGCGCCCAGCTCCTGCTCCTGTCGGCGGAGGACCCCGACGCCGACATCTTCCTGCACATCAACAGCCCGGGCGGCTCGGTCGACGCCGGCATGGCGATCTACGACACGATGAACTACATCCCCAACGACGTCGCGACCGTCGGGATGGGCCTGGCCGCGTCGATGGGGCAGTTCCTGCTCTGCGCCGGCGCCAAGGGCAAGCGCTACGCCCTGCCGCACGCCCGCATCATGATGCACCAGCCTTCCGGAGGCATGGGTGGCTCGGCGTCGGACATCAAGATCCAGGCCCAGCAGTCGCTGCACATCAAGAAGGTCATGTTCGAGCTGATCAGCCAGCACACCGGCCAGCCGATCGAGCAGATCGAGCAGGACGCCGACCGCGACCGCTGGTTCACCTCCGAGCAGGCCCGGGAGTACGGCTTCATCGACCAGGTCATCAAGAGCGCCCGCGAGGCCGCCGACGACGGCCGCCCCGCCCACACGAAGGAATGAGCGCATGAACTACTACATCCCCCAGTGGGAAGAGCGGACCTCCTACGGCGTCCGCCGCATCGACCCCTACGCGAAGCTCTTCGAGGACCGCATCATCTTCCTCGGCACCCCGATCAGCGACGACATCGCCAACGCCGTGATGGCCCAGCTGCTGTGCCTGGAGTCGATGGACCCCTCGCGCGACATCTCGATCTACATCAACAGCCCCGGTGGCTCGTTCACGGCGATGACCGCGATCTACGACACGATGCGCTTCATCCAGCCCGACGTGCAGACCGTGTGCCTCGGACAGGCCGCCTCCGCGGCCGCGATCCTGCTGGCCGCCGGTACGCCGGGCAAGCGGATGGCGCTGCCCAACTCGCGGATCCTGATCCACCAGCCCTACACCGAGGGCACCTACGGCCAGTCCTCGGACATCGAGATCCAGGCCAACGAGATCCTGCGCATGCGCGAGCTGCTCGAGAAGATGATCGCCGAGCACTCCGGCAAGACCGCCGAGGAGGTCAGCGCCGACATCGAGCGCGACAAGATCCTCACCGCCGAGGGCGCCGTCGAGTACGGCCTGATCGACTCCATCCTGGAGTCGCGCAAGGCACTGCCGGTCTAGCCGGGAAGGCCGGCTCCGTCGACGTGTCCTGCCCCGCAGGCGCCGATCACGGAGTACGGTCGGAGTGGTTGTTGACCAGAGTCGGACCCGGTCCGGCGCGAGACGAATGAGGGACGGATGGCACGGATCGGTGACGGAGGCGACCTGCTGAAGTGTTCCTTCTGCGGGAAGAGCCAGAAGCAGGTGGTCAAGCTGATCGCCGGCCCTGGCGTCTACATCTGCAACGAGTGCATCGAGCTGTGCAACGAGATCATCGAGGAGGAGCTGGGCGAGGAGAGCGAGGTCGGCCTCGACGAGCTGCCCAAGCCGCGTGAGATCTTCGAGTTCCTCAACTCCTACGTGATCGGCCAGGAGACGGCGAAGAAGTCCCTGGCCGTCGCGGTCTACAACCACTACAAGCGGGTGCAGGCAGGGGTCACCACCGCCAACGGCGGCAAGCACTCGCGCGACGACGCGGTCGAGGTGGCGAAGTCCAACATCCTGGTGATCGGCCCGACCGGGTGCGGCAAGACCTACCTGGCCCAGACGCTGGCCCGGATGCTCAACGTCCCGTTCGCCATCGCCGATGCCACTGCGCTCACCGAGGCCGGCTACGTCGGTGAGGACGTCGAGAACATCCTGCTCAAGCTGATCCAGGCCGCCGACTACGACGTCAAGAAGGCCGAGACCGGGATCATCTACATCGACGAGATCGACAAGGTGGCCCGCAAGGCGGAGAACCCCTCTATCACTCGCGACGTCTCCGGTGAGGGCGTGCAGCAGGCGCTGCTGAAGATCCTGGAGGGCACCACCGCGTCGGTGCCGCCGCAGGGTGGCCGCAAGCACCCCCACCAGGAGTTCATCCAGATCGACACCACCAACATCCTGTTCGTGGTGGGGGGCGCGTTCGCGGGCCTCGAGCACATCGTCGAGCAGCGGGTGGGCAAGAAGACCCTCGGCTTCACCGCGGAGATGCGGTCGAGCAAGGAGACCGAGTCCGACGAGCTGTTCGCCCAGGTCCGGCCCGAGGACCTGGTCAAGTTCGGCCTGATCCCCGAGTTCATCGGCCGGCTGCCCCTGATCGCGAGCGTGAACAAGCTCGACCAGGCCGCCCTGGTGCAGATCCTCACCGAGCCGCGCAACGCGCTGATCAAGCAGTACCAGAAGCTCTTCGAGCTCGACGGCGTCGAGCTGGAGTTCACTGACGACGCGGTCGAGGCGATCGCCGACAAGGCGATGGAGCGTGGCACCGGCGCCCGCGGGCTGCGCGCGATCATCGAGGAGGTCCTCCTCAACGTGATGTACGACGTGCCGTCCCGCGAGGACGTCGGCAAGGTCGTCGTCACCGGCGAGGTCGTCTCCGACAACGTCAACCCGACGCTGGTCCCGCGCGAGCCGGAGACGAAGAAGAAGAAGTCCGCCTGACCGGACTAGACCGGTCGCAGGCCGGTTCCGTTTTGCCCGTATTCTTCGCTCGTCCAGTCTGTCCGCACTCAGCGGTCTTCTCGGTGGGGGTACGCCGTCCATGTTCAGCCATGAGCACCGCAGGCCGCTCTATGCCTTCGGCGTGGTCGCGCTCGTCGCAGCGTTGGTGGCCGGCAACGGGCTGCGGGCGCAGGCTGTCAGCGTGCTCGTCGCCGCCCAGGCGCCCGAGCCCCTGATCGGTGCCCTCGCGCCTGACATGGTGCTCGGGGAGCACCTCACCCGGGTGGTCTCGGGCGAGGCAGCTGCCGAGCCGTCGGACCGCCCGAGCGCGGAGCCGCGGCGCTCGACCGCGCCCCAGGCCGCGCCGACGACCACCCCGGTCGCAGCGACCACGGCGCCGGAGCGCACCGCGCGGTCCGGGGTCGACCGGCCGGAGCCGGCACGGAAGAAGCCGGGCAAGCAGCGATCGAAGCAGGCCAGGGTGAGCCCGCCGGGCGCCGCCCGGAGCGGTGCCGTGGCGGCGACGCCGGCCCGCCCGGGCGCGCGTCCCGGGACGTTCGACAGCCACCCCGGCCGGGGGCACGCCAACGGGCTTGTCGACCACGTCCGGGGACAGGGCCAGGGGCGTGCACTCGGTCATGTCCGGGCCCACGCGCGTGGCGCCGCCAAGGCGCACGGGCACGTCAAGGGGCACGTCAAGCGGCAGGCCCGGGGCCAGGGCAAGGGTCACGCCAAGCGGCACACCCGGGGCCACGCCCACGCCGCGCGCCGCGGTCGCTGAGGCCGCTGAGCCTCAGCCCTTCTTCGGCGGTGGCTCGCCCAGCTCGGCCTCGACGGTGATCTCGCCGTCACTCTCGACGTACTCGAGGTCGCCGGTGATCGACCCGACGGCACGCAGATCGGCTTCTGCGCCGCGGATCGACTCCAGCGCGGCGGCCGGCCCGGTGATCGTGGCCTGCAGCACGGGGGTGCGCATCCCGACCTTGGCGGTCGACTTCGCGCCGCGCACGCCCGCCAGCACCGTCGCGACCGCGTCGAGGATCGCCGGGTCGGTGGCCGAGGCGGCACCGAGCTCACCGGCCGTGGGCCAGGGCTGGAGGTGCACCGAGCCCGGCTGCCACCAGGACCAGACCTCCTCGGTCACGTAGGGGAGGAAGGGAGCGAGCATCCGCACCTGCACGTGCAGCGCGATCGCCAGGGCGGCACGCGCCGACTCCGCACGGAGGTCGCCGGCCTCGCCGTACGCCCGCTCCTTGACCAGCTCGACGTAGTCGTCGCAGAAGTCCCAGAAGAACCGCTCGGTGTGCTCGAGGGCGCTGGTGTAGTCGTAGGCCTCGAACGCGGTGGTGGCCTCGGACAGCGCGTTGGCCAGCCGGCCCAGCAGCGCGCAGTCGACGGGGTCGGTCACCCGCGAGGTCTCCAGGCTGCTCGCCCCGACGCTGCCGAGGACGAACTTGGAGACGTTGAGCACCTTCATCGCCAGCCGGCGGCCGACCTTCATCTGGGCCTCGTCGAAGGGGGAGTCGAGCCCCGGACGCGCCATCGCGGCACGCCAGCGCACGGCGTCGGCGCCGTACTTGTCGAGCACCTCGGTGGGCACCACGACGTTGCCCTTGGACTTCGACATCTTCTTGCGGTCGGGGTCGACGATGAAGCCCGAGATCATCGCGTGCGACCACGGGGTGACGTGGTTCTCGAAGTGCGCGCGCACGATCCGGGAGAACAGCCAGGTCCGGATGATGTCGTGGGCGTTGCTGCACAGGTCCATCGGGAAGACCCGCTGGAAGAGGTCGGGGTCCTCCTCCCAGCCGCCCGCGATCTGCGGCGTGAGCGACGAGGTCGCCCAGGTGTCCATGATGTCGGGGTCACCGATGAAGCCGCCGGGCTTGCCGCGCTGGTCCTCGGTGTAGCCCGAGGGAGCCACCGTGGACGGGTCGACCGGCAGGTCCTCCTCGCGGGCGAGCAGCGGGTGCTCGTAGTCGGGCTCGCCGTCCTCGTCGAGGGCGTACCAGACCGGGAACGGGATGCCGAAGAACCGCTGCCGCGAGATCAGCCAGTCACCGTTGAGGCCACCGACCCAGTTGTCGTAACGGTGCTTCATGTGCGGCGGGATCCACTGCACCTCGTCGCCGCGCTGGAGCATCTCGCTGCGCAGGTCCGCGTTCCGGCCGCCGTTGGTGATGTACCACTGCCGCGTGGCGACGATCTCGAGCGGCTTCTCGCCCTTCTCGTAGAAGTTGGCCATCCGCTGCGTGGCCGTCGGGTCGCCGACCAGGTCGCCGGTCTCCCGCAGCCTGGCCACCATCGCCTCGCGGGCGCTGAACGTGGTCTTGCCCTTGAGGTCCTCGTACGCCGCGGCGGCGGCCTCGGTGTGGGCGAGCCACTCCGGGGTCTCCCGCGACATCCGGCCGTCCCGGCCGATCAGGGTGCGCACCGGGAGCTGCAGCTCGCGCCACCAGGTGACGTCGGTCAGGTCGCCGAACGTGCAGCACATCGCGATGCCGGCGCCCTTGTCCGGCTCGGCGGCGTGGTGCGCGAGCACGGGGATCTCCACCCCGAAGACCGGCGAGGTGACCGTCTTGCCGAACAACGGCTGGTAGCGCTCGTCGTCCGGGTGTGCGATCAGCGCCACCACCGAGGCGATCAGCTCGGGGCGGGTGGTCTCGATGGGGACCGTGCCCTGGGGCCCGTGGAAGTTGACCCGGTGGTAGTGGCCGGCGTACTCGCGCGCCTCGAGCTCCGCCTGCGCGACGGCGGTCTGGAACGTGACGTCCCACAGCGTCGGAGCCTCCTGCAGGTAGGCCTCGCCGCGGGCGAAGTTGCGCAGGAACGCGCGCTGGGAGACGCGCTGCGCCCTTGCGCCGATGGTCGTGTAGTGCTGCTTCCAGTCGACGGAGAGCCCCAGGGTGCGCCACAGGTCCTCGAAGACCTTCTCGTCCTCGACCACCAGTCGCTCGCACAGCTCGACGAAGTTGGGCCGGCTGATCGGGACCTGCCGCTTGGGGTCGGGCTCGTTCGGCGGCGTGAAGTCGGGATCGTAGGGGAGCGACGGGTCGCACCGGACGCCGTAGTAGTTCTGCACCCGGCGCTCGGTGGGAAGGCCGTTGTCGTCCCAGCCCATCGGGTAGAAGACCGCCTTGCCCTGCATCCGCTGGAAGCGCGCGATCAGGTCGGTGTGGGTGTAGGAGAACACGTGGCCGACGTGCAGCGACCCGGAGACCGTCGGTGGGGGCGTGTCGATGGAGTAGACCTCGGCCCGGTCCTTGGTGCGGTCGAAGGCGTAGGTGTCGTCCTGCTTCCAGCGATCGGACCACTTCGCCTCGATGCCCTCCAGGACGGCCTTGTCCGGTACGACGGCCGCAGCTGGTGCGGACGTCTCTTCGGAAAGCGTGTTCTGGGGAGCCTCAGTCATGGCCCGAATCCTAGTGAGCGCAGCGTCACGGCCGAAAACGAGATCCGGTCGTGATGGCGCACGGGCGACCGACGTGGTTGTCTGTGATCGCCATCACATCTCGGGACAGAAGGAACACGCATGCTCGGGCTCGCGCGTACCGCCATCGGCATCATCGCCGCCGCCACGGCCGCCACCACGTTGGCCGCCCCCACCACGGCCAGTGCGGAGGAGGTGCAGCAGCCGGTCTTCAAGGACGGCAAGGCGCAGGCCGTCTTCTCCACCAACCCGGCCGACTGGGTGGTCGAGGAGCTCTGGGTGACCTCGTCGGTCGACTCCGACGGCGACGGTCAGCGCGACCGGATCCACTTCGACGTCACGCGTCCCGCCGAGACCGAGCAGGGTCTCGACGTGCCGGTGATCTACGAGGCCAGCCCCTACTACGCGGGCGGCAACGAGGTGTTCAACCACGACGTGCACCACGAGCTCTACGCACCGACCCGACCCGGGCAGGGGTGGCCGGGTGCGAAGGCCTGGGGCCGGCAGGAGCAAGCGCGCCGCGACGTCGGCCCGGGCGTGGTGTCGTCCCGTTACCTCTCGACCTGGGTCCCGCGTGGCTTCGCGGTCGTGCACGCGGAGTCGATCGGGTCCGGGAAGTCGGACGGGTGCCCTACCACCGGTGACCCCGCCGAGACCGCCGGCGCCAAGGCGGTCGTCGACTGGCTCAACGGGCGGGCCACGGCGGTGGACGCCGACGGCAACGAGGTCGCGGCCGACTGGACGACCGGGAAGGTCGGGATGATGGGCACCTCCTACAACGGCACCCTCCCCAATGCGGTCGCGAGCACGGGCGTCGAGGGGCTCGAGGCGATCGTTCCGATCTCGGCGATCTCCAGCTGGTACGACTACTACCGCAGCGAGGGCATGGTGAAGGCCCCCGGCGGCTTCCAGGGTGAGGACGCCGACGTGCTCGCGGAGTACGTCTACACCCGCGCGGACCGCGAGATCTGCCGCTCGTCGATCGACGCGCTGCGCCGCGACCAGGACCGGGTCACCGGTGACTACACCGCGTTCTGGCAGGCACGGGACTACATGCCGGACGCCGACAAGGTGCGCGCCGCGACGCTGGTGGCGCACGGGCTGCAGGACTGGAACGTGAAGACCAAGCACGCGGCGCAGTGGTACGACGCGCTGAAGGCGAACGGCGTCCCGCACAAGATCTACTGGCACCAGGGCGGTCACGGCGGCCCGCCGCCGGACGCCGTGACCAACCGCTGGTTCACCCGCTATCTCTTCGGCGTGGACAACGGCGTGGAGTCCGAGCCCCGGGCGCTGATCCAGCGCGAGGACCGCACGCTCACCGAGTACGCCGAGTGGCCGGTGCCGGGGTCGACCTCCACCGAGCTGTCCCTGACCCCGGTCGAGGGCGACGGCGGTGAGCTCACGCTCGCGCGGCAGCGCACCGGCCCGCCGAGCTGGACGGAGTTCAGCGACGTGCCCGACCAGACGATGGCCGAGCTCGCCGGCGCCCCGGACGGGAAGCACGGACTCGTGTTCACGACTCCTGCGCTCACGAAGTCGGTCCACGTCAGCGGCGTGCCGACGGCGACCGTCAAGGCGAAGCTGGGGCAGCCGGCGGCCAACCTCACCGTGGGCCTGGTCGACCTCGCCCCGGACGGCTCGGTGACCCGGGTGATCACCGAGGGCTGGCGCGACCCGCAGAACCGGAAGGCCTACGACCGCACCGAGGTCGTGCACCCCGGGACGCCGTACCGGCTCGACGTGACCATGCAGGCCAACGACTACCTGTTCGCGCCGGGACACCGCATCGGGTTCGTCGTGATGCAGTCGGAGGAGGACTTCACGATCCTGCCGCCGGCCGGCAACACCATGGCCGTGGACACGTCCTCGACGACGCTCGACCTGCCGGTCGTGGGAGGTGCGGCGGCACTGGCCGCGGCGATGGGCTGAGGGTGGGCTGTGGGGGCGCGCCTAGACTCGCCCGCGATGGACGACTCCCGCGCCCCCCGAGCCCGCCCCGCCGAGACCTACGCCGAGGTGGAGGACGCGCTGCTCAGCCGGTGGCCCGAGACCAGGCTCGAGCCGTCGCTGGACCGGATCGAGGCGTTCGCCGAGCTCCTGGGTGACCCGCAGCGCGCCTACCCGGTCATCCACCTGACCGGCACCAACGGCAAGACCTCGACGGCGCGGATGGTCGAGACCCTCCTCGGGGCGATCGGGCTGCGAGCGGGCCGGTTCACCAGCCCGCACCTGGAGTCGATGACCGAGCGGATCAGCCTGGACGGCGAGCCGATCAGCGAGGAGGCGTTCGTCGCGGCGTTCAACGACGTCGCGCCGTACACCCATCTCGTCGACGCCGAGCAGGACCACCCGCTGTCGTTCTTCGAGACCGTCGTCGGGATGGCGTACGCCGCCTTCGCGGACGCCCCGGTGGACGTGGCCGTGGTCGAGGTCGGCATGGGCGGCGCCTGGGACGCCACCAACATCATGGACGCCGAGGTCGCCGTGCTCACCCCGGTGGCCGTCGACCACGCCAAGTACCTCGGGGAGTCGCCGGCCGCGATCGCCCTGGAGAAGGTCGGCGTGATCAAGCCCGGTTCGACCGTCGTCACCGCGGTGCAGTCGCCCGAGGTGGAGCAGCTCGTGGTGGAGCGCTGCGTCGAGGTCGGCGCCAACCTGGCGCGCGAGGGCGTCGACTTCGGGGTCGAGCACCGCACGCCTGCCCTCGGCGGCCAGATGCTGGAGATCAGCGGGCTGCGGGCGCGCTACGGCGAGGTGTTCCTGCCCCTGTACGGCGCCCACCAGGCACAGAACGCCGCCCTGGCGCTCGCCGCGGTGGAGGCGTTCGTGGGCGGGGACGACCCGCTGGACGCCGACACGGTGCGTGAGGCGTTCGCCTCGGTGACCTCGCCGGGGCGGCTTGAGATCATCCGTCGCTCGCCCACGATCGTGCTGGACGCTGCGCACAACCCGCACGGTGCCGCCGCGACCGTCGCCGCCCTCGAGGACTCGTTCACCTTCTCCCCGCTGCTCGGGGTCATCGGGGTGATGGCCGACAAGGACTACGAGGCCCTGCTCGCCGAGTTCGAGCCGGTGCTGGCCCACGTCGTCTGCACGCAGAACTCCACGGACCGGGCGATGCCGACCGCCGAGCTCGCGGAGGTCGCCCGTGGGATCTTCGGCCAGGACCGGGTCAGCGAGGCCCCGTCGCTCGCCGACGCCATCGACCAGGCGGCCGCGCTCGCCGAGGCCGGGGGAGCGCTCGGCGAGGCGCTCGGTTCCGGTGGAGTGCTGGTGACCGGGTCCGTCGTGACCGTGGGCGAGGCCCGGGCCATGCTGCGCTCGCGCTGGGAGCAGCGCTGATGCAGCGGCGGCTCTGTGCGGCGATCCTGTCCCTGGAGGCCGTCGCGTTCGGCCTCAGCACCCCGGTGCTGATCTCGGTCGCCGGGGTCGACACCGCCGCGAGCCTGTGGATCGGCCTCGGCCTGACGGTGGCCTGCCTGCTCACCGCCGGCCTGCTCCGGTTCCCGTGGGCCTACTGGGTGGGGTGGGCTCTGCAGGTGGCCGCGATCGCGGTCGGTCTCCTGGTCCCGGCGATGTTCTTCCTCGGGGCCGTGTTCCTCGCACTGTGGGCCACGGCGTACCTCCTCGGTCGCCGGATCGAGGCCGACCGCGCACGCTGGGAGGCGGCTGGTGCCCGCCCGGAAGCGCCCCACTAGGGTGAGCGCCATGTCGAACGACGCCGTCCAGCGCACGCTGCTCCTGCTCAAGCCCGACGCCGTCCGGCGGGGACTCGTGGGCAACATCCTGTCCCGGTTCGAGGCCAAGGGCCTGAAGATCGTCGCGCTCGACCAGCGCCACATCGACGAGGGCGTCGCCGACCAGCACTACGTCGAGCACGTCGAGCGTGACTTCTACCCGCCGCTGCGCACCTTCGTCACCAGCGGGCCGCTGATCGCGGCGGTGCTCGAGGGAGACCAGGCGGTCGACGTGGTCCGCGCCATCAACGGCGCCACCGACGGGCGCAAGGCCGCCCCCGGCACCATCCGCGGGGACCTGTCGCTGTCGAACCGCGAGAACCTCGTGCACGGATCGGACAGCCCCGAGTCCGCCGCCCGCGAGATCGCGCTCTGGTTCCCCGACCTCTGAGCAACCAGAACTGCCCGCTCGGCGGGGTGTGAGCAACCAGAACTGCCCGCTCGGCGTCCTCAGCGTGTCGTCACTCCCGTAACAGCAGCCACTCCTTACCCTTCGAGTGGGTGCAGCGTCCATCGCGGTGCCTCTTCCCCATTTCACTGCACTGCGAGGCGGAACGGATGGCCAACAGTCTCATCGGCCGCGACATGGCGGTGGATCTCGGTACGGCGAACACGCTCGTCTACGTCCGGGGCAAGGGTGTCCTCGTCGACGAGCCGTCCGTCGTCGCGATGAACGAGCAGACCCACGAGATCCTGGCCGTCGGCCACGAGGCCAAGCGGATGATCGGGCGTACGCCGGACGGCATCACCGCCATCCGCCCGCTCAAGGACGGCGTGATCGCCGACCTCGACGCGACCGAGCAGATGCTGCGCCACTTCATCCAGCAGGTGCACCGGCGCCGCTACTTCACCAAGCCGCGGATGATCATCTGCGTGCCGAGCGGCGTCACCGCCGTGGAGCAGCGGGCGGTCAAGGAGGCCGGCTACCAGGCCGGTGGCCGACGGGTCTACGTGATCGAGGAGCCGATGGCCGCCGCGATCGGTGCCGGCCTACCGGTGCACGAGGCGACCGGCAACATGGTCGTCGACATCGGCGGCGGCACCACCGAGGTCGCGGTGATCTCGCTGGGCGGCCTGGTGACCACGCTGTCGATCCGCACCGCCGGCGACCAGATCGACCAGGCCATCGTCGCGTGGATGAAGAAGGAGCACTCCCTGATGCTGGGGGAGCGCACCGCCGAGGAGATCAAGATGACCCTCGGGTCGGCCTTCCCGCTGCCGCAGGAGCGCCAGGCCGAGGTCCGTGGCCGCGACATGGTCTCCGGCCTGCCGCGGACGGTGACCGTGTCCAGCCCGGAGATCCGGCGCGCCCTCGAGGAGCAGCTGCACTCGATCGTCGACGCGGTCCGCACGACGCTCGACCAGACCCCGCCCGAGCTGGCCGGCGACATCATGGACCGCGGCATCGTGCTCACCGGCGGCGGTGCGCTGCTGCTCGGCCTCGACGAGCGCATCCGCCACGAGACCGGGATGCCGGTGCACGTGGCCGCCGACCCGCTCACCTCGGTGGCCTACGGCGCCGGCAAGTGCGTCGAGGAGTTCGAGGCCCTCCAGCAGGTTCTCGTCTCGGAGCACAGGCGGTAGTCGATGGCACGCAAGCGCTTCCGCGACGTCAAGGGCGCGTCCCTGGGTCGCCCCCTGGCGGGTGAGGACGGCCGCACCGGTGGGTTCGGTCGCGCCCGCGGCGACGGCTCCAGGCTCGTCGTCGGCCTGCTCGTGGCCGCCTCGCTCGGGGTGATCACCATCGACGCGGCCGCGGACGAGTCCTCGCCGATCGACCCGGCGCGCGCCGTCGTCGGCGGCCTCGTCGGTCCGGTCGAGGCCACCGCGTCGGGGATCGTCCGCCCGATGAAGGAGACGATCACCTACCTCGACGCCAACGACGAGCTGCGTGCCGACGTCGCGCGGCTCTCCGCCCAGAACTCCCAGCTGCGGTCCCAGGTGGAGCAGACCCCGCTCGACCGCAACCGGCTCGAGGAGCTCGACGGGCTGACCCGCACGGCCAACCGCACCGGCTACGCGATGGTCGCGGCTCGCGTGGTCGGCATGGGTCCGATGCAGTCCTTCTCGCGCTCCGTCACCATCGACGCCGGCACCTCCTCGGGCATCCGCAAGGACATGACGGTCCTCAACAACGACGGGCTGGTGGGTCGGGTCATCAGCGCAACCCGGTCGACGGCCACCGTCCTGCTGGTGGTCGACACCGACTCCGTCGTCGGAGGCCGGCTCGGCACCAACAACGAGATCGGCTTCCTGCGCGGTCGGGGGGTGACCTCCGACCGTGGCCGCCTCGACCTCGACCTGATGGACAACACCGTGGTCCCGGCCCGGGGTGACGTGGTGGTGACCTGGGGGAGCGAGAACGGCAAGCCCTACGTCGCCGGCATCCCGATCGGCAAGGTCGAGTCCGTCTACTCCACCCCGCGCGAGCTGGCCAAGCAGGCGGTGATCGACCCGTTCGTCGACTTCACCTCGCTCGACGTGGTCGGCGTCGTCGTACCTCGCAACACCGACGGCGACCGAGTCGTCATCAACGGCGCAGGGGGCGACCGATGATCCTGTCCCGCACCGGCCTCGTCGGCGCCGTGATCCTGCTCGCCGTGATCCTGCAGGTCGCGGTGTTCAACCTCGTCGCGGTCAACGGCGTGGTGCCCAACCTGGCGCTGATCGTGGTGGTCGCCGCGTCCATCGCGCGCGGCCCCCAGCTGGGCGCCGTCGTCGGCTTCACGGCCGGCCTGCTGATCGACCTGGCCCCGCCGGCCGACCACGTCGCCGGGCGCTGGGCGCTCGCCCTCGTGCTCGTCGCGGTGCTCGCCGGCCGGGTGCGCGCGGACGCGCGACGCTCGCCGCTCGTGGGCCTGACCACGGTGGCGGTGTGCTCCTTCGTCGGTACCTCGCTGTTCGCGCTGAGCGGGGTGGTCCTCGGTGACCACGCCCTGCCGCCCGGCGAGATGGTGCAGGTGATCGGGATCGCGCTGCTGTGGGACCTGGTCGTCGCACCGTTCGTGCTGCCGCCGCTGATCGCGCTGTTCGACCGCACCCGTTCCGCCGAGCTGGCCTACTAGACGCGCGACATGGCAGCTGTCCTGATCCGTCCGTCGGCCTCGGAGAAGAGCCGCCTGCGCCTGTTCGTGGTGCAGGCGATGGTCCTCGCGCTGTTCGTCACCCTGTTCGGACGCCTGTGGTACATCCAGGTGCTCACCGGCGACAGCTACCGCGCCCAGGCCGCCGAGCAGTCCGTGCGCGACGTCGTCGTCCAGCCCGCACGCGGCCTGATCGTCGACGACCAGGGCCGACCCCTCGTGGCCAATCGCAGCAGCTGGGTGGTCAGCATCGACCGCACCCTGCTCGGCAAGCTCGACGCCGAGAAGCGCGAGCGCACGCTGCGCAGGCTCTCCCGCGTCGTCGACGTGAAGTACGACGAGATCGTCGCCCGCACCCTGCTGTGCGGGGAGCCCGGCTCGATCAAGGGCACGTGCTGGAACGGCTCGCCCTACCAGCCGGTGCCGGTGGCCCGCGACGTCAAGCAGAAGATCGCCGTCAAGGTGCTCGAGCAGGCCGAGGACTACCCCTCCGTGCTCGCGCAGCAGGAGAGCGTGCGCGCCTACCCCGAGCCGTACGACGTCAACGCTGCGCACCTGCTGGGCTACCTCAGCCCGATCACCGAGGGTGAGCTCGACGCGGCCGAGGACGAGGGCGACGACTCGGTCAACGGTGCGTCGGTGGTGGGCCGTGCGGGCGTGGAGAAGACCTACGACCGGTGGCTGCGCGGCATCCCCGGCTACAAGAAGGTGGCCGTCGACTCGATGGGCCGCGTCCTCGGCGACTCCGGCGAGATCGAGTCCACGCCGGGCCACACCCTGGTGACCTCGATCGACGCCAAGGTGCAGGGTTTCGTGGAGAAGCAGCTGCACCAGACGATCCAGACGGCACGGGCGACCACGGACACGGTCACCGGCCGCAAGTACGTCGCGGACAGCGGCGCCGCGGTCGTCCTCGACGCGAAGACCGGCCGGGTGGTGGCGATGGCCAGCCAGCCGACGTACGACCCCGAGGTCTGGTCGGGCGGCATCACCAAGAAGCAGCTCGACCGGCTCTACTCCGGAAGGGCCGGCACGCCCCTGCTCTCCCGGGCGACCCAGGGCCAGTTCGCACCGGGCTCGACGTGGAAGCCGATGATGACCGCGGCCGCCCTGGAGAACGGCTTCTCGAGGGACACCGTGCTGGCCTGCTCCTCGGGCTTCCAGGTCGGCAACCGCACCTTCAAGAACTACGAGTCGGGCGCCTACGGGTCGATCGGGTTCGCCAAGGCGCTCGAGGTCTCCTGCAACACGTTCTTCTACCGGATCGGCTACCACTACTGGCAGAAGCACGGTCGCGACGTCGGCGACGTCAACGCCAAGGACCCGCTGGTGAAGATGGCCAAGGAGTTCGGCTTCGGCAAGCAGACCGGGGTAGACCTGCCTGCGGAGGCGAGCGGGCGGATCGCGGACCGGAAGTGGAAGCGCGCCTACTGGAAGTCGATGAAGGACTACTACTGCAAGGTCGGCAAGAAGCCCGGCAACGACTTCCTGCACCGCTTCGCCCGGGAGTTCTGCGTCGAGGGCTTCGCCTACCGCGCCGGTGACGCGGTCAACTTCGCGATCGGGCAGGGGGACACCGTCGTCACCCCGCTGCAGCTCGCCCGCGCGTACGCCGCGATCAGCAACGGCGGCAAGCTGTTCGAGCCCCAGGTGGCCAAGGCGATCGTCGATCCGGACGGCAAGCTGGTGAAGACCTTCAAGCCCCGGGTGTCCGCCCGGGTGCCGGTGAAGAAGGACTTCCTGAAGTACATCGACGAGGCGCTCAAGGGAGTCTCGCGGACCGGCACGATGTCGTGGCGCCTGGTCGACTTCCCCCTCGACGACGTCACCATCCGGTCCAAGACCGGCTCGGCCGAGGTCTACGGCAAGCAGAGCACCTCGTGGGTCGCGTCGTACTCCAAGGACTACGTCGTGGTGATGATGGTCAGCCAGGGCGGCACCGGCTCCGGCACCTCGGGGCCGGCCATCCGCAAGATCTGGGAGCACCTCTACGGCATCAAGGGGGACCAGGTGCGGCCGACGAAGGCCGCGATCCCCGGCACCACGCTGCCGAGGTCGTTGCCCACGTTCACCCGGGACGGCTCGATCCTGCCGCCCCAGACGAGGAGGGACCGATGACCGTCCTCCCGCTCGGCCGGCTCACGGTGACGCGCAGCCGGGTGTCGGTGCCCCGTCTCGACTGGCTGCTGTTCGGCACCACCGGGGCGATCCTGGCGATCGGCACCCTCCTGGTGTGGTCGGCCACGGCCAGCAACGACGTGCTCACCCAGGGCCACCCGACGGCGTACCTGCACAAGCACCTGGTCAACATCGTCATCGGGCTGGCTCTCGCCGCCGCGGTGATGGCCACCGATCACCGGTGGGTGCGCATCGTCACCCCGCTGGTGTACGCCGGGTCGGTGATCGGCCTGGTGCTGGTGCTCGTCATGGGCAGCACGGTCAACGGCTCACGCTCGTGGCTGATGCTCGGCGGCCTGTCGATCCAGCCCGCGGAGTTCGCCAAGCTGGCCGTGGTGATCGGAATGGCCATGATCGTGGCCGAGCGCAACGAGAACGCCCGGTTCCGTCGCCCCGGCGCGGTCGACGTGGCGCTGATGCTCGGCCTGGCGGCGGTGCCCGCGGTGCTGATCGTGCTCCAGCCGGACCTCGGCACCATGCTGGTGCTCGCGGCGACCGTCTTCGGGGTGCTCGCGGTGGCCGGTGTCCCGCGCCGCTGGCTCGTGGGCCTGTTCACCGCGGGGGTCGCCGTGGCGACGATCGCGGTCACCGCCGGGATGCTGAAGCAGTACCAGGTCAACCGGTTCATGGCGTTCACCAACCCCGACCTCGACCCGCGCGGCGCCGGCTACAACACCACGCAGGCCCGCATCGCGATCGGCAACGGCGGGCTGTTCGGCCAGGGACTCTTCGACGGGTCCCAGACGCGCTCGCGCTTCGTGCCCGAGCAGCACACCGACTTCGTCTTCACCGTCGCCGGCGAGGAGCTCGGGCTGGTCGGTGCGGGCGTGATGATCGCGCTCTTCGCCGTGCTGCTGTGGCGGGCGCTGTACATCTCCCGCAACGCCGATGACATGTTCGGCCGGGTCGCGGCCGCCGGCATAGCGTGCTGGTTCGCCTTCCAGACCTTCCAGAACATCGGCATGTGCCTCGGGATCATGCCGGTGACCGGCGTACCCCTGCCCCTGGTCTCCTATGGCGGGACCTCGATGTTCGCCACCATGATGGCCGTGGGGCTGCTGCAGAACATCGCGATGCGGGGGAGCACCGCGAGCAGGGCCGTCAGGCCGCGGGCAAGATGAACGTGAAGGTCGACCCACCCTCGTCGTTGGCGCGCGCCGTCAGCTGACCGCCGTGGCGGGCGACGATCCGCCGGCTCAGCGAGAGCCCCAGGCCGGTGCCGGCCGACCGTCCCGCACGTGGCCCGCGGTGGAACTCCTCGAAGATGCGCTCCTCCTCGCCCTCGGGGATGCCCATCCCGTTGTCGGTGACCTCGAGCCGGATCCAGCCGGGCTCGTCGTCGACGGTCGAGGTGATCCGCACCGACGGGGTGGTCCCGGGCGGGGTGTACTTGATCGCGTTGCCGACCAGGTTGTCGAGCACCTGACGCAGCAGCGCCGGGTCGGCGGCGACGGCGTGCTCGAGGGCGAGCGCGAACTCCGCCTCGTCGGCGTCGTCCCACCCGGAGCGGTGGGTGGTGATGATCTCGGAGACGAGCGGCTCGAGCTCGACCCGCTCGGGGTGCAGCTGCCCGTTCTGGACCACGGTGTAGCTCAGCCAGTCGTCGATCACCTGGCGCATCCGCCGACTGCCGTCCCGTGCCCGGGAGAGGGCCTCGTCGACCTGCTGGGGGTCGCCGTCCTCGTTCGAGTCCTCGGCGAGCTCGAGCCAGCCGTCGAGCACGGTGAGGGGACCGCGCAGGTCGTGTGCCACCGTGCCGGCGAAGTTGGTCAGCTCCCGGAGCCGGGCCCGCCTGGTGGTGACGTCGTGCAGCAGCATCATCGCCGAGCGGTCCGAGCTCGCCGTGAACGGGTGCACCGTCAGGTCGAGGTACCGCGGCTTGCCGTCCGGCGGACGCACCACCAGCTCGAGCGTCGGGCTGACGCCGGTGCGCTCGGCCTCGGCCAGCAGCCGGCGAACGTCCCGGTCGTGGATGGGAGTGCCGTCGGCGGCCGAGACGTCGAAGTAGTCCACCCAGGACTCTGGCCTGGCCAGCGGGATGCTCCGGCCCAGCAGCCGGCGCGCGGCGCCGTTGTACTTCGGGACGTTGCCGAGGGTGAAGATCATGACTCCGTCGGTCATCGTCTCGAAGACCGCCTCGAGCATCTGTCGCTGGTCCTCGGAGTGCGCGCTCTGCTCGGCCAGCTCGGCGACCAGCCGCGCACGCTGCACCCGGAAGAGCGTCAGCAGCAGCATGAAGACCGTGCTGGCGATCACCAGCAGGTCGACGATCGAGGCTGCCGGCAGCCATCTGGTGTAGCCGAACTGGTTGTGCGGCAGGTAGGTCATCAGCATCGCCATCAACGACACGGTCAGCGCCAGGTACGCCGTACCGCGGAGTGTCAGCGTCAGTCCGCCCCACACGCTCGGCACGATGAGCAGCCACGACAGGGGGAGCGAGGGGTCGTAGTAGGTGCCGTAGACGCACAGCGCGCTGGCGACGAGCAGTCCCACCCGGTTCCACACCGGGCTCGGCGGGAGCGGGTCGTCGGCCCGGCGCGCATAGAAGATCACCAGGAAGGTGGCAGCCCCGATGAAGCAGAAGACGGCGTTGCGCAGCACCCACCACAGCAGCAGTCGGGAGAACACCTCGTCGGGCCCCAGCGCGGGGAAGCCGCCCAGCACGCCCAGCACCACCGAGGACCCCACCGCGGCGTGCAGCAGGGAGGCCAGGTCGCGGGGGTGCCGGGGGACCCATCCGGCGTCACCCAGCGCGCGGCGGTACCACCACACCATCAGCACCGACTGGAGCACGCCGGTCAGCGCCCACCACACCGAGACCGGTGCCGAGTTCCCGAGGAGCAGCGCGGTCGCGGCGAACACCAGCACCATCGCTGCGAGCGTTCCCGTGAGGATGCGCCGACCCGCGTGCCAGACCACCGTGAGGAGCACGAACCCGACCCCGCCGGTCGGCCACACCTCCGCAATGCGCGGGTCCACCTCGCGGCTGCTCAGGCCGAGGTACGGCGCGACGAGGTAGCAGCTCATCGCGAAGACGAAGTAGGGGAGCACCACGCGTCCGGGAATGACACCGGACCCCGGAGTGGGTACGCCACTCGGCGCACCGCCGCCGCCGGTCTGGCCGGGCGCCTGGTCCGGACCCTCGGTCAGCCGTCGCACCTGTCCCCTCCTGGGGACGAACAATACGGAACCGGACGTCTCTTCGTGTCCGGTTTGGGGCGATTTGCCGGAACCGGGTGACGTGTCCACTATCGCTCCGCGACCGTGCGCTCGTCGGGACCCCCGTTCATGCCCGAAGGATACTGTTCGTCCCGAATCGCGGCGTTGGTGGCGTCGGCGGTCCGCGCGTACTCTGGTGCTTCCCCCCACACCACGCTCCCCGCAGAAGGAGGGTTTGCTGCATGCCCACGGCGACCGTCGAGTCGGTCTTCCACCGCCTCGAGCCGCACCTGCCCCGCGTGCAGAAGCCGATCCAGTACGTCGGTGGCGAACTCAACTCCGTCTCCAAGCCCTGGGAGGAGACCGACGTCCGCTGGGCCCTGATGTACCCGGACGCCTACGAGGTGGGGCTGCCCAACCAGGGCGTGCAGATCCTCTACGAGATCCTCAACGAGGGTGAGCGCGTCCTCGCCGAGCGCACCTACTCGGTGTGGCCCGACATGGAGAAGGTCATGCGCGAGGAGGGCATCCCGCAGTTCACCGTCGACAGCCACCGTCCGGTGCGCTGCTTCGACGTGCTCGGCGTCTCCTTCTCCACCGAGCTCGGCTACACCAACCTGCTCACCGCCCTCGACCTGGCCGGCATCCCGCTCCACGCGACCGAGCGCACCGACGAGGACCCCCTGGTGATCACGGGGGGCCACGCGGCGTTCAACCCCGAGCCGATCGCGGACTTCGTCGACGCGGCCGTGCTCGGCGACGGCGAGGAGGTCGTGCTCGCGATCACCGAGGTCATCCGGGAGTGGAAGGCCGAGGGCCGGCCCGGCGGTCGGGACGGCGTGCTCCTGCGGCTGGCGGCCAGCGGCGGGGTCTACGTGCCCATGTTCTACGACGCCACCTACGACGAGTCCGGCGCACTGGTCGGCACCACGCCCAACCGGTCCGGCGTACCTGCCCGGGTGCGCAAGCACACCTTGATGGACCTCGATGCCTGGCCCTACCCGCGCAACCCGCTGGTGCCGCTGGCCGAGACCGTGCACGAGCGCTACAGCGTGGAGATCTTCCGCGGCTGCACCCGCGGCTGCCGGTTCTGCCAGGCCGGGATGATCACCCGCCCGGTCCGCGAGCGTTCCATCTCCACGATCGGCGACATGGTGGAGAACGGCATCCGCAAGTCCGGCTTCGAGGAGGTCGGGCTGCTCTCCCTGTCCAGCGCCGACCACTCCGAGATCGGCGAGGTCGCCAAGGGCCTCGCCGACCGCTACGAGGGCTCGAACGTCTCGCTCTCGCTGCCCAGCACGCGCGTCGACGCCTTCAACATCACGCTCGCCAACGAGTTCTCGCGCAACGGCCGACGCTCGGGGCTGACCTTTGCGCCCGAGGGTGGCTCGGAGCGGATGCGCAAGGTGATCAACAAGATGGTCACCGAGGAGGACCTGATCCGCACCGTCGCCGCGGCGTACTCACACGGCTGGCGGCAGGTGAAGCTCTACTTCATGTGCGGGCTTCCCACGGAGACCGACGAGGACGTGCTCGAGATCGCCTCGCTGGCCAAGAAGGTCATCGCCAAGGGGCGCGAGGTCGCCGGCCACAACGACATCCGCTGCACGGTCTCCATCGGTGGCTTCGTGCCCAAGCCGCACACGCCGTTCCAGTGGGCCTCCCAGCTCGACGTCGAGACCACCGACGAGCGGCTGCGCAAGCTCCGCGAGGAGGTGCGTTCGGACCGCAAGTTCGGGCGGGCCATCGGGTTCCG
>DASSLA010000131.1:0-11575 GCA_035689885.1 Marmoricola sp. | reverse complement strand
CGACGAGCAGGACGGGCAGCCGCGAGCGCCGATCGTCGAGCGCCTCGGCCAATGCAACGAGTACGCCGACTCCCGAGGCGTTGTCCTCCGCGCCCGGCGCCTGCGGCACGGTGTCGAGGTGCGCACCTACGAGCAACCAGGGCCGCCCCCGCTCGACAGACCCCTGTGACGCGACCAGGTTGACCGACGGCCCAGCGCTGACCGGTACGCCCCACGACACACCACCCGGCGTGCCGAACCGCTGCCGGCGCACCGTCCAGCCCTTCCGCTCGAGCGCCCCCTCGACGACCGCGGCCGCGCGGCGGTACGCCGGCGAGGTACCCGGCCGTGGCCCGATGCGCCCGGCCAGCTGCCGCACGATCGCCATCGCCGTGGTGACGTCAACGTCGTCGGGGCGCACCCGAGGTGCGGCGGCCGGGGTGGGTGTGGGCGTCGGTGTGGCCGACTGGGCAGGCGTTGGCGTAGGCGTAACCGAGGCGCTCGGCGTACTCGCCCGCGACGGGCTCGGCGAGGGCTTCCCCTGGCCGTCGTCAGACTCGCCCGCGCACGCGGTCAGCAGCACCGTGGCTGCCAGCCCCGCCGCCCATCGCCGCATGCGACCAGCCTGCCCCCGGCGCCAAGGAGACGTGCCGCACCGGATTCTGCGCCGCGCCGCCACAGCCCTATACTCGTCCGGCGTGCCCGGCCGCCAGGCCGGGCGCTGCGCCGCCTTAGCTCAGTCGGTAGAGCGATTCACTCGTAATGAATAGGTCGTCGGTTCGATTCCGACAGGCGGCTCCACACCGAACCCCAGGTCAAAGGCCCAGCTCCTCGCTGTGGTCTTCTCGTTCTCGACGTCGAGTGCCCTCGGTGCCCCCGTGGTGCCCCGAACAAGGCCGGCTCGAACGGGCTCGTGCTCGAGGCTGACTACTCCAGCTGACCGAGGAACATTGCCCTCGGGGGCGGCAGGTCCTCATGCTGAGGGTGAGGTTTCCACGACACCCAGCCTGACGGGAGGCTCGCCGTGATCCTCGTTGTCGGTGGCTCGGGAGACTTGGGGAGCCGCGTCGTCCGGCGCCTCCATGACGCCGGACGTGAGATCCGGTGCCTGGTTCGTGCAGGCACTGATGCTGAGTGGATGCGCACATTGGGTGTCGAGGTCGTGCGCGGCGATCTCACCGACCACGTGAGCCTCCCCGCAGCGTGTGAGGGAGCGACGAGCGTGGTCGCATCGGCCACGGCCGTCGGCCGAGTGCTCAATGGTGCCAAGAGGCCCGGCATCCGCGAGGTGGACCAGATCGGGATGTCAGCGCTGGTCGAGGCTGCCCAGGCCGCCGGGGTGGAGAGGTTCGTCTACGTGTCGTACGCCGGGGTGGACGCGTCCCTGGGCATGCCCCTGGAGCGTGCGAAGGCAGCCATCGAGAGCCAGCTCGCCCGGTCACCGATGCGCAGGGTCGTCGTACGACCGGACGCGTTCCAGGACATTCACCTGGCACCCATGGGGCGGTTCGACGTCCGGGCCGGCAAGGCATCCGTGTTCGGCCATGGAGACACCAAGCGGCGATGGGTCGCCACCGAGGACGTCGCCGCGCTGGTTGCGGCGGTGACCCTGGAAACCGATCCGCCGGACACCGTCACCATCGGTGGGCCGGAAGCCATCAGCCGCAATGAAGCCGTCGCGATCGCAGAGAGAGTCACGGGCCGACAGTTCAAGGTCCAGCGCATGCCCCGAGCGCTCACGCGACTGGGAATGCGGCTCCTCGCCCGCCCGAGCCCCGCGATGGCCTCGGTCTTCGGGCTGGGGTTGATGTTCGACGTCGTCGAGGCCGCGTGGGACGACTCCCCGCTCCGCGAACGAGGCATCACTCCTCGCTCGACCAGCACCTGGCTCGAGGAGCAGGCTCACGCGACGAGCTGAGTCGTCGCCGTCAGACCCAATAGGTGTCGTGCATCTGCATGAAGCTCGCCCGTTGCTCCTCGCTCATCTGCTCACCCCTGGCCAGGGTCTCGAAGTAGTCCTCACGAGGGCCGCCCGGAGCGAACATCAGCAGCATCGAGGCCCGACCGCCGCCCCGGAAGCCGTGGACTCCACCTTCGGGGACGTAGAGGAAGTCGCCCGCCCGAGCTGTGGCCCACGCCCGGCCGTCGTACAGCCGGACCTCGCCGGACAGGACGTAGAACTGCTCTGAGATGGAACGGTGGAAGTGCGGGTCCGGGCCGGACTCGGTCTCCCCGAACGTCCACCGGTAGAGCCCGAACCGTCCGGCGGTCTGGTCGCCGGTGGCGATGTACTCGCACGTGCCGCCGTTCCGGTAGGTGATCTCAGCCGGCTCCTCGGTGCTGCGGATCCAAGCGGTGGCCTCGCCGTTCTCTCCCAGGTAGGTGTCGGCGGGGTAGGGGCGTGGAAGCGACATGGCTGAGCCTCCTCCGATCGTGCGGGGTCGCAAGTGGGTGGACGTCGTGTCTACCAAACCCGGGACGCGCCCGCACCAGACGTCGTGGGGAGCCGAGTCCGTAGGCTTGCGCGAGTCGTCCACCCACCACCGATCGGACAACAGTGCTCCTGCGTATGAAGGCGTGGCAGGCCGCAGCCGTCGTCACCGGCGTCGTGGTCGTGACCCTGGTTCTCCTGCTCGCCCTTGACTCCCGGTCGGGGGCAGACGAGATGCTGGCGCCGTCTTCGTCAGAGGTCGCGATGACGGTGACGTCGTTGGTGGTCTTCGAGTTCGGTGTCCTGTGGCTGCTGTTCGCGGTGCTCCGCGTCAAGCAGCACCGTCGCGACGGTGCACAGTGAAGGTCGTCCTGGCCGGGGGCTCCGGCGCACTGGGGCGTCGTCTCAGCGAGGACCTCGAGGCCGCGGGCCACGAGGTCGTGGTCCTGACCCGTCGTCCCCGATCGTCGCCCTTCCGGCAGGTGGGGTGGGACGGCAGGACGGTGGGGCCCTGGGCCGATGAGCTGGCGGGGAGCGCGGTCGTCAACCTCGCCGGCGAGCTGGTCGACCGTCGTCCCACCGCGGCGAACGTCGAGCTGTTGACCACGTCGCGGGTCGAGCCCACCCGTGCGCTGGTCGAGGCGAGTACGACGCTGTCCGAGCCCGTTTCCGTGTGGGTGCAGGCGAGCACACTGGCGATCTACGGGGACGGCGGCGATCAGGTCCTGGACGAGTCGGCACCGCCGGCGGACGGTCCGCCACAGATGGCCGGGGTCGCGAAGGCGTGGGAGGCCGCCTTGAGCGGTGCGAACGCCGACCGCATGGCCATCCTGCGTACCGGCATCGTGCTCGACAACGACACCCCAGCACTCGACAGGCTGCGGTCGCTCGCGCGGTGGGGAGTGGGTGGGCGCGTCGGGCCGGGCACTCAGTGGATCAGCTGGATCCACATCGAGGACTGGCTCGCGATCGTGCGCCACCTCTTGGCCGCCGGTACGCCGGACCTCGCCGGGATCCTCCACGCCACCGGGCCGCGTCCGGTGCGGAACGCGGAACTCATGGCTGCGCTGCGCAGGAGCGTACGCCGTCCGGCCGCGCCTCCCACGCCGACGGCTCTCGTCCGACTGGGCGCGCTGGTGCTGCGGACCGACCCTGCGTTGGCGCTCACCGGACGTCGCGCGGTTCCCGCCCGGTTGCTGGAAGCCGGCTTCGAGTTCCGCCATCCAGACCTCGACGAGGCTCTCGCTGACCTGAGAGCACGACACAGCCGGGGCGACTAGTTCGAGTGGTCACCGATTCCGAGGGACGCCGTCTAGACGCCACCCAACACATCCCCGGCGTAGGGGCCGTGTACCGGATGGAGCCCTGCCTCGGTGGACGGGCCATCGCTCCCGGACGGCGTACGTCAGTGGGCGACGGCAAGAGGTCCTACGTTCCGGTCGCCATTGCGACGTGGACCTATGACCTCCCGGCGCTGTGGCGAGCCAGCCCGACGCATCTACCCGTTGCTCAGCGCCGACCTCGGCTCGGTCACCCCGGCCCCCGAGCCGGGCGAGTCGCCGGCATCGGCCGCACGCAGGCTCAGCACGAAGGCCGACCCGTCGCCCTCGGGCTCGCGGAAGGTCACGTCGCCTCCGTTGGCCCGTGCCAGCGCGCGGGTGATGAAGAGACCCAGGCCAGTGCCCGGCATCTTCCGGGCGGTGGTGGTGGCGCGGCTGAACCGCTCGAACAGGTGGTCCCGGAACGACTCCGGCACGCCCGGCCCGGCGTCGACGACGGTGATCTCGACGCGGTCGTCGTCGGTGGCGCAGGCAGAGACGTGGGTCGCGCCGGCGCCGTACTTCTCGGCGTTGCTCAGCAGGTTGGTGAGGATCTGGTCGAGGTGGCCCGGCTGCACGAGGGCGGACACCTGACGTGAGCACTCGATCCCGGGCTGATGGTCGGAGGGTCCCATCGCGACGGCGGCCTCGAGGTGGGGCCGCACCCGGCACGGCTCCGGGTACGCCGTGAGCGCGCCGAGGTCGCTGCTGACCAGGGCGAGGACGTCGTGCAGCACGCTGCGCAGCGCCGCTGCGTTCCGGTCCACCGCCTCCAGTGCCTGCTCCGCGAGGTCGAGGTCGCGGTCGTGGAGCGCGTCGACGCCCACCTGCGCGTATCCGACGACCGAGGTCAGCGGGTTGCCGATCTCGTGGCCGAGCATGCCGATCAGGTCGACCTTGAGCTGGTTGGCGTCCTCGAGCTCGCGGTTCTTCTCGGCGAGCACCGCGGCGGCCTCCGCGCGCTCCTTCAACGGGTCGTGCAGCGCCGCGCGTTGGGCGAGCAGGTACATCGGGATCAGGAAGGCCGTGAACCACGGGTTGGTCGACCAGACGACCGCCATCAGCCCGGCGAGGAGGAGCACACCCGCCTCGGTGCCGTAGAACGACGGGCTGGTGAGCGTACGACGCAGCCACACCTCGTCATCGGCCCGGTTCAGCAGGGCCGAGCCGGTGAAGAGCAGGCTCTCGACCGCGAGGAACGCGGCGGCAGCGGTCACGACCACCACGAGCCCGGTCACGCTGTCGGTGTCCGTCCAGGTGTCGGAGTCCCCGGGGAGGGCCAGCCTGACCATGACCGCGGCGAGACCGGCCAGCACCAGGTAGCAGGCGGACCAGAACCACTTCCACAGCGGCAGTCGCAACCCGCGCCAGCGGGCGTGGGCGTAGGTCAGCGGCACCACCACCAGGAGCCACGGCGCCGCCAGGAGCAACGCGCTGGCGAAGGCCCACGCCGAGAGGGCCTTGTGCGGCTGGTGCGTGCGCGAGAGCCCACCCGACAGGGCCCGGCTGATCTCCACGTTGAGGACCGAGACGGCCACGAGCACGGCCGCGGTCAGCCAGGCGGAGGCGTCCGTCTCCGTGGGAGCCGTGTGGCTCAGCACCAGCGGCAACGTCACTGCGGCGACCGCCACGACGAACAGGTAGACACGCAGTCGCAGCGGCGTGTCCATCAGCTCGCGCCACGAGTCACGGACGCTCGCTGCACCACTGCCCCGAGTCACTCCGTCGATGATGCCAGACCGCCGCCGGCCGCCGGGTGGCTCAGGCGTGCTCCTCGGCCTTGCGCTGTCCCAGCCGCGAGTTGCGGTAGCCGTACATGGCGTAAACGACGAGACCGATTGCCATCCACACCATGAAGCGGACCCACGTGCCGCCGGTCAGGTTGAGCATCAGGTAGAGGCACAGCAGCACCGACGCGGTCGCGACCGCGTAGACCCACGGGGTGCGGAAGGAACGCGGCAGCTCCGGTCGGCTGCGCCTCAGGATCACCACGCCCATGCTGACGAGCAGGAACGCGAACAGCGTGCCGATGCTCACCAGGTTGACGAGGGTGGCGAGGTCGACCAGTCCGCCGATGATCGCGACCGCCACACCGGTGATCAGCGTGAAGACGTACGGCGTACCGAACTTCGGGTGCACCTTCGCCAGCCCACGGGGGAGCAGCCCGTCGCGGGCCATCGCGAACCCGACGCGGGTCTGGCCGAGCATCAGGATCATCACCACGACGATCAGTCCGATGCACGCGCCGATGGCGATCAGACGGCCCATGAACTCCAGGCCCACGGAGTCGAACGCGGTGGCGAGCGGAGCGGGGTCGCCCGCCTCGATCTCGGTGTAGTTGCGCATGCCGGTGACCACGAGGCTGACCGCCATGTAGAGGATCGTGACGATCAGGAGCGAGCCCAGGATGCCGCGCGGGACGTCGCGCTGCGGGTCGCGGGTCTCCTCGGCGGTGGTGGCGACGATGTCGAACCCGATGAACGCGAAGAAGACGATCGAGGCGCCGGCGATCACTCCCGCGACGCCGTACACGGCGGGCTCGATCCCGAGCATCCAGCTGATCAGGGTGACGTCGAAGAAGCTGCCGCCGCCCTCGGGTGCAGGCGCCGACGGCGGGACGAACGGGGTGTAGTTGTCCGCGGCGATGTAGCCCACGCCGAAGACGATGACGGCCGCGATCACCAACAGCTTGATCGCGACGATCACCTGGTTGATCCGGCTGGACAGCTTGATGCCGCCGATCAGGACGGCCATCACCAGCAGAGAGATCACCACCGCGGGCAGGTCGACCACGCCGTCGGCCGCGGAACCCAACGACTCGGGCACCTCGAGGAAGGTCCCGGCGAAGACCTCCTGGAAGTAGCCGGAGAAGCTCGTGCTCAGCGCCGCGGCGCCGATGGTGAACTCCAGTGCGAGGTCCCACCCGATGATCCACGCGATCAGCTCGCCGAAGGAGGCATAGCTGAACGTGTAGGCGCTGCCGGCCACCGGGAGCATCGATGCGAACTCCGCGTAGCACAGTGCCGCCAGTGCACAGGCCAGCCCCGCGATGGCGAACGAGATCGTGATCGCCGGACCGGCGTTGGTCTTGGCGACGGTCCCGGTCACCACGAAGATGCCCGCCCCGACGATCACGCCGACCCCGAAGATCAGCAGGTCCAGGACACCGAGGTCCTTCTTCAGCCGGTGCTCGGGCTCGTCGGTCTCGGCGATGGACTGCTCGATCGACTTCGTGCGCATGACGTCCATGAACGTCACGGTAGTGACAGCAGATGGTGCCGCGCCACGTCGGAGTCGTTGCCCATGGAGTGGGACGGTGATCGCGGGCACGCATCATCCGCGACGCACCGGTTACCTCGGGCCCCCAGGAGCACCGGCGTTCCGCCAGCGTCGCTGTCTCCGAATGGCTCCAGCCACGCCTCTCCCCCGGGCTGGGCCGGCAGTTGAGAAGCGCCCCCGTCCGCCCGTCGGCCGGGGGCGCTCGCACGCTCGGCCGATGCAGAGCAGTGGCCCACCGCATGACCCCGGCTGCGACGGTTACCGGAGAGCGAAGGGGTGGCAAGGTGCGTCGACCACCGGCGCCCCTGAGGTCCCGGCCGTCGAACCCACAGGCGCCCGGGACCGCCCCATGTCTGGCCGTCCTGACGCCGGCGACCCACTGTCCTTGCGGGGACCGACACCAGCGCGGTACTCCGGACCTGAACCCGTCCCGAGGAGCCCCGTCGTGCCCGACACCCTGACCTTCATCGGCACCGCGACCACGGTGCTGCGCATCGGCTCCTCCACCCTGCTCACCGACCCGAACTTCCTGCACCGCGGGCAGAGGGCTTACCTGGGCAAGCTCACCCACGCCGGTCTCGCCGGGCTGCTGCGCCCGGTCGACCGCGGGCAGAGCGTGTCGCTCGACCCTGACGATCCGGCGTGATCAGTCCTTGCGGTCGCTGCGTCCGAGCTCGCGCCACGCGATCGCCATCGCCACGAGGAGCGCAAGGGCCGAGATGACCAGACGGGTTCGATGTCGATCTCCCTTCCACGGGATCGGGTCGTCGACCGTGACATCCCGCGTCTCCGGCGCGCAACGACGTTCCGGGAGGGGACGCGGCTGCCGGGTCCGGCCTAGGGTCGATCCGGACGTCCTCCTTCCGGATCGGTGGTGGGTCATGCACTCCGAGATCAGCCCGACGGCACGCGCGCTGCTGGCCCTGGAGGTGCTGCAGGGCAACCCCGGCATCACGGCGGAGCGGCTGGCCGCCGAGCTCGGCGTCTCCGAGCGGGCGGCCCGGCGCTACGTCGGCATCCTGCGGGAGGCGGGCATCCCGGTGGCGTCCGCCCGCGGACCGTACGGCGGCTACCGGCTCGGCCGCGGTCTCCGGCTGCCGCCGCTGACGTTCAGCTCGACCGAGGCGCTCGGCCTGGTGATGGCCGTGCTCGACGGGCACCACGACGCGGGCAACCGCGACGACCCGGTGGGCAGTGCGCTCGGCAAGATCGTCCGCGCGCTCCCCGAGCCGGTGGCCGCGCAGGCGGAGGCGGTACGCCGTACCGCTGCACCGGCCCCCGACCGTGCCGCGGCGCGACCGGACCCGGGGACGACGGCCGCCCTGGTGGAGGCGTGCTCGGAGCGGCGGCGCGTGCGCCTCGCCTACCGCTCCGAGGCGGGCAACGAGTGGTCCACCGAGGTCGACCCCTGGGCGGTGGTCGTGCGCCACGGCCGGTGGTACCTGCTGTGCCACTCCCACCGGGCCGGCGCCCGCCGTGCCTACCGGGTCGACCGCGTGCGGTCCGTCGAGCCACTGGGCCAGACCTTCCGGCCACCCGCCGACCTCGACCCCGTCGCCCTGCTCGAGGACAGCCTCGCCATCGGCTGGGAGTACGACGCCGAGGTGCTCATCGAGGCACCCGTGGAGCGGGTGCGCTGGGTGGCGCGTTCGCTGGGTCGACTCGAGCCGGCTGGCGACGGGCGTACCCGCCTGGTCGGCAGCACCAGCAACCCCGACTGGTACGCCGTGCAGCTGGCCGCGATCCCGGTGCCGTTCCACGTGCTCGGAGGACCGCAGCTCGCGTCAGCGGCCCGGAGGATCGCGGAGGGGCTGCTCGCCGCCGTGGACGGCGGCTCTCAGGGCAGCCCTTCGAGCACGCCGGCCGTGCGCGCCGCGGACGCCGCGCGCTCGTCGTGACCCGCGGCGGAGTACTCCGCGGCGGCCGCTCGCAGGTCCTCGACCTCGGCGCGCACGATGGCCCGCTCCTCGTCCTGGGCGAGCACCCGCCGCGACGCCTCCGCCGCGCCCAGACCCGCACGGCCGCCGGCGACATGCGCCGACGCGGCCGAGGTCTCGGCCGGAGCGCCCGGGACGGCTTCGGCGTTGTCCAGGGCCGCGAGGGTGGTGCGAAGAGCCGCGGCGAGGTCGCGGTCGCCGGCACGTCGCGCCTCGGTCAGTGCGCTGCGCAGCGCGTCACGGGTGGGGGTCACGGGGTGAGCGTACGTGCGGCCCGAGGGGCAGGATGGGCGCATGCGCACACTCGAACTCGCCCACGCCATCGCTCCCGACCTGGTCGCGCTCCGACGCGAGCTGCACCAGGCCCCGGAGCTCGGACTGCACCTGCCCCTCACCCAGGCCAAGGTGCTCGAGGCGCTGAAGGGGCTCGACCTCGAGGTGCACCAGGGGACCGGGCTCTCCTCCGTCGTGGCGGTGCTCCGCGGGAGTGCACCCGTCAAGGGGCCGAGACCCGTCGTGCTGCTGCGCGGCGACATGGATGCGCTGCCGGTGACCGAGGAGGTCGACGTCCCCTACCGCTCCACCCACGAAGGCAGGATGCACGCCTGCGGCCACGACCTCCACGTGGCGGCGCTGGTCGGTGCCGCCCGGGTGCTGACCGAGATGCGCGACGAGCTCGCGGGTGACGTGGTGCTGATGTTCCAGCCCGGCGAGGAAGGGCCCGGCGGTGCCGCCCCGATGATCGAGGAGGGTCTGCTCGACGTCGCGGGACGACCCGTCGACGCGGCGTACGCCCTGCACGTGGCCTCCTCGGAGTTCCGCCGCGGCCAGTGGGTCTCGCGACCGCGCGCGCTGATGTCCGCGGTCGACCGGGTGAAGATCAAGGTGAAGGGGGCCGGTGGCCACGGGTCCCAGCCCCACCGGGCCCTCGACCCCGTCCCGGTGCTCTGCGAGATCGTGCTCGCGCTGCAGACGATGGTGACACGCACCTTCGACCCCGTGGACACCGTGGTGCTGACGGTCGGGATGGTCAGGGGCGGCACGGCCGACAACATCATTCCCGACGACGCCGACCTGTCCGCCACCCTGCGCACGTTCTCCGCGGAGACCCGGGAGACCGCGATGGCGGCCATCCGCCGGGTCGCGGACGGGGTCGCCGCCGCCCACGGGCTGACCGCCGAGGTGGGCTTCGACGAGGGCTATCCCGCGACCGTCAACGACGACGCGGAGTACGAGCTCGGCCGGCAGGCGATCGTCGACCTGTTCGGTGCCGACCGGTACACCGAGCGCCCCCACCCGGAGATGGGCTCGGAGGACATGAGCTTCGTGATGGAGCGCGTCCCCGGCGCCTACTTCTTCCTCGGCGCCTGCCCCGACGACGACCCCGAGCACGCGCCCGACAACCACTCGCCGCGGGCAGCCTTCGACGACGTCGTGCTGCCCGACGGCGCAGCCTGGCTCGCCGAGGTCGCACTGCGCCGGCTGCGGCATGGAGCGCCGGCACCCGTCGGCGCGGAGAGGAGCTGACATGGCAGTCCCCGGACGACAGGACGTGCCCAACGCGCCTGCGGACCTGGCGAAGAGGGAGCTGTTCGCGGTCGACGCCTACCTGCACGAGTTCGAGGCCCGCGTCGAGGAGGTCGACGTCGACGGTCGACGCGTGGCCTTGTCGCGCACCGCCTTCTATCCCGGAGGCGGCGGGCAGCCGCACGATGTCGGCACCCTCCTCGTCGGCGGCGCCGAGCTCCCGGTCACGCAGGTGCGCCGCGAGGGCGGCCGCATCTGGCACGTCCTCGACTCCGACGCCCTGCCCGACCCGGGCGCCGAGGTGGGTGGCCGCCTCGACTGGGAGCGTCGGCACCTGACGATGCGGACGCACACGGCGCTGCACATGCTCTGCGGGGTGGTGTGGTCCGAGTTCGCCATCCCGGTCACGGGCGGCAACATGGAGCCGGGCAAGGGCCGGCTCGACTTCCCGCTGGCCTCGATCAGTGCCGAGCTCGGGGCCCGGCTCGAGGAGCGCCTCAACGAGGAGATCGCGCGCGCCCGCGAGATCGTGGTCGCCTTCCTGCCGCGCGGGGCCGCGGACGAGGACCCCGCCCTGATCCGTACGGCGGCCAACCTGATCCCCCAGGAGATCGACCCACTCCGCGTCATCGACATCGTCGGGCTCGACAAGCAGGCCGACGGCGGGACCCACGTACTGTCCACCGCCGAGGTGGGCAGGGTCCGGGTGACCGGGACCGAGTCGAAGGGCAAGGGCAACAAGCGCGTCCGCATCGAGGTGGCCGACCCGATGTGACCCGCCGTGTGACCCGCAGGATCGTGCGCCTCGTGGCGCTGCTCGTCGTACTCGTCGGGGTGGTGGTGCTGATGGACTGGGCGTGGCAACGACAGCTCGTGTACTTCCCGGACGCCAGCCGCGTCCCGGCTGCCGCCGAGGCGTTGCCGGGGGCGAGCGACGTCACGCTGAGGACGTCGGACGGGCTGGAGCTGGGCGCCTGGTTCCTGCCGGCCACGGAGCCGGACCCCATGGCGGTGCTCGTCGCGCCCGGCAACGGCGGCAACCGCGCCGGCAGGGTGGAGCTCGCCAAGGCCCTGCACCGGCGGGGACTGGCCGTGATGCTGAT
>DASSLA010000130.1:0-17819 GCA_035689885.1 Marmoricola sp. | reverse complement strand
CGGTGGACGAACTACGCCTCCGACGGCGTCTGATGTCAGTCGATCGGCCGCGTGCCGTCGACGATGACGTCGGCACGCTCGCGGGTGCGTTCCCGGGCAAACAGCGCGGCCTCGTCCCCGGCCCACTGCTCCCAGTGCGGCGCGAAGGCGTCGCCGTCACGCTCGAGGCCGCGGGCCATCCGCACGTCGTGGGGTGCCTCGACCCAGACCAGCGCCGTCATGAGCTCGTCGAGCTCGGCGGCGCCGGACCCCACGCCCTCGAGCACGAGCATCGGACCCGGGGCGACCACGACGGTCTCCGCGAACCGCCCGGTGGGCCAGTCGTAGCGCTGGTAGGAGCCGGCCCGCCCCTCGCCCAGCGGGCGCAGCAGCCCGGCCAGCTGGAGGTCGACGTCCTCCAGCCCGGACCAGCCGGCGTAGAGGTCGTCCATGTGCACCACACGGGCACCCGCGACGAGCGCGGCGATCGCCGACGCCAAGGTGGTCTTGCCCGAGCCGGCGGGGCCGTCGACGCACACCAACCGGCCGCCACCCAGCGTCGGCGCCCGGCCGAGTGCGAGCTCGACGATCGAGGCCGCTGTGGGTCGCGCGGGGCTCACCAGGCGAGGCCGAGGCCGCGGTAGGACCGCACCGTCTCGACGATGCTCGTCCCCGAGAGCAGGTGGACGAGGTTGGTGTGCTCCGCCAGCTCCCCGGACTTCGCGTGCCGGAACCACACCCGGTCGCCGATCGCGAGGTGGCGTGCACCGGGCCCGGTCAGCGGCGTCTGCACCTCACCGGCTCCCTCGAGGCCGGTCAGCCGGAGCCCGGGCGGCGCCCAGGGGAGCGGCAGCCGGTCCATGCCCGCGGGGCCGCTCGCCGCGTAGCCGCCGCCCGCCACGGTCACCACGTCCGGGGACGGCCTGCGCACCACCGGGACCCCGAAGTACGCCGCCGGCCGGGGCGCGAAGCTCGCGTAGTGGTCGAACAGGCCGGGCACCAGCAGTCCCGACCCGGCGGCCACCTCCGTGACGACCGGGTCGGCCACCGTCGCCTCGACGCTGCCCGAGCCGCCGGCGTTCCACAGCTCGAGCTCGGCCACCTCACGCAGCGCCGCGGCGATCGCGGCCCGGCGCTCGGCGAGCTGGGCGAGGGACGCGCCCTTGATCCGGCGTACCACCAGGGACCTGGCCCGCTGCCCGGGCACCGTGTCCGGGAGGCCGGCGACCTGGCCCTCGTAGGTCATCACCCCGACCAGCGCCATGCCCCGACCCACCACGTCGCGGGCGAGCTCGACGACCGCGGCCGGGTCGCGCAGCGGGGACCGCTTCGGCCCGACGTGCGTGCCGGCGACCCGCAGTCCCGCGTCGACGTCGATCGCGACCCGCACCGGCGGGCCGGCCGACCCGGGACCGGCGTCGGCGAGACACTTGTCGACCAGGTCCAGGTGGGCGGGGTCGTCCACCATCAGCGTGATCGCCTGCCGCGCACGGGGATCCTCGACCAGGCGGGCCAGCGCCACCCGGTCGACCGCGGGATAGCCCATCAGCACGTCGTTGGTGACGCCGTGCTCGACCAGCCAGAGAGCCTCGCGCAGCGTGTAGGCCAGGACGCCACGGAAGCCGGGGGTCTCCAGCGCCCTGGTGACCAGTGCGGGCACCCGCAGCGACTTCGAAGCCACCCGGACCGGCTTGCCGGCGGCCCGCCGGACCAGGTCGGCGGCGTTGCGGTCGAAGGCGTCGAGGTCGACCACCACGAGCGGCACGGCGGGGTCGTCCAGACCAGCGACGGCCCGGTCCAGGCGCGCGGCCAGGTCGTGCCGGGCGGCGTCGCTGCCCGATGAGGAGGCCGGACCCATCAGATGCCGTGCTTCTTCAGGATCGCCTCGATGTCGGCCATGTCGTCGTCCTCGTCGGCCGGCGCCGCGACCGCCCGCCGCTTGGGCTGGCCGACCTCGCGCACCTTGCGCGTCGAGGCGGTGCCACCGACACCGCGGGCGCGCATCATCCCGGACACCACGAAGAGCACCACTGCCAGGACGGCGACCACGATGCCGAGCCAGACCGCGGGAGAGAACACCAGCCGGGCGGCCCAGTCGACCACGGCCTCGACGACCTCGGTCGCCAGGCGCAGCGTCCCGGTCAGCCACGCCGCGACCGGCACCAGCGTCCAGGCCAGGCCGCGGACGCCCGCCGCGGGGCCTCGACGGCGCCAGGCCACCACGGTGAGTGCTCCGCCGATCAGGGTGAGCGTCAGGGCCAGTGCTGCCCAGGTGGCTGAGTCGACGTCCATGCACCAAGACTACGGACTCCGGTGGGCGTGCTGACCGCTCTGCGAGGATCGCCCCATGAGTTCCCCGCGCTCGATCCCCGACCCCGGCTTCCCGGGTGACGACGGGGCCGTGGCCCCGGTGGTGGCCGAGGCACTCACGGCCTACCGGCGCGACCCGGCTGCGCATCACCACCGCACCCTCGCGACGGTGCAGGACACCCGCGTGCTGGTGCCTGTGGTCGCGGTGCTCGGCGAGGTGGAGCACGACGAGCAGGGGCTCGCCCACGACAAGACCAGCGACATGGCCGCTGTGCTGATGAAGGGTCGGGACGGCCGGTCCGCGCTGCTCTGCTTCTCCGGCAGCGAGCCGCTGCGCACGTGGAACCCCGAGGCGCGCCCGGTGCCGGTGACCTTCCGCCAGGCCGCCCGGGCAGCGCTGCAGGACGGCGCCGCCGCGCTCCTGCTCGACGTCGCCGGGCCGGTCATGTACGTCGTCGAGGGGGATGACCTCGAGTCCCTGGCGGCCGGGCACCAGCTGGTGGAGCTGCGTGACGGGCGCTGGGGCTGGGTCACCACGGCCGGATCCTGATTTCCCCTCGGTGGGTCACGCCTTGTACCCTTGTGCCTGACCGATCGTCACCGGCTGCGAGGCCGGCGGCGGTTCGACAAGCGGAGAGTCTCTCCCACCCGCACCGACCGCAGCACCACCAGGTCGTCGGGTACTGGTCAAGGGCACGACGACGTACGCCGTCGTCGGGTCCGGTCAGTGAGGGCTCCCGTGCGTCGCGCGGGAGCCCTGTTCCTGTCTTCGGGCAGGTGGGGCAGAGCGACCGTGGTCATCCCACCAGCACTGCACAGGAGGACACATCAGCACCGAGCTGAGAATCAACGACCGGATCCGGGTTCCCGAGGTCCGTCTCGTTGGCCCCAACGGCGAGACCGTGGGCATCGTCTCCACCGGCGACGCGCTCCGGCTCGCGCAGGAGGCCGACCTCGACCTGGTCGAGGTCGCCCCCATGGCGCGACCCCCGGTGTGCAAGCTCATGGACTACGGCAAGTTCAAGTACGAGAACGCGCAGAAGGCCCGTGAGGCACGCCGCAACCAGACCAACACGGTCATCAAGGAGATGAAGCTCCGACCGAAGATCGACAAGCATGACTACGAGACCAAGAAGGGTCACGTCGTGCGCTTCCTTCGGCAGGGCGACAAGGTCAAGATCACCATCATGTTCCGCGGTCGCGAGCAGCACCGCCCCGAGCTCGGGTTCCGGCTGCTGCAGAAGCTGGCCGAGGACGTCAGCGACCTGGGCTTCGTGGAGTCGTCCCCCAAGCAGGACGGCCGCAACATGACGATGGTGATCGGACCGCACAAGAAGAAGGCCGAGGCGAAGGCCGAGGTGAAGGCGGAGAAGCAGGAGCGGGCCGCCGCGCGCGAGGCCGAGCGCGCCGAGGAGCACGCCGAGCGGCGTGCCGCGCACGCCAACCCGGGCCCGAAGAAGGAGCGCAAGCGCTCCGAGAACCTCGACCCAGAGATCGACGCGTAACAGCACCAAGTGGTGATCGGGCCCGGCGCCCGTGCCGAGCCACGACTACGAAAGAGAGCAAGCATGCCGAAGAACAAGACGCACTCCGGTGCCTCCAAGCGCTTCCGCGTCACCGGTTCGGGCAAGATCCGGCGCCAGAAGACGGGCCTTCGCCACAACCTGGAGAAGAAGCCCTCGAAGATGACGCGCCGCATGTCCGGGACCACCGAGGTCGCCAAGGCCGACGTGAAGCGCGCGAAGAAGCTGCTCGGGCGCTGAGCGACCCCCGGCAACCAGACAACTAGCACCAAGGAGTAACACCAGATGGCACGCGTCAAGCGGGCGGTCAACGCCCAGAAGAAGCGCCGGGTCACCCTCGAGCGCGCCTCCGGCTACCGTGGCCAGCGCTCGCGCCTGTACCGCAAGGCCAAGGAGCAGGTCACCCACTCGCTGGTCTACAGCTACAACGACCGCCGCAAGAAGAAGGGCGACTTCCGCAAGCTGTGGATCCAGCGGATCAACGCGGGTGCCCGGGCCAACGGCCTGACCTACAACCGCTTCATCCAGGGGCTGCGTGCCGCGGGTGTCGAGGTGGACCGCAAGATCCTCGCCGACCTCGCCGTCAACGACGCGCCCGCCTTCGCGGCGCTGGTCGAGACCGCGAAGAGCAACCTCCCCGAGGACGTCAACGCTCCTGCCTCGGCCTGAGCGACGCTTCCGGTCTCCCCGGTAGCGAACCCGTCTGCCTCCTCGCGCACGGTGCCCCGTGCGTGAGGAGGCAGACTCGCGTCTGACGTCGGAAAGGTTCTGATGAGCAGCCAGGTGATGTCCCCTCGCAGCGGTCGGGTGAAGGCTGCCCGCAAGCTGACCCGGCGCTCCGAGCGGGTCGAACGCGGTTTGTTCCTGGCCGAGGGTGCCAAGGCGCTCACCGAGGCACTGCTGGTGCCCGGGGGAGTCGTCGAGGTCTTCGCCACGCCCGCGGCCGGTGAGGAGTACGCCGCGCTGCGCAAGGCGGTGGACGACGCCGGGGTCCCGTGGCTGCCGGCCACCGAGGACGCCGTCGCCTCGCTGAGCGGCGCCCGCACTCCGCAGGGGATCGTCGCGGTGTGCCGCCCGCTCGACGTGGGGCTCGAGGTCCTGCTGGACCGGGCCGCGGGCGACGACGGACCCGTGGTGGTTTGCGCCGACGTACGCGACCCCGGCAATGCCGGCACCGTGATCCGGTGCGCCGACGCCGCCGGAGCGCGCGGGGTGGTGCTCGCCGGGCACAGCGTCGACCCCTACAACGACAAGACCGTCCGCGCGACGGTCGGCAGCCTCTGGCACCTTCCCGTCGTCCTGGTGCCCGATCCGGCCGAGGCGGTGGCCCGGCTGCGCGAGGCCGGCCACCGCGTGCTCGCCGCCGACGGGGCGGGAGAGGTCGACCTGTTCGCCGCGGAGGCCGACGGGCTGCTCGACGGCCCGGTCGCCTGGCTGTTCGGCAACGAGGCCTGGGGGCTGCCGGAGGAGCTCGCCGCCGGCGCGGACCACCGGGTGTCCATCCCCATCCTCGGCAGGGCCGAGAGCCTCAACCTCTCCACAGCAGCCGCGGTCTGCCTCTACGCGAGTGCCCGGGCACGACAGGACTGAGGTCCGTCAGGCCTGACCTGCCAACCACTCCTGGGCCCGGCGGCGAGAGGCCCGCGCCAGCCAGGCGTCCTGCACCAGCTCGGTGATCTCGTCGACGTCGACCTCGCCGATCCGCGAGCCGCGCAGCAGCACCGAGGGATGGCCGTTGAAGTGCGGCGTGGTGAAGTAGGGCGAGTCCTCGTCGAGCACGAGCGCCTGCTTGTCGCCCTCCGAGCCGACCCAGAAGACGATCACGTCGTCGTACCGCTCCCCGGTCTCCGGGTCCACGGCATCGGGCCGCGGCGTCCGGAAGAACACGAACGAGGTCTTGCCGACCTGGTAGATCGGCCGCTCCTTCGACCCTGCGTTGGTGACGTGCGGCATCGCCGTGGCGGCGGCGTGCACGTCGGCGACACGGGCTCGGCGGGCCATGGCGCGAGCCTACGACGACCGCTACTCGGCGACCTGCACACAACCTTCACGTTTCGAGCACACGTCCACGCGCGCTGCACTCCTACGCTCAGGGCATGGACCGGACCGGCACGTGCGTCCTCGTGGTCGAGGACGAGCCGCTGATCAATCAGGCCGTCGGTGACCGGCTGCGTGCCGAGGGCCACCAGGTCGTCTCGGCGTACGACGGCCCCGGCGCCGTCGCGGCCTACGAGGAGCACCGGCCCGACCTGGTCGTGCTCGACGTGATGCTCCCCGGTTTCGACGGGCTCGAGGTGTGCCGCCGCATCCAGGCGCAGGCCCCGGTGCCGGTGCTGATGCTCACCGCCCGCGACGACGAGGCCGACGTGCTGGTCGGCCTGGGCGTGGGCGCGGACGACTACCTGACCAAGCCATTCCGGATGCGCGAGCTGGTGGCCCGGGTCTCCGCCCTGCTGCGCCGCGTCGAGCGTGCCGCCCAGCTGGCCCGGCAGACCGTGGACGCGCGCCCGATCGACGTCGGCACCCTGCGCGTCGACCCCGGGGCGCGCCGCACGTGGCTCGCCGACGAGGAGGTGCACCTGACGCCGACGGAGTTCGACCTGCTCCGCACGCTCGCCGCGTCTCCCGGGCAGGTGCTCACCCGCGAACGGCTGCTGGCCGAGGTGTGGGGCTGGGACGGCGGTGCCGGGGCGACCCGGACTGTGGACAGCCACGTGAAGGCCCTGCGCGCCAAGATCGGCTCGGAGCGGGTGCGCACGGTGCACGGAGTGGGATACGCGCTGGAGCCCCGGTGAGCACCACCCGGGAACCACTAGGCCAGGTCACCTCGATCAAGGTGAAGCTGGGGCTGCTCGTCGGTGCCAGCGTGCTGGTCGCCACGGTGCTCGCCACCCTGGGGGCGGGTGTGGTGCCGGCTGCCCTGGCCATCCCGGTCACGGTCGCCCTCGCCCTCGGGGTCACCCAGCTGCTCGCGGTCGGGATGACCTCGCCGCTGCGGCAGATGACCGACGGGGCCCGGCGGATGGCGGCCGGCGACTACGCCGTACGGGTGGACACCGACGCCACCGACGAGGTGGGCGAGCTGGCCCGCACCTTCAACCGGATGGCAGCCGATCTCGCCGCCACCGACCGCCAGCGACGCGAGCTGGTCGCCAACGTCTCCCACGAGCTGCGCACCCCGCTGGCCGCTCTCATCGCGGTGCTGGAGAACCTCGACGACCGGGTCACCGAGCCGGACCCCGAGACCATCCGGGTGGCCCTGCGCCAGGCCGAGCGGCTCAGCACGTTGGTCGCCGACCTGCTGGACCTCTCCCGGGTCGACGCCGGCGTCGTCGAGCTCGAGCGCAGGCCGGTGCCGGTCGTCGACCTGGTCGAGGAAGCCGTCGACGAGAGCTCCTCGGCGGCCCGGCACGTCTCGTTCGACGTCGAGGTGGAGCCCGGGCTGGAGGTCCTCGGTGACCGCAACCGGCTGCACCAGCTGCTCGCCAACCTGCTCGACAACGCCTCCCGGCACAGCCCTGCCGGCGGAGTCGTCCAGGTGACCGGCACCGCCGCGCCGGACGGGACCGCCCGGCTCGAGGTCGTCGACCAGGGCCCCGGGATCGCCCCGGCCGACCGGGAGCGCGTCTTCGAGCGCTTCGGCACCTCCGGGGACGGCAGCGGTGGGGGCACGGGGCTCGGTCTCGCCATCGCCCGCTGGGTCACCGACCTCCACGGTGGCCGGATCAGCGTGGTCGACCCCGCCCCCGGCACGAGCGGCGCCCGCATCCGGGTGCTGCTGCCCATGTCCGCACCAGAGAGGAACACCCCGATGACCCCGCCGGCTCCGACCGCTCCGTCGGCCCCGTCCCCGCCGCCGCTGCCGGCGGCGCCGACGCCTCCGTCGCTCGTCGACTCCACGTTCGGCTCGCTGTGGCGCGAGCACGACCCGTCACCCAGGCCCTGGGTGCTGCTCGCCTGCCTGGTCATCGGCGTGTTCGCCGGCCTGACCCTGCCGGAGAACCGGCTCGGGCTCGCCTTCACGATCACGCTCGTCGCTGCTGGAGCGCTGGTGCTGCTGCTGAGCCGGCACCGTCGCAGCGCGTTCACCTGGGCGTGTGCCGCCTTGGCCTTCGCGTTCGCGCTGCTGTTCACCGTCCGTGCGGCGGAGTGGATCGCCGTGCTCGGCCTCCTCGTCGGCGCCTTGCTCACCACCTCCGCTCTGACCCGGGCCGGGTCCGCGTTCGGCCTCGTGATCGGCGCGATCTCGTGGCCCCTCGCCGGGCTCCGCGGACTGCCATGGCTCGGCCGCACCCTGAAGGCCGTCGGCGGGGGGGCGCACAGTCTCGCGGTGGCCCGCACCGCCGTCCTGTCGGTGCTGGCCGTGGTCGTCTTCGGGCTGCTGTTCGCCAGCGCCGACGCGATCTTCGGCGAGTGGGTCGGCGCCGTCGTGCCCGACCTCGACGACCTCGTGGTGGCACGGATCTTCACCGCCGTCGCCATCGCCGGGATCGTCCTAGCCGCCGCCTACCTCGCGCTCAACCCTCCGGAGGTCGGGGTGCCCTCGACCCGGAGGCCGGTCGCGCACCGCTATGAGTGGCTGGCCCCGGTGCTGCTCGTCGACGCCGTGTTCGTGCTGTTCCTGGCCGCCCAGGCCGCGGCGTTCTTCGGCGGGCACGAGTACGTGCGCAGCGTCACCGGGCTCACCTATGCCGACTACGTGCACGAGGGCTTCGCCCAGCTCACCATCGCGACGATCCTCACCCTGCTCGTGGTCTGGGCGGCGGCCCGCAAGGCCGACCTGTCGACTGCCGCCGACCGCGCCTGGCTGCGGGGCTCCCTCGGTGCGCTGTGCCTGCTCACCCTCGTCGTCGTCGCCTCGGCGCTGCACCGGATGGACCTCTACCAGGACGCCTACGGGTTCACCCGGCTGCGCCTGCTGGTGGACGTCTTCGAGGGCTGGCTCGGCCTCGTCGTGGTCGGGGTCCTGGTCGCCGGGGTGCGCCTGCGCGGCAGCGGGCTGCCCCGGATGGCGCTGCTCAGCGGTGCCGGGCTGCTGCTCGGGCTCGCGCTGCTCAACCCGGACGCGTGGATCGCGCGGCACAACATCGAGCGCTACGAGGCGACCGGCAAGGTGGACTGGATCTACCTGCGTGGCCTCAGTGCCGACGCCACGCCGGTGCTGGCGGAGCTCCCTCCGGACGAGGCGGCGTGTGCCCTGGAACGGCCGACGGAGGCCGACGACAGCTGGGCGGCGTGGAACCTCGGTCGCTCTCGCGCCGCCGAGGCGCTCGCCGGCCTCGACCTGCCCGCGCAGGTCACGTGTCCCGTGGAACCGGAGGCGGCCGTCGAGTGACCTAGTCTGTCGCGCGTGGACCCCGCAGCCGAGGCCGTGCTCGACACCCTCCCCGACGGAGTGGTCATCGCCGATGCCGACGGCGTCGTACAGCTCGTCAACGGGCCGGCCCGCCGGCTGCTGGGCCCCACCGCCGAGGTGGGCCGACCGCTCGCCGAGGTGATGGCGCTCCAGGACGAGGACAGCTGCGAGTGGTACGCCGTGAACAACCCGTACGGCGGGCTGGGCAGCCGGGTCGGCCTCACCGAGCAGGTGTGGATCACCGCCGACGGGCAGGAGGTGCTGGTCACCGGCCGGCTCAACCGCACCCGTCGCTTCGGACCCGTGGAGAGCGTGACCGTGGCCATCCGGTCCGGGCGCGGCCGCTCGCGTCTCGACCGGGAGCGGTCCGACCTCGTGGCGACCGTTGCCCACGAGCTGCGCTCCCCGCTGACCGGCGTGAAGGGGTTCGTCTCCACGCTGCTGAGCAAGTGGGAACGTCTCAACGACGACCAGAAGAAGCTGATGCTCACCACGGTGCACGCCGACTCCGAGCGGCTGTCCCGGCTGATCACCGAGCTGCTCGACGTCGCCCGCATCGACACCGGGCGGCTGCCGCTCTACCCCCGCGAGATCGACACCGCGATCCACGTCGAGCGCTGCGTCGACTCGGTGCGCGCCGGGACCACCCGCACCGTCGAGTCGACCTACGTGGACACCCCGGCGGTGTTCGCCGACCCCGACAAGTTCACCCAGGTGGTCACCAACGTCATCGACAACGCCATCCGGCACGGGGAGGGGACGGTCACCGTCGCCACCCAACCGATGAACGACCCGTTCCGGGGGGCCCTGATCGTCGTGGAGGACGAGGGGGAGGGCATCCCGGAGGCCATCCGCGCGCGGGTCTTCACCAAGTTCTGGAAGCACGGTGTCCGCGGCGGCACCGGCCTGGGGATGTACATCGTCAACGGCCTGGTCCGCGTGCACGGCGGTGAAGTGCGCATCGGCGACGCCGAGCACGGCGGGGCACGGCTGGAGATCCGGTGGCCCGCGGAGGACCGCCGGCCCTGACAAATACACTGGCCGCGCGCACCACCGGTGCGGGACGCTGCTCGGTCGGCGACCGCATCTCCCACGACGTCGAAAGGCGACCATGTCCGGCCCCAACTCCGAGTACGACCCGGTCCAGGTGACCCCGCTCGACGAGGAGCACGTGCAGGCGATGCGCGAGGGGGCACTGGCCGCGATCGCCGCCGCGACCGACCTGGAGGACCTCAAGAAGGTGCGCGCGGAGCACGCCGGCGACCGTTCCCCGCTGGCGCTGGCCAACCGCGAGATCGGGGCCCTCCCGCCGCAGGCGCGCAAGGACGCCGGCCGGCGCGTGGGACAGGCCCGTGGCGCGGTCAACCAGGCGATGGCCGCCCGCCTCGCCGAGCTCGAGGCCGAGGCCGAGCAGCGGATGCTGGTCGAGGAGAGGGTGGACGTGACGCTGCCCTGGGACCGCCGCACCCGCGGCGCCCGGCACCCGATCACGATGCTCGCCGAGCGCATCGCCGACGTGTTCGTGGCGATGGGCTGGGAGGTGGCCGAGGGTCCGCTCGTCGAGGCGGAGTGGCTCAACTTCGACGCGCTCAACCTGGGGCCTGACCACCCGGCGCGCACCATGCAGGACACCTTCTGGACCGAGCCCGCCGACCACCACCTGGTGCTGCGCACACACACCTCGCCGGTGCAGGCACGCACGATGCTCACGCGCGAGCCGCCGATCTACATCGTCTGCCCGGGTCGCGTCTTCCGCACCGACGAGTACGACGCGACGCACAGCCCGATGTTCCACCAGGTGGAGGGTCTCGTCGTCGACGAGGGCATCACCATGGCCCACCTCAAGGGCTCCCTCGACCACTTCGCCGAGGCCATCTTCGGGCCCGGCATCACCACACGCTTCCGCCCGTCGTACTTCCCGTTCACCGAGCCGAGCGCCGAGGTCGACCTGCGCTGCTTCGTCTGTCGCGGCCAGTCACCGGCCGTGGACGACTGCCGCACCTGCAAGGGCGAGGGGTGGATCGAGTGGGGTGGCTGCGGCGTGGTCAACCCGCGCGTGCTGGTCGCCTGCGGCGTGGACGACTCCCGCTACACCGGGTTCGCCTTCGGGATGGGCATCGACCGCACCCTGATGTTCCGCCACGGCGTCGCCGACATGCGCGACATGTTCGAGGGCGACGTCCGTTTCTCCACCGCGTTCGGAGTCGAGCTGTGAGAACCCCCCTGTCCTGGGTCCGCGACTACGTCGACCTGCCCGCCGACGTCACCGCAGAGGACGTCGCCCACCGGCTCACCGCGCTCGGACTCAAGCTCGAGGCGCTGACCCGACCCGGCCACGACCTGACCGGTCCGCTGGTGGTCGGGCGGGTGCTGAGCATGGAGGCCGAGCCGCAGAAGAACGGCAAGACCATCAACTGGTGCCAGGTCGACGTCGGCGACGCCAACGGCACCGGCGAGCCGCAGGGCATCGTCTGCGGCGCGCACAACTTCGCGGTCGGCGACCTCGTGGTGGTCGTGCTGCCCGGCGGGGTGCTGCCCGGCGGCTTCGAGATCTCCGCGCGCAAGACCTACGGCCACGTCTCGGCGGGGATGATCTGCTCGGCCCGCGAGCTGGGCCTCGGTGACGACCACGACGGCATCATCGTGCTCCCCGCCGACGCCGGTGAGCCCGGCGACGACGCGATCGACCTGCTGCACCTGCGCGACGAGGTCATCGAGTTCGAGATCAACCCCGACCGCGCCTACGCGTTGTCCCTGCGCGGGGTGGCCCGCGAGGCGGCGCTCGCCTACGGCGTCACGTTCCGCGACCCGGCCCACCGCGAGGTCCCGGAGCCGGACGGGAAGGGTTACCCGGTCTCGGTCGAGGACCCCCTCGGCTGTCCCGTGTTCGTGACCCGCACGGTGACCGGCGTCGACCCGGCGGCACCGACCCCGGCCTGGCTCGCCCGGCGCGTGCAGCTCGCCGGCATGCGCCCGATCTCGCTCGCCGTCGACGTCACCAACTTCGTGATGCTCGAGCTCGGCCAGCCGATCCACGGCTACGACCGCGGCAAGCTCAGCGGGACGATCGGCGTACGACGAGCGCGTGCGGGGGAGCGGCTGCGCACCCTCGACGGCGTCGACCGCGAGCTCTCGACCGAGGACCTGCTGATCACCGACGACACCGGGCCGATCGGGCTGGCCGGGGTGATGGGCGGCGCGACGACCGAGCTCGACGAGCACTCCACCGACATCGTGATCGAGGCGGCGCACTTCGACCCGGTCTCGGTCTTCCGCACCCAGCGGCGGCACAAGCTGCCCAGCGAGGCCTCCCGCCGGTTCGAGCGCGGCGTCGACCCGACGATCCCCGCCGCGGCGGCCGACCGGGTGGCCCAGCTGCTCGTCGAGCTCGGCGGCGGCACGGTCGAGGAGGGCGTCACCCACGTCGGCGAGGCGCCCGAGCCCCGCACGATCACCATCCCGATCGACCTCCCCGCCCGGGTGATGGGGATGAACATCGCGTCGAACGACGTGATCGCCAACCTCGAGGCGGTCGGGTGCACGGTCGAGGCGGCGGCCGACGAGGTCACCGCCACCGCCCCGCCGTGGCGTCCCGACCTCACCGACCCGTTCGACCTCGTCGAGGAGGTCGCGCGCGTCGTCGGCTACGAGCACGTGCCGAGCGTGCTGCCCACCGCGCCTCCGGGGCGTGGCCTCACCCCGGGCCAGTCGATGCGTCGCCGCGTCGGCCGCACCATGGCCGGCGAGGGCTTCGTCGAGGTGCTCACCTTCCCGTTCGTGGGGGAGTCCGATCTCGACCGGCTGGAGGTCGACCCCGCCGACGACCGTCGTACGACGCTGCGGCTGGCCAACCCGCTCAGCAGCGAGGAGCCGCTGATGACCACGACGCTGCTGCCCGGGCTGCTGCGCACCGTGGCCCGCAACGTCAGCCGGGGCACCACCGACCTGGCGCTGTTCGAGTCCGCGACCGTGACCCAGCCGCAGGCCGGCAGCGGCGCGCCGATCCTGCCCGTCGACCGTCGCCCCACCGACGGCGAGTGGGACGACCTGGTCAAGGCGGTGCCGGCCCAGCCCCTGCACCTCGCCTACGCGGTGTGCGGCGACCGCGACCGTGCCGGCTGGTGGGGCGAGGGTCGCCCGGCCACCTGGAGCGACGTCATCGAGACCGCCCGCGTGGTGGCCGAGGCGCTCGGCCTGGAGCTGACCGTGCGTGCCGCCCGGGTCGCGCCCTGGCACCCCGGCCGGTGCGCCGAGCTGCTGCTGGGCGAGACCTCGGTCGGGCACGCCGGCGAGCTGCACCCGCGGGTGTGCCGTGCGTTCGGAGTGCCGCCGCGCACGGCCGTGGCCGAGCTCGACCTCGACGCGCTCCTCGCCGCCGCGGTCGAGCCGCGCGCTCCCGTCTTCTCGACCTACCCGGTCGCGAAGGAAGACGTCGCCCTGGTGGTCTCCGACGACCTGCCGTCCGCTGAGCTGGCCGCCACCCTCCGCGAAGGGGCGGGGCCGCTGTGCGAGTCGGTGCGGCTGTTCGACCTCTACACCGGCCCGCAGGTCGGCGAGGGGCACAAGTCGCTGGCGTTCGCGCTGCGGTTCCGTGCCCCCGACCGGACGCTCACCGAGAAGGAGACGGCCGCCGCCCGCGACGCCGCCGTCGCCCTCGCGGTGCAGCGCCACCACGCCGAGCCGCGGGTCTGAGCGGAGGGCCAGTTCGCCCACAGTGCGGTCGATGTGGTCCATCTGGTGCGTCACGTCACCCGCGGTCGCTGGGATCGCCGCACAGCCGGCGGTCAGCGCCTCACTGCGAGCCGACGTCGTGATCGTCGCCGTGCAGCACCCGTCCCGCCGCCATCACCAGCGCGCGCGGGGGCGTGCGCACCAGCGCGTCCATCGGGTTCTCGGCATCCACCAGCACCAGGTCGGCGATCGCCCCCGGGACCAGGTCGTGGACCTCGCGACCGACGAACCGGCCGGCTGACGAGGTCGCCAGCTCGACCACCCGGCGCAGGTCCTCGTCGTGCACGAGGCCCGATGCGCGGGCGTACTGCCACGCGATCCCCAGCGTGTCGCCGGTGCCGAACGGGCTCCACAGGTCGCGGATGCCGTCGGTCCCGAGGGCCACGGCGACTCCGGACGCGTCCAGCTCGTGCAGCGGGAGCTGGGGGAGGCGCAGCGGCGCGACCGTCGTCATCGTGATGCCGAGCTCGCCCATCGCCTCGAGCAGGTCGCGCCGGCGGGCGTCCCCGACCTGCGCGAGCGCGAAGCCGTGCGCGAGGTTCACCCGTCCCGCGAGGCCGAGCCGCTCGGTGCGCTCGATGACCAGCTCCACCTGGAAGGCGCCGAGCTCGGCCGGGTCGTGGAGGTGGATGTCGATCCCGCAGCCGTGCTCGGCGGCGATGCCGAACAACGCGTCGAGCTGGCCGACCGGGTCGCGGTCGATGCCGGCCGGGTCGAGCCCGCCGACGTGCTCGACGCCCGCGGCCGCCGCCTGCGTGAGCAGCTCGACGACCCCGTCGCGGCGCAGCACGCCGTCCTGCGGGAATGCGACGATCTCCACGCCCAGCGCCCCGTCGTACGCCGCCACCGCCTCGCGCACCACCTCGATGCCGCGTAGCCCGAGCCCGGGGTCGACGTCGACGTGGGTGCGGATCGCGGTCGTGCCGTGCCGGACGAGCTGCTCGAGCACGCGCGCGGTCGTCTCCACCGACGGGATGCCGAGCTCGTCGCGGCGGGCGCGCTCGTGCCGGATGCGTCCCTCGGTGCCGGCCTCCCCGCCGTAGGACTGCCACGACTGTCCCCACCACGACTTGTCGACGTGCGCGTGGGCGTTGACGATGCCGGGCAGTGCGAGCAGCCCGCGGCCCGCGACGTGGGTGCGCGCGCGTCCACTGCCGACGGGGGAGAGGGCCTCGATGCGGCCGTTCCGGACGACGACGTCGACGGGCTCGCCACCCCACGGCCGGACCTCGGAGACGACCACGTCGGCCGTGGTCCCGGCTGGCGTCCCGATCTGCACGCTGCGAGTCTAGGGAGGGCGACCGCGTCCGCGTCTCGGACCCCGCTGTCGCGCAAGATGCAGAGCATTGTATGTTTATGCACATGTCTGTGAGAGTCGCCGTCGCCGGAGCCAGTGGTTATGCGGGGGGAGAGGTGCTCCGACTGCTGCTCGGGCACCCCGAGGTGGAGATCGGCGCGCTGACCGGCGGCTCCAACGCGGGCCAGTCGCTCGGCGCGCTCCAGCCGCACCTGGTGCCGCTGGCCGACCGGGTGCTGGAGGAGACGACGCTCGAGACGCTGTCCGGCCACGACGTGGTCTTCCTCGGGCTGCCGCACGGCCAGTCGGGTGAGGTCGCCGCGCAGCTCGGCGACGACACCGTGGTGATCGACTGCGGCGCCGACTTCCGGCTCACCGACGCCGAGGACTGGGAGAAGTTCTACGGCTCGGACCACGCCGGCTCCTGGCCCTACGGTCTGCCCGAGCTCCCGGGCCAGCGCGAGCAGCTGGCGGGCGCGCGCCGGATCGCCGTGCCGGGCTGCTACCCGACGGTGTCCACGCTGACCACCGCGCCCGCGGTCGCCGCCGGGTTGGTGCACGCGAACGACGTCGTCGTGGTCGCTGCGTCCGGCACGAGCGGCGCCGGCAAGGCCGCGAAGCCCCACCTGCTCGGCAGCGAGGTGATGGGCTCGGCCTCGGCGTACGGCGTGGGCGGGACGCACCGCCACACCCCCGAGATCGTGCAGAACCTCTCCGGACTGACCGACCAGCGGGTGGCCGTCAGCTTCACGCCCGTGCTGGTCCCGATGCCGCGCGGGATCCTGGCGACGGCGAGCGCCTCGGTGCACGACGGGGTCGGCGCCGACGACGTCCGGGCGGCCTACGAGAAGGCGTACGCCGACGAGCCGTTCGTCTTCCTGCTCCCCGAGGGCCAGTGGCCCGTCACCAAGGCCGTGACCGGGTCCAACAGCGTGCACCTCCAGGTGGCGCTCGACGAGTCGGTGGGCCGGATGGTGGCGGTCGGCGCCGTCGACAACCTGGCCAAGGGCACCGGCGGTGCCGCCGTGCAGTGCATGAACCTCGCGCTCGGCCTGCCCGAGCAGACCGGCCTCTCCACCGTGGGGCTGGCCCCGTGAGCGACGCGGCGCAGACCTTCACCCTCGAGCAGTTCCCCGAGAAGCTCGCCGTCGTCCGGCTCGCCCCCGGGGCCGAGGTGCCCGGGTGGGCCGAGTCGTCCTCGCTGTTCTCGATCACCGCCACCGCGCGCGAGACGAGCATCGTCTGCGCCCGGCGCAGCGTGCCGAAGAAGACCCAGCAGGCCGGACCGTTCACGGCGTTCGCCGTGCAGGGTCCGCTCGACTTCGCGCTGACCGGCGTGCTCGCCACGCTGCTGCAGCCGCTCGCCGAGGCGGAGATCAGCGTGTTCACGATCTCGACCTTCGACACCGACTGGATCCTCGTGGCGGTCGACGACGCCGACCGGGCCGCGGAGGAGTGGCGACGACGAGGGCATGACGTCGCCCCCGCCATCCCCACGACAGCACAGGAGAACCAGAAGTGAGCGAGCGCAGCGAGCGAACCATCCAGTACAGCGCGTGTGGTGTCTCATGCGCGATGTCTCGCCCCGGCGCCAGCCGCCGAGGAGAACGCGCATGAGCGTTACACATCCGGCCGGCTTCACCGCAGCCGGTGTCGAAGCAGGGCTCAAGACCAGCGGCGGCAAGGACGTCGCGCTGGTCGTCAACAACGGACCGACCCACGACTCCGCCACGGTGTTCACCGCCAACCGCTGCAAGGCCAACCCGATCCTGTGGAGCGAGGAGGTCGTCAAGGACGGCGTCGTCCGCGCGGTCGTGCTGAACTCCGGAGGCGCCAACTGCTACACCGGCGCCGAGGGCTTCCAGACCACGCACGCGGTGGCCGAGCAGGTCGCCGCCGGGCTGGGCATCGGCGCCGTCGACGTGGTCGTCTGCTCAACGGGGCTGATCGGCCTGAGCAACCCGCGCGAGAACCTGCTCCAGGGCGTCGACGACTGCGTCGCCGCGCTCAGCGACGACGGCGGGACGCGCGCCGCCGAGGCGATCATGACCACCGACTCGGTCAGCAAGAACACCGTCGTCGAGGGCGCGGGCTGGTCGATCGGCGGGATGGCCAAGGGTGCGGGGATGCTCGCCCCGCAGCTGGCCACGATGCTCGTGGTCCTGACCACCGACGCCGTCGTACCCGCCGCTGACCTCGACACCGCGCTGCGCGCTGCGACCGGGGCGAGCTTCGACCGCCTGGACTCCGACGGCTGCATGTCGACCAACGACACCGTGACGCTGATGGCCAGCGGCGCGAGCGGGGTGACGCCCAGCCTGGCCGACTTCGCCGAGGCCCTGCGCCAGGCCTGCACCGACCTGACGATGCAGCTGCTGAAGGACGCCGAGGGCGCCGACCACGAGATCGCCATCACCACGCTGCACGCCGCGACGGAGGACGAGGCGGTCGAGGTGAGCCGCAGCGTGGCCCGCAGCAACCTGTTCAAGGCCGCCGTCTTCGGCAAGGACCCCAACTGGGGGCGGGTGCTGGCGAGCATCGGCACCACGCAGGCACGGTTCGACCCCGCCGACCTCGACGTCGCGATCAACGACGTGTGGGTGTGCCGCCGCTCGGCGCCGCA
>DASSLA010000129.1:0-11854 GCA_035689885.1 Marmoricola sp. | reverse complement strand
GCCTGGGTCGACCGGTGGCGCAAGCAGCGCGTCCTGGTCGCCAACGACCTGATCCGCGCGCTCGCCCTGGGCTCGCTGCCGCTGGCCTGGGCCCTCGACCTGCTCACCTTCCCGCAGATGCTGGTGGTCGCGCTGATCATCGGGATCTGCACGGTCTTCTTCGACGTCGCCTACCAGAGCTACCTGCCCGACCTCGTCGAGGCCGACGACATCGGCGAGGGCAACGCCAAGCTGCAGGCCTCGCAGTCGGTGGCGATGATCGGCGGCCCGGCGATGGCCGGCGGCCTGATCAAGGTGATGGGCGCCCCGCTGACCATCGCCCTCGATGCCCTCAGCTTCCTGAGCTCGGCGTTCTTCATCCGCCGCATCGAGCACCACGACACGCCACCGCCGCGCGAGGACCGCCGGCCCCTGCTGGTCGAGATCCGCGAGGGCCTCGCCTTCGTGCTGAAGAACTCGCTGCTGTTGCGCATCACGGCGTCCACCGCGATCGGCAACCTGTTCAACAACATGACCGGCGTGATGCTCGTGCTGTTCTGCATCCGCGACCTCGGCCTCGAACCAGGTCACATCGGCCTGGCCATGGGCCTCGGGGCCGGCGGCGGCCTGCTCGGCGCGCTGCTCACCCCACGCATCAATCGCCTCATCGGCGAGGGTCGGACCATCCCGGTGAGTGCCCTGCTCTGGGTCCCCGCCGGCCTGATGATGCCGCTCGCCGGCACGCTGATCCCGCCGATGGTCGCGCTGACGGTCTCCAGCCTGCTGATCACCTTCGCCGTCGTGGTCTACAACGTCACCCAGGTCAGCTTCCGCCAGCGGCTGTGCCCGCGCCCGCTGCTGGGCCGGATGAACGCCTCGATCCGCTTCATCGTCTGGGGCGTGGTGCCGATCGGCGCCTTCCTCGGCGGCGTGCTCGGGTCGCAGCTCGGCGCGCGAAACGTGTTCTGGATCGGGCTGGTCGGCTCGGCCCTCGCCGCGCTGCCGGTGCTGTTCTCGCCGCTGATCGGCATGCGCGACCTGCCGCGCGAGATGCAGAAGCTCACCTGACCCGGTCCACCGCTGCCAGGGCCTGCTCGACGCGCGCCTGGTCGTCGTACGCCGTCCAGGTGACTCGCGCATCCTTGCGGAACCAGCTGTCCTGGCGCCGCGCGAACCGCCGGGTGCCGGTGATGGTGCGCTCCTTCGCGTCGGCCTCACTGATCTCCCCGTCGAGGAACGCGAGCACCTGCTGGTAGCCGAGCGCGCGGCTCGCCGTACGTCCCTCGCGGAGGCCGTGGCCGACCAGCCGGCGCACCTCGTCGACGAGGCCCTGCTGCCACATCAGCTCGACGCGCTGCTCGATGCGTAGGTCGAGCGTCGGTCGGTCGATGTCGACGCCGATCTGCACCGCACCCGGGTAGTGGTAGCGCTGCTCCGGCAGGGACGCGGTGAACGGCCGGCCGGTGATCTCGACGACCTCCAGGGCCCGCACGACGCGGCGGCCGTTGCTCGGCAGCACCGCGACGGCGGCGGCCGGGTCGACCTCGGCCAGGCGCGCGTGGAGCGTCTCGGACCCGACCTGGAGGAGCTCGGCCTCCAGCCGCGCCCTCACGTCGGGGTCGGTGCCGGGGAACTCGAACTCGTCGAGCACCGCGCGGGTGTAGAGCGCGGAGCCGCCAACGAGCACGGGCACCTTGCCGCGCGCGTGGCAGTCGGCGATCACCCCGCGCGCCCAGCCCTGGAACTCCGCGACGGTCGCGGGCTCACTGACCTCGAGCACGTCCAGCAGGTGGTGCGGGATGCCGCGCCGCTCGTCGACCGGCAGCTTGGCGGTGCCGATGTCCATGCCGCGGTACAGCTGCATCGAGTCGGTGTTCACCACCTCGCCGTCGAGCCGCTCGGCGAGGTCGAGGGCCAGGGCGCTCTTGCCGGCGGCAGTGGCGCCGACGACCGCGACGACAGGGCCGCTCGCAGGCTGCGTCGTCGCGTCCACGCGCCCAGTTTGGCAAAGGACCCCGCGGGTACGCCGAGCGGCAGGACCCGGTCCCGCGCAGGACGCGGCGATGGTCCCCGACGACGCGAGGAAGAGGAGCCCATGAGCGGAACAACCACCCCACCGAACTCCCCCGACCCCGACACCAGCCCCTCCCCCGGCCCCACCGGGCCCAGCGATCCGAGCGAGCCCACCAGCCCGGCCGAGCCGACCGCGCCCACGGGACCGACCGGGTCCAACTCGGAGACGGAGGCCAGCGACGCGCCCGACCCGGATGACAGCGACCACCACCCCGACCAGGACCCGAGCACGGACCCGGATTGGCACCCGGGCACCGGCACGGGCGGACAGGAAAGCTGATGAGCCAGGGACCCGGCCCCAAGCCCGAGCCGAAGATCGAGACCCCGGAGCACGGACCTGGCGGTCCGGCCGACGAGGTCGGGACCGACACCCAGCACCCGCCCGTCGAGGTGCCCGACCAGCCGATGTCGGCGCAGGTCGAGGAGGGGGATGTCCCCGACGAGATCGAGGAGGCCGACGACACCGACACGGACTCCGACGAGGAGTCGGCGGCCAACCAGGGCGACCCTGACCCCGAGGACTCCGAGGAGGCCCAGCCCGGGGACGAGCCGACGGCCTGACGGTCGCGCCGGCGCGCCGGGACGTCATACGAAAGGGTCGTTGTTGCGACCCGAACGCATGACGTCACGCGGGAAGTCATGCGAATTGGCGGCAATAGCGACGAGGACGTATGACGTCCGAGGCCGACCCAGCCTCAGAAGTTGTCCGACAGCAGCGTCCCCAGCGGCCCCAGGTCGATGTTCAGGTCAGCAGTGGTGAGGTCGTAGCGCGACTTCAGCTCCTCCATCGCCTCCTCGAGCCGGCTCAGCCCGAGGCCGAGGTTCTCGATCTGCTCCTCGGTCAGGTCCCCCTCGTCGACGCGGCGCAGCGCCTGGGCCTCCATCAGCTGGCGGATCAGCTCGATGATGGTCAGCACCAGCTTGAAGAGGTCGCGCTCCACGGAGTCGGGGTCGGTCTCCATCCGCTGGGTCAGCGAGTTCGGCGACGCCGGGGAGGCGCGGTGCGGGTGCACCGGGTCGCTCCTCCGACCGGTGACCGGCTCGACGAACGGGAAGGCGGAGCGGTACAGCTCCTGGGCGACCGGGGGCAGCGGCCGCTCCTCGGACGCGCCCGGCTCAGTCACGGCTGGTCCACCCACCCGGCGGCGCCATGTCCTCGCGGATCGTGCAGATCAGCGCGTGCAGCCGGACCTGCACCAGGTCGACCCCGGCCAGCGAGATCACGATGTCGCCCGACAGCACCACACCCGTACCGAGCAACCGGTCGAGCAGGTCGACCAGTGAGATCTGCTCGGCGCCGGACAGGTCCGACTGGGCGCGCGCCGTGGTCTGCACCTCGGTCACGGCGTCACTCCAGGACGGCGAAGGAGTACGGCGGCCACGGCCCCTGCGCCTCGATGGTCGCGTCGATGGTCCGCCCGTCGATCTCCGCGACCGCGGCGGCGAAGGCCTCGCCGTGCTCCACGTCGACGAGGTAGGCACCATTGAGGATCATCGGCTCGGTGCGTCCGGTCAGCTTCGGGTCCTGCGGCTGCAGCCGCCGCCCGGCCACCGCGTGCTGCGCGAGGTGCGCGTGCACCTCGTCGGCGACCTGCACCGCCCGCTCGCTCGCGGTACGACGCCGCGCTGCCTGTTCCTTCTTGCGCTGGAGGTACGCCGCCCCCGAGCCAGAACCCGTACCGCGGGGGGACATCGGCCCGGGCTCCTCCCTCCCAGGGACGGCGTACGCCTTGACGCTCCACTCGCGTCGTCCATCGACGCGGTCGAGCACATCCACCAGCTCGTCGTGCAGCTCCTCGATCCGGTCCCTGACACTGGCGTCGCCCGAGAGGATCGTGACCAGTCGCATGGGCGCGATCGTCGCCTCGGCTCCCACGGTACGCACCACGTGGTCGTGCCCGCGGGCCACTTCCTCCAGCCAGCGCAGGTCCTCGAGGTTGCGCACCAGCGCCTCCTCACCGAAGTCGGCAAGGTCGACGTCGCAGACAACGGCCTGCAGCCCCCGGTGCTCCACCAGGGCGAGCGGCGCGGTGCGCAGCCCGGTGGTGGAGGCCACCGTCTCGCCGTCGATGCCGCGCCCGATCGCGAACAGGTAGCGACCGTGCTCAGCCACCAGATCCGCCTCCGGAGCTGCCGGACCCGGACTCCAGCTCCTCGATCCGCTGCCGCAGCTGGCGGTTCTCCTCGTTGAGCTCCTGCGCGGAGGTGTTCAGCATCGGGTCGTTGCGCCACCAGTCGATGCCCATCTCTTCGGCCTTGTCGACCGAGACGACGAGCAGCCGGATCTTGATGGTGAGCAGCTCGATGTCGAGCAGGTTCACCCGGATGTCGCCGGCGATCACGATGCCCTTGTCGAGCACCCGCTCGAGGATGTCGGCCAGGCTGTCAGGCGCCGGGCCGCCGGAGGCGTACTCCGGGGCGTGCGAGTAGGGCCGAGACGTCACCGGTTGGCGGGACTGCGTCATGCCCGGTCCTCACTCGCCGATCCCCGGGAGTAGCGGCGGACACGACGGTAGCCCTGCATGTTCCCGCGCTCGTCGGTGTCGACGTCGTAGAGCGCGAGCACGTCGGTGGTGTCGGGGATGCGGCGTACCTCGACGACCTCGACCTGCACGGTCCAGCCGTCGTCGGTGCGCTCGAGCCCGGTGACTCCCTCGGCCTCCTTGCCGGTGAGCTCGAGCAGCTGCCGTGCGGCCTCCTGCGCGATCTCGAGCGCCCCCGGGGCGGGGCGCGACTCGGCACGCGGCGCGCTGCGCCCGCTGCGGCCGGAGCCCGACTCCGAGCCGGACTGCGAGCTCTTGCGCGGGCTGCTCTTCTTGGCGCTGCTCTTCTTCGTGGTGCTCTTCTTCGCGCCGGACGAACGTGTGCGATCGGTCGCCATCAGTCACTCCTCCCTGGGACGGTCACGAGCGACCATCAGGCGTTCGATGAGCTCGTCCTCCCACATGATGGCCTCTTCCTCGGTCAGCGAGCCCTCCTCGCGGAGTCGCTGTACCTCCTCGAGCTGGTGACGGATCGCCACCGGGTCGTAGAACTCCTCCTCGGCCTGGCGGCGCACCTGCTCGGCAGCCGCGATCACGCCGCGCAGCGGCGCCACGGGCAACCCGAGGATGCCGGTGATCAGGCCCATCCGCCACCACCTCCGACGAAGTCGTACGGCGCGACGGGGCCGGTCAGCCGCAGCCGGATGCGCTCGTGGACCGCCTCGGCGAGCTCCTCGAGCTTGTCCTCCAGCTCCCGGACCCGGTCTTCCTCGACCAGCAGCGCCACCTCGAGGAGGTGGTCGATGCCGCCGCCGGCTCGGTCGGCCTCGGCCACGATCAGGGGCCGGACCACGTCGAGCACGACGTCGGCGTCCTCACGGCGCCGCTGCTCCATCACCTTGGAAACCATCTCGCCGAGCCGCACCAGGTCGGGATGCATCGTGCCGGAGGGCAGGTCTCGGGTGCGCTCGCGCAGCTCGGCGATCTCCGGGTGCTCCTGCACCACCTCGGCGAGCACCTGCTCCTCGACGTAGGAGGCGCGCAGGTTGAGCTGCACCCGCCCCCGCACGTCCTCGAGCAGTCCGGCGAAGTAGTCGTGGTCGACCTCGAGCAGGTCGTGCACCACGCTGTCGCGGTCGGCGAGCACCGACCCGAACTGCACGGGCACCACCGGGCCGGCCTTGACCAGGGCGTCGACCACCTCGCTGTGCGCGAGGAGGTCCTTGCGGCGACCGGGAGGACGGTCTATCGCGATCTCGCCCACGGCGGCGGCGATGCCGTCGCGCTCGACGTATTCCACCTCGGCACCGTCGATGCCGGTGAGGGTGGGCAGGTCCGCGTCCGCGAGGACGACGCCGTAGACGTAGCAACCGACCTCGACGTCGGTCACCGCGTCAGGCATCGGCAGACTGGCGCTTCCGCGATCTGCTGCGGCTCGAGCCCTTGTCATCGTCGTCACCACTGACCGCGCCCTTCACGGCCTTCTTGGCGCCCTTGAGTGCCCCACTCGTCTTCTTCGACGCACCGCCCTCCTGGAGGTCGCCGATGGCCTCGGTGAGGTCCTTGCCGCCCTTCTCGTAGAGGTCGAGCCGGTTGGTCGCCTCCGCGAAGCGCAGGTAGGTGTCGACGCTGGCGATCACGATGCGCGCGTCGATGGTCAGGATCTCGATGCCGACGAGCGAGACCCGGACGTAGGCGTCGATGACGAGGCCCTTGTCGAGGATGATCTCGATGACGTCGGCGAGGCCGCTGGGGGCTGGGCGTTCGAGGTAACCTCCGCCGCCCCGGCGCTGGGTCTGAACGGTCACGGTCGCTCCCTTTCGTTGGTGACGAACTCGGTCTCAGTGCGCAATCGTTGTCGGTCCCGGCCTGGTGGCCGGATGCTGCTCAGCTGGCCCGACGACGCTTGCGCGGCCGCTCCTCGGGCTCCTCCTCGTCCTCTTCCTCCTCCAGAGGCTCCTCTTCCTCGTAGGCCTCCTCGGGCTCCTCCTCCTCGTACTCGGCAGCCTCGTCCTCGGGCTCCTCGTACTCGGCATCTTCCTCCGGCTGCTCCTCGGCGTCGAGATCCTCGTCGTACTCGGCCTCCTCCGCGTCCTCCTCGGACTCGGGCTCCTCCTCGGCCTCGTACTCGTCCTCGGCCTCCTCGGGCTCACCCTCCTCGGGCTCACCCTCGTACTCGTCCTCGTCCTCCGGGACGTCCTCCTCGGACTCCTCGTCGTACTCGTCCTCGGGAGCCTCGTCCTCGGCGCCCTCGCCGGAGTCCTCCTGCTCCTGCTCCTCCTGCTCCTCGCGCTCGAGGGCCTCCTCGTGGTCCTCGACGACCTCGCCGTCCTCGATCGTGCCGCGCCAGCCCTCGACCTCGTCGGGGTTGAGGATGGTGCGGGTCATCACGTGGCGCCGGAAGTGGCGCAGCTCGGCGCGGGCACGACGGCCCTGGGCCTCCCAGATGTTGCCGGTCTTCTCGAACAGCCCCTGCGGGTAGTACTCGAGCACCACCAGGATGCGGGTGAGGTTCTTGCCGATCTCGTGGAACGTCACCGCGCCGTCGACGTGGCCCTTCTGCCCCTTCGAGCGCCACACGATCCGCTCGTCGGGGACCTGCTCGAGGACCGTCGCCTCCCATTCACGGTGGCTGAGGAAGATCTGCGCCTTGAACTTGAGCTTGTTGTCGTCCTGCGCCTCGACGTTCTCGACCTTCTTCATGAAGCTCGGGAACGCGCCGAACTCGGTCCACTGGTTGTAGGCGACCTTGAGCGGCACGCCGACATCGATGGTCTCGACGATGTTGGTGGACTTGGTGGCCTTGCCGCCACCGCCCTTGCCGCCACCGCCGCCGGTGATCTTGTCCTTGAGCCCCGAGGCAGCGCCCTTGAGGCCGCCGAGCACGGGGTTGTCGCCCTTGGCCGCGGCCTCGCCGCCCTTGGCGACGGCCTTGCCCATCATCCCGCCGCCGCCGTTCTCACCGATGTCGGTGAGCTTGCCGGTGAGGTCACTGATCTTGTCGTTGGCCGTCTCGAGCGCCTTGCCGCCGAGGTTCTTGGCCAGCTCCTGGCCGACGCCCTTGAGCTGGTCCATTCCCGGTGTCTTCGCCATCGCGATCAGCTCCTCGAGCGCGAGCCGGACCGCGAACGGCCGCTCGACGCCTTCTTGGCAGTGGACTTCTTGGCGGCCGACTTCTTGGCCGGTGCCTTCTTGGCGGTCTTCTTCGCCGCGGACTTCTTGGCCGGCGCCTTCTTGGCGGTCGACCGCGATCCGCTCGACTTCTTCGCCGGGCTGGACGCCTTCGAGGCGGTCTTCTTCGCACCCGAGCTGGTCTTCTTCGCGGCCTTCCTGGCCGGGGCCTTCTTCGAGGTCGAGCGCGATCCGCTCGACTTCTTCGCCGGGCTGCTCGACGAGCGGGAGCGTCGCCGTGGCCGTTCCGGCTCCGGCTCGGGCTCCTCCTCTTCCTCTTGCTCTTCCTCCTCGGAGTCCTCGCCCTCGTCGTACTCGTCCTCGGGCTCCTCTTCCGCCTCGGCCGCCTGCTCCTCCGGCTCCTCCTCGCCCTCGGACTCCTCGTACTCCTCGTACTCGTCCTCCGGCTCCTCCTCGTCGTCGCCGGACCTGCCCTCGAGCTTGTCCTTGCCCGTGGTCAATGCCTTGTTGGCGGACTCGATGCGCGAGCTGGCGGAGGAGATCGCCGCGGCACGGGCGGCGTCGAACAGCTCGCCGGTGATGCGGTCCTGCAGCTTCTTGAGCTCGGGGTTCTTCTCGACGAGCTCGCCGGCCTGCTTGAGCAGGCCGATCGGGTTGGTGGCGATGCGCTGGCCGGCCAGCATGCTGCCGACGGTGATCGCGAGCTTCATCTTCTTGGTGCGGCCGAGCAGATAGCCGGCGGCCACCCCAAGGCCGATCTTCGATGCGGACATGCTTCTCCCTGTGGCTCCCGTCCGCCACCGGCTTCGGTGACGGCTGGAACACCGACCGCCTCCCGCCGTTCGGCGACGAGGACGTCTCCCTCGGTGCTCCGGTAGTCCGTTACCCAACTCACGCGAACTAACGCGGTCAGGGGGTTTTCGTGAGTCGCGCACGGGGATGCGCAAAGGCGTACGACGTCGTACGAAACGGCTGCTGTTGCGACGAGCTCGTACGACGTTGCAGCGGGCTCAGCGCACGCAGGCGCTCTCCGCGGGCAGCGGGTCCGGCACGCCGACGGTCGGCAGCCCGAGCGTGACGGCGTTGCTGGTCTCGGCGGTGCGGGCCTCCCACACGTCGCCGGCACGGGTACGACGTACCGAACGCACCGGCCCGTCCGCGACCAGGTGGTGCGGCGCTCCGTAGGTCACCTCGACCTCGACCATGTCACCGGGCCGCACCTCGACCGGGTGGCCCGCGTCGTCGACCGGCGTGAAGTGCACGAGCCGGTTGTCGCGCGCACGGCCCGACAGCCGGTGCGTCGCGGCGTCCTTGCGGCCCTCGCCCTCGGCGACCATGAGCTCCAGCGTGCGCCCCTCGAGCGCACGGTTCTCGGCCCAGGAGATCTCGTTGACCAGCGCGACCAGCCGCTCGTAGCGCTCCTGCACGACAGCTGGCGGCACCTGGTCAGGCAGGTCCGCGGCGGGGGTGCCGGGTCGCTTGGAGTACTGGAACGTGTAGGCACCGGCGAACCGCGCGGCGCGGACCACGTCCATCGTGGCCTGGAAGTCCTCCTCGGTCTCACCGGGGAAGCCGACGATGATGTCGGTGGTGATGGCGGCCTCCGGCATCGCGGCGCGCACCTTGTCGATGATCCCGAGGAAGCGCCCCTGGCGGTAGGACCGCCGCATGTCCTTGAGCACCTTGTCGGACCCGGACTGCAGCGGCATGTGCAGCTGCGGCATCACGTTGGGCGTCTCGGCCATCGCCTCGATGACGTCGTCGGTGAACGCCGCGGGGTGCGGCGAGGTGAACCGCACCCGCTCCAGGCCATCGATCTCGCCGCAGGCGCGCAGCAGCTTGCCGAACGCGAACCGGTCGCCGAACTCCACGCCGTAGGTGTTCACGTTCTGCCCGAGCAGCGTCACCTCGAGCACGCCTTCCGCGGCGAGAGCGGACACTTCGGCGAGCACGTCGCCGGGGCGGCGATCGCGTTCCTTGCCCCGCAGCGCCGGCACAATGCAGAAGGTGCAGGTGTTGTTGCACCCCACCGAGATCGACACCCACGCGGCGTACGCCGACTCGCGCTTGGTCGGCAGCGTGGACGGGAACACCTCGAGCGACTCGAGGATCTCGACCTGGGCCTCCTGCTGCACACGCGCGCGCTCCAGCAGCACCGGCAGCGAGCCGATGTTGTGGGTGCCGAAGACGACGTCGACCCACGGCGCCTTCTCGGTGATCGTGGCGCGGTCCTTCTGCGCGAGGCAGCCACCGACCGCGATCTGCATGCCCGGCCGCTTCGCCTTCACCGGCGCGAGGTGCCCGAGGTTGCCGTAGAGCTTGTTGTCGGCGTTCTCCCGCACCGCGCAGGTGTTGAACACGACCACGTCGGCCTGGTCACCCGCCGGCGCGGCGACGTATCCGGCGTCCTCCAGCAGCCCGGTGAGCCGCTCGGAGTCGTGGACGTTCATCTGGCACCCGTAGGTGCGGACCTCGTAGGTGCGGGCGGGGGCCTCAGGTGCTGCAGTCATGACCGGCCAAGGGTACGTGGGGGTGCTGCAGTTTCACTGGGTCCCCAGTGAAACTGCCACTCCCCCACCGTTGCAGCGCACGGGAAGTGTCAGTTTCGTGTGGGGAGCACCCCCGTACGGCGCCCCGTACGGCGCCCGGGGCGGCCCCTCAGCGAGCCGATTCAGGCCCCCGGACCGGACTCCGGGTCGGACTCCGACGTCCACACTGTCTGCGGCTCCTCGGCGGCCGGGGCGAGCACCGGCTCTGCCTCCTCGGCGTACCCCTCCACCTCCTCGCGGTCACCCGGCGCTCCGCCGTGCTCGGAGTCGCGCGAGGCGGCCTTGGGCTCGGTGTGGAACTCCTCGCCCGGCTCGTCATCGGCGGTGATCACCACCGGCTCGGGCAGCTCGTCGATCTCGGGCACCGGCTTGGGCACCACCTGCGGCTCCGGTGGGGCGTCGACCGTCGCGGCCGAGGTCGGCGAGGTCGCCGAGGTCGAGGGCCCGGTGTCCGTGACCGTCGCCCGCGGTGACGCACCAACCGTGGCACCGCGCACGAACCGTACGCCGGCCTCGGCCGTGCCCTTCGCCAGCCCGGCCGCCAGAGAGGCAGTGCTGATCGGGTGGCGGGCGGCGGAGGCGGCGGTCCGGACGAGCTCGGTGGCGAGCGTCCCGGCGGTCCTGACGAGCGACATGGGTGGGTCCTTCCATGCTTCGGTTTCGGGGATGTGTCAGTGCCCGTGACCACGGCTAGCAAACCGTGCCGAACGCCACGCGGAGGTCACAAAAGTGATTCGGTGCTCGCCATTGGTTCGTCCCCGGCCCTAGTGTCACATCCATGACTGAGCCCGAGTCACGTTCGGCGTCTCACGCCACGGCCACGCGCGAGCCCCTGATCGTGCTCGACGCGGTGAACAAGTGGTTCGGTGACCTGCACGTCCTGCAGGACATCAACCTCACCGTCGGCAAGGGTGAGGTGGTCGTGGTGATCGGGCCGTCCGGGTCCGGCAAGTCGACGCTGTGCCGCGCCATCAACCGGCTCGAGACCATCGACCAGGGCACCATCACCCTCGACGGCCAGAAGCTGCCCGAGGAGGGCAAGGAGCTGGCGGCGCTGCGCGCCGAGGTGGGCATGGTGTTCCAGAGCTTCAACCTCTTCGCGCACAAGACGATCCTGGAGAACGTCACCCTCGGGCCGATCAAGGTGCGCGGCAAGAGCAAGGCCGACGCCGAGAAGCGCGGCAAGGAGCTGCTCGAGCGCGTGGGCGTCGGACACCAGGCCGCCAAGTACCCCGCCCAGCTCTCCGGCGGCCAGCAGCAGCGCGTCGCGATCGCGCGCGCCCTGGCCATGGAACCCAAGGCGATGCTCTTCGACGAGCCGACCTCCGCGCTGGACCCCGAGATGATCAAGGAGGTCCTCGACGTGATGGTCGACCTCGCCGAGCGGGGCATGACGATGATCGTGGTGACGCACGAGATGGGCTTCGCCCGTACGGCGGCCAACCGCGTGGTGTTCATGTCCGACGGCGCCATCGTCGAGGAGAACACCCCCGAGGAGTTCTTCACCAACCCGCAGTCGGATCGCGCCAAGGACTTCCTCGGCAAGATCCTGAAGCACTGACGAAGGGGAAATGATCATGAAACGGACACGACTGGCCGTCATCGGCGCTGTCGCTGCCTTGATCCTGGGGGCCTGCG
>DASSLA010000128.1:0-15150 GCA_035689885.1 Marmoricola sp. | reverse complement strand
ACGGCGTCCGGGGAGTCGGTGCCGTCGCCCTGCCGCAACCGGAGCAGGTCGGGCGTCGACTTGCCACGCGTGCGGTGCAGCCTCGTCTCGTGGTCGGTGAGCACGTGCTCCGCGCCGACGACCTCCCGCAGCCCGGCGAGCAGGTTCTCTGGCAGCGGGTCGCTGAGCCGCACCTGCTCGGGCGCGCCGGCCGGGGTGTCCGTCGTACCGAAGAAGGCGTCGACGAGGGCGTGCGCCGTCTCGGGCAACGGGGCGGCCATGGCCGGGTCTCCCCAGCGGGACCAGTGCATCTCAGTTGCGGGCATGCGTTACAGTGTGACACATGACGTCCAATCGTCACGCCCCCGAGTCGGTGGAGCGCCCCGAGACGGGCGCCGACGACGCCTACCTCGACGCCGCGCGGGAGATGATCCTCGAGGTCGGCTGGAGCCGGACGCGGCTCACCGACATCGCGCGGCGGGCCGGTGTGAGCCGGATGACGCTGTACCGCCGCTGGCCCGACATGCAGTCGATGCTCGCCGACCTGATGACCCGCGAGTGGGGCCGCGCCCTGGGCGAGACCGTCGCGCAGGCCCAGGAGGACAGCACCGCCGACACCCGGACCCGGCTCACCCGCGGGGTGGTGGCCACCGTGCGTGCGCTGCGCACCAACCCGCTGCTGCGCCGGATCGTCGAGCTCGACCCCGAGCGGCTGCTGCCCTACCTGCTCGAGCGTCGCGGCCGCAGCCAGGAGCAGATCGCTACGCTGCTCGCCGAGCTGGTGCGGGCCGGACAGCGGGACGGGTCGATCCGCGCCGGCGACCCTGACCAGCTGGCGCGGTCGGTGCTGCTGGCCTGCCACGGGTTCACGCTCTCGGCGCACACGATGGTGGGCGAGACCGGGGACGACCGCGACGCCGACGTCTCGGCGTACGACGCGGAGCTGACCGAGCTGGTCGAGAGGTACCTGCGGCCGTGACCACGACCTCCAGACCCCGGACGGACCTCGCCCGGCTGCACGCCGGCGCCGAGGGGATCCCGGAGACCACCGACGTGCTCGTCATCGGTCTGGGCGTCACCGGGGCCGGGGTCGCGCTGGACGCCGCGAGTCGCGGCCTCGACGTGGTCGCCGTGGACGCCCACGACGTCGCGTTCGGCACCAGTCGGTGGAGCTCCAAGCTGGTGCACGGCGGCTTGCGCTACCTGGCGAAGGGGCAGCTCGGCGTGGCCGTGGAGAGCGCCGTGGAGCGCGGCATCCTGATGGAGACCACGGCTCCGCACCTGGTGCGCGCCCTGCCGATGCTGATGCCGCTCACTCCCGCGGTCAGCCGCTCGCAGGGCGTGCTCGCGCGCGGCGGCATCGGTGCCGGTGACTTGCTGCGCCTCACCGCACGCACCCGCCGCGAGACCCTGCCGCGGCCGCGGCGCATCGGTGTCACCGAGACCCTCACGCTCGCCCCGGTGGTGGCGGAGGAGGGGCTGCGCGGCGCGATCCTGTCCTGGGACGGGCAGCTCGAGGACGACGCCCGGCTGGTGACCACCATCGCCCGTACCGCCGCGGCGCACGGCGCCCGCGTGCACACGCGCCTACGGGTCACGCGGGCCGACGCCACCAGCGCCGTACTCACCGACCAGCGCACTCGCGAGACCCGCACGATCCGCGCCCGCGCGGTCGTCAACGCGACCGGGGTCTGGGCCGACGAGCTGGTGCCGGAGATCAGGCTGCGCCCCAGCCGGGGCACGCACCTGGTGCTGCGCAAGGAGTCGTTGCCCGGCGTCCGATGCGCGATCATGGCGCCGGTGCCGGGGGCGTCCAACCGTTACGTGTTCGCGCTCCCCCAGCCCGACCAGACCTTCTACGTCGGCCTCACCGACGAGCCCGTGTCGGGACGGGTGCCGGACGTACCGCAGGCTCCGGAGGAGGACATCGCGTTCCTCCTCGGGGTGATCAACAGCACCCTGCGGCACCGGCTGACCCGCGACGACGTCGTCGGGGCGTACGCCGGGCTGCGCCCGCTGCTCGACGCGGGCACCACGACGGCCGACCTCTCGCGGAGGCACGCCGTGCTCGTCTCGTCCACCGGCGTCGTGACCGTGGTCGGCGGCAAGCTGACCACCTATCGCCAGATGGCGCAGGACGCCGTCGACCGGGCGCTCGCGGTCAACGCGATCACCGCCGCGCCGTGCCGCACCCGCGACCTGCCGCTCCTCGGCGCCGCCTCGCGGGGGGAGCTGGCCCGCCTCTCCGCGCCGGCCCGCCTGGTCCGCCGGTTCGGCACCGAGGCCACCGAGGTCCTCCGCCTCGCGGGCGAGGCCACCGGCCTGCCCGAGCACGACCTGCTCGCCCCGGCCGCCCCGACCGTGCCGGTCACCCTGGCCGAGCTCGTCTTCGGGGTCACCCACGAGGCCGCCACCACCGTCGAGGACCTCCTCGAGCGCCGCACCCGGGTGGCGATGGTGCCCGCCGACGTGGCCCTGGCCCGACCGGCGGCGGAGAGGGCGCTGGGGCTGGTGGGGGGCTAGGGAGCCCCAGTTTCACCGGGCGGCCGGTGAAACTCCTCCCGATCGGCCAAAGCATTGGTACGCCGGGCCCAGTTTCACCCGATCGAGCTGTCCGAATTGTCCACACCGAGGTCCGCGAGCACCGCCGCCGCGGCTCGGCGTCCGGAGCGGAGCGCCGCCGCGATGCCGCTCGTCTCGCGGTGGTCGCCGGTCACGAACACGCCGTCGCCGAGGTCCACGTCGCGTCGCTCGATCAGGGGCGGACGCACCGCCGGCCACGCCTCGGCCGACTCGTGCCGGGCGACCAGGTCCCACGCCGCGGCCGCGGGGGTGCGGAACACCTGCGCCAGCTGGTCCCGCACCGCGAGCTCCTCCTCCCGGCCTCCCACACCGGGCCCCACACCGGGCTGCCCGACCGAGACCGCGGCCACCAGGTGTCGCCCGGCCGGGGCGTAGCGGGGCGCCACGTTGGTCACCACCAGGGCGTGCGAGACGGGGCCGGCGCCGAGGGGGTTCACGAACGGGATCCGCAGGCTGGTCGGCGAGACGTCAGTGCTGAACCACCACGTGGTGAGGGCGCGCATCTGGACCGCGCCGAGGCCCAGCATCGTCGCCGCGGTCCCGGGGTCGGTGGCGACCACGACGGCGCGGGCCGGGAGCTCGCCGTCCTCGGTCAGCACGCGCACGCCGTCGCCGGAGTCGCGCAGGATCCCGGTGACGTGGACGCCGTGGTCGATCGGCGCCTCCAGGCGGTGCGCCAGCTGGTCCGGGAGCGCCTGCATGCCGAGCGCCGGCAGCGACGGCGTGCCGAACACCAGCCCCTGCATCACCAGCATCGCGTACTGGTAGGAGGTGTCGAGGCTGTCGTCGGCGAAGAGCAGCCGCATCAGCGGGCGCAGCACCTGATCCCGGATCTGCGGTGAGATCTCGAACCGCTCCAGCGACTCCGCCACGGTCATGTCCGTGCCGCTGAGCACCCGGTCGCGCGGACGCCGCAGCGGCTCGGTCCACCGGACGAGGTGGGCGATGTCCTGCGGGTCGCCGAGCCCGGCGCGCAGCACCGCGATCAGCGAGGCCTGGGAGCCCCGCAGGATGCGATAGCCATCCGGGTGCGCGAGTACGACGCCCGACTGGATGGGCCGTGGGTTGAGCGAGGACACCTCCACCTCGGCCAGCACGTCGGGGTCGGTGGCGTCCAGCCACTGCAGCCCGCGGTCACAGCGATAGCCGTCGACCCGGTCGCTGCCGATCCGCCCTCCGACGCGGTCGGTGCTCTCCAGGACGCGTACGGCGGTCCCGGACTCCTCCAACGCCCGTGCGCAGATGAGACCGGACAGTCCCGCGCCGATCACGGCCACGTCGGTGGCGTCCATTGCAGCGGAGTATCCCGCCGCCCCGACGAACGGTGGAGAGGTCGCGATTCATGGTCCATACCAGCGCAATGCCGGAGGTTTGCGCTCAGGTGAAGCGGACACCCGTCAGCGGGGATCCGTCGGGTCCGCCGGCATCCGCAGGGACATCACGATCAGGCCGACCGCCGTGACGACCGGCACCAGCATCGCCCGTTGCAGATCGGCCCGGGCGGCGACGAAGCCGATCAGCGCCGGACCGACGAGGAAGGCCGCGTAGCCGAAGCTGACCACCAGCGCGAGTCCGCGGCCGCCGCCGATGTGGCCGGCCAGCCCGTAGATCTGCGGGGCGACCAGTCCGACCCCGAGCCCGACCAGGCACCACCCGACCAGGATCGGCGCGAGGGCGTCCACGAACGCCGTCAGCAGGTAGCCGACCAGCGCGCACGCCGCACCGACGCGGACCACCAGGGCGCGCCCGAACTGCGCCACCACGACATCGCCGGACAGCCGGATCACCACCATGAACCCGGCCACGCAGGCCAGTCCCCAGGCACCGGCGCTGGCACTCACACCACCGACCTCGGTGACGTGCAGCGACGACCAGTCGACCGCCGTGCCCTCGGTCAGTCCGAAGCAGACCGCCATCGCCGCGAGCAACCAGATCGCCGCCGGCACCCGGCGCCGTCCGTCATCGTCCTCACCCGGTGTCCGGGGCGGTGACTGCGGGACCACCCGCTGCCCCACCACCAGGAGTACGACGAGCAGCAGGGCCGCCGTCCACAACGACCAACGGGGCGTGTCCGGGTCGGTGAGCCAGAGACCGAGCACCACCACGACGAGGGCCCCGAGCAGGTTGCCGATCGAGAAGAACGCGTGCAACCGGCTCATCACCGGCCGACCGCGGGCCTGCTCGACGCTCACCCCGAGCGCGTTCATGGCCACGTCCAGCGCTCCGTTGCCGAGTCCGAAGACGGCGACGCCCACCAGCAGCAGCACGTAGTCGGGTGCCGCTCCCATCAGGCCACCGGACACCGCGAGCAGGAGCACGCCCACGAGGGCGGGGGTGCGTGCGCCGTACCGGTCGGAAAGGGGACCACTGAGGTTCATCGCCCCCACCGCGAAGACCGCGGCGGTGACGAGCAACCCGACGATGTGTCCCTCGGTCAGGTCGAACCGCACTCGGAGTCCGGGCAGCGAGCCGCCGAACGCGCCGACGATGAGCCCGTTGCCGAGGAAGAGCGCGCAGACGGCCGCAAAGTCGCGGTTGCTGCCCCGGGTGTGGGCGCGCGACGGCAGCGGGACGGTCACCGAGCCGGCACCGTGCCCAGGAAGCGGCGCAGGATCGGACCGGCGGTGCCGGAGCCCGACTCGCCGCGCTCGACGAACACGGCCACCGCGAGGTCGCCGCGGCCGGCGACCATCCAGGCGTGGGTGGGCAGCGGCGGCTCGCTGCCGAACTCGGCGGTGCCGGTCTTGGCGATCACCTCGCCACCGCGCACGCCCTGCAGCAACGTGCCACTGCCCCGCTCCACCACACCGCGCATCATCTGGCGCAACTGTCGGGCCTCCTGCGCGGTCAGCGGCTGCTCCGGCTGCTGCTGCGACACCTCCTGGTCGGGCAGGAGCACGGGCAGCACCGCCTTGCCGGCGAGCACCGAGGCGACCACGGTGGCCATCGCCATCGGGGAGGCGAGCACGGTCCCCTGACCGATCGTGCTCGCCGCGGCCTGCGTCTCGCTGGCAGGTTCACCGACCTCGCCGAAGTACGCCGGGAAGCCGAGGTCGTGGTCGACCCCGAGGCCGAGGGCCGCGGCCGCAGCGGCGAGGCCCCCCTCACCGATCCGGTCGCGCCGGCCGATGAAGGCGGTGTTGCAGGAGTTGGCGACTGCGTCGGCGAGGGTGATCCGGCCCAGCCCGTCGGCCGGGTAGTCGTCGTAGTTCTTGAACGACTTGCCGTCCACGACGGTCGTCGCCGGGCAGCTCACCCGCGAGCTCGGGGACAGCCCGCCACGGAGCAGGGCCAGCGCGGTGACGACCTTGAAGGTGGAACCGGGGGCGTACTGCCCGAAGGTGGCGGTGTTGTAGCCCTTCGACCCCGGGCCGCTCGCCGCGGCCACGACCTCGCCGGTCGACGGACGGATCGCCACGATGGCGCTGGGCGGACCGACGTCCGCGAGCGCCTGCTCGGCGACCTGCTGCACCTGCCGGTCCACGGTCAGCATCAGGTCCTCCCCGGGCGTGGGGTCCGCGGTGAACAGGTTGCGACGCTCCCCCTCCTCGTCGACGGCCACGACGGTGGCTCCGCGCGAGCCGAACAGCTGTTCGTCGTACCGCTTCTGCAGGCCGGAGAGGCCGGCGTCGTCACCGGCGCGCAGCCGGCCGTCGCTGTCCTCGACCACCTCGGCGGTGGCGGGCCCGACCGTGCCGAGCAGGCCGGCGGCGAAGTTCTTCGAGGGGGCCAGCGGCAGGTGGTCGGACAGCGCCTTGCCGCCCGAGATGTCACTGATCTGGTCGAGCACGCGGGTGGGCGCCTCGGCCCGGCGGTAGACGATGCCCTGCACGAACGCCCTCGGGCCCGTCTTGCGCACCTGCTCGACGAAGTCGGCACGGTCGATGTCGATGAGCGCGGCCACCTGCGCCGCGGAGCGTTGGGCCACTCCGGGCGCAAGACCGTTCTTGTCGACCCCGACCCGGAGCACCGGCCGCAGCGTGACGAGCGGCTCGTCGCCGGCGCCGAGGATGTCGCCGCGGCGCGGCTTGATCGTGCTGGTCTGGAGGGTCTCGCCCTTCTCGAGAGAGCCCTCCACGATCTCGGGGCTCCAGCGCACTTGCCACGTGTCGCCGTCGTCCCCGGAACCCCGGCTCATCTCGACCTGCGTGTCGTAGCTCCAGGTCTCCTGCGCGACCTTCCACGTCCAGCTCAGCGAGCCGGTGGCGGTGTCACCCTCGTCGGTGACCGAGCCGACCTCCACCTCCGGGGTGCCGAGGGTCTCCAGTCCGGCGACGATCTCGGCGTGCTCGCGCGAGGCGGCACTGCCGTCGGAGGCGACGGGCACCCCGGCCAGCTCGCCCTTCTGCAGGGCGGAGGCGAGCTGCTCGAGCGAGGCCTCGGGGTCGGGCCCGGCCCCGGGGAGGCTGCAGGCCGAGGTGAGCAGCACTCCGGCGAGGGCAGCGGCGGACATGCGGAGGAGCCGAGACATGGGTCAGATACGACCATGCCCCGCCCCCGGCTGACAAAGGAGTTCTCGGGTCCTCCCGAGCCGGTGACGGGGCAGAGGCGGGCTGTGTCGCGCCGGTCGGCCGACGGCGGATGGGGCCGCCAGCGCGACACAGGTCTGGGGGCTACTTCTTGAACGCGTCCTTCACGTTCTCGCCGGCCTGCTTGAGCGACGACTTGCGCTGGTCGCGGTCGCCCTGGGCCTCGAGGGCCTCGTCGCCGGTGGCCTTGCCGACGGCTTCCTTGGCCTTGCCGCGGAGGTCAGTGGCCTTGTGGTCCGTCTTGTCGTCGAGTCCCATGTCGTTCCTCCTGTGTGGTGGCGTACGCCGGGACGAGGCTGCCGACCCGTCAGGGCCGGCAGGTGTCGGGCGCTCCGACGCCGCGTGTTGGACGTCGGTGACGGAGGAGTACCCACCCGTCCGCGGAATTCACGCCCTGTCTCCGGACTCCTTCGAGTGGTGGCGCACCACCTGGGCGGCCACCTCGGCCACCTTGATGTTCATCTCCTGCGACACCTTGGCGAGCATCTCGAAGGCGCGGGTGTCGTCGATGTCGTGCAGGGCCATCAGCAGGCCCACGGCCTTGCCGATCTCGCGGTTGCTCTCCAGGCCGCGGCGCAGGGTGGTGGCCTCCTCCCCGCGGTGCAGGGCGGTGAGCGCGACCGCAGCGAAGGCGACCAGCACCAAGACCTGGCGCAGCGATTCCTCGGTGAGGGCGTCCGGGGTGTCGCTGAAGATGTTCAGCGCGCCGATGCGCTCAGCGTCCTGATTGATCCGGAAGCCGGCGATGCCGCGCACCGGGGTCACGGCAAGGACACGACTCACCAGCTCGGGCCACTTCTCGCACTGCTCCAGCTTGGGCACGAAGTGCTGGTCCGGTTCCGAGTCCACCACGGCGTCGACGCACGGGCCTTCACCGACGGCGAGCTCGAGGTCCTCGACCTTGCGCGCGACGTCGTCGGAGGCGCCGACGGCACGGATGTCGTGGCCCTGACGTCGCAGCAGCAACGCGGCGTGGTCACACCCGTCGACCAGCTCGACGGCTGCGGTGCAGATGGCGTCGGACACCGACTCGTAGGACTCCCCGGTGTAGACGATCTCCGCCAGCGACCCGAACGTGGCGAGCATGTCCGGCGTGGGCTCAGTGGGCATGGGCATCCTCTGCTCTCGGCGGCTCAGGAGAGGTACCCAGCAGTCAGCGAGTCACAACGTGGTCGTCTCAGTGCGCCTCGGCGCGCCCTCGGCGTAGGCCTCCATCTCGGTGGCCTTGGCCGACAGCCACACCTCCGCCCCCACGTCGACCCCCAGCTCGGTCACCGCGGCGTGCGTGACGTCCACGAGTGCCGGGGGCGTGCCGTGCACCTCGATACGCACCCGGTCGGCGAGCCCCTCCATCGCCGCGACCCTGCCCCTCCAGACGTTGCGGGTGCTGGTGTGGTCAGGGCGCTCGGTGTGCAGGGTGATCGCGCTGGGACGCAACGAGACGAGCACCGGGTGGCCCTCCTCGACCGTCGCGCCCTCGGACACCGCCAGGGTGCCGCCGCCGTCCAGCGCGACCTCGCCGCCGCGGAGCACGCCGGCCCAGAGGTTGAGGCCGACCAGCCGGGCGACGTACGACGACGCGGGCCGGCGGGCCACCTCGTGCGGCGGACCCTCCTGGACGACCCGGCCGTCCTCGAGCACGACGAGCCGGTCGGCGAGCACCATCGCCTCGAGGGGGTCGTGGGTGACCAGCAGCACCGGACCGGGGAACTCGCGCAGGTGGGCCCTCAGGAAGGCGCGCACGTCGATGCGGGCGCCCGCGTCGAGCGCCGCCATCGGTTCGTCGAGCAGGAGTACGTCGGGCCGGCGCGCCAGCGCCCGGGCCAGCGCAACCCGCTGGGCCTGGCCGCCGGAGAGCTGCCCGGGCCGACGGTCGGCCAGGTGGTCGAGCTCGAGCGACTCGAGCCAGCGGCGCGCCTCCTGCCGTGCCGCACGGACGCGCACGCCGCTCGACCGCAGCGGGAAGGCGACGTTCTCGCGCACGTCGAGGTGGGGGAACAGCCGGTGGTCCTGGAAGACCATCCCGGTGCGCCGCTGCTCCGGCGGCAGGTGCTCGTCGGCGTCCTGCCAGATCTCGTCGCCCACACGGACGGTGCCGGAGGTGAGCCGCTCCAGGCCGGCGACGGTGCGCAGCAGGGTCGACTTGCCGGCTCCGTTGGGACCGAGCACGGCGACCACCTCACCCGGGGCCACGGTCAGCTCCGCGTGCAGCTCGAACCCGCCCCGCTGCACGACACCGGCGAACACCAGCGGGGCGGTCACACGGTGCCTCCCGTCCCGACCCAGCGACCCCGGAGCGTGAACAGCACCGCCACCGACACCATGAGCAGCACCAGCGACAGGGCCAGCGCCGCGTCGGGGTCGGTCTCCATCGCCAGGTAGACAGCGAGCGGCATGGTGCGCGTGGTGCCCTGCAGGTTGCCCGCGAACGTGACCGTCGCACCGAACTCCCCCAGCGCGCGGGCCCAGCAGAGCACGCCGCCGGCGACGAGTGCCGGCCGCACCAGCGGCATCGTCACCCGGCGGAACACGGTCAACCGGCTGGCGCCGAGAGTCGCGGCGGCCTCGTCGTACCCCCGGTCCGCGGAGCGCAGCGCTCCCTCGACGGCCACGACCAGGAAGGGCATCGCCACGAACGTCTCGGCGATCACGACCGCCAGGGTGGTGAACGGGATCGTGATCCCGAACCACGCGTCGAGGTGCTGGCCGACCAGCCCGTTGCGGCCGAGCACCAGCAGCAGCGCCACGCCGCCGACGACCGGGGGTAGCACCAGCGGCAACGTGACCAGCGCCCGTAGCAGGCGCAAGCCGGGCAGGTCGGTGCGCGCGAGCACCCAGGCGAGCGGCACGCCGAGGACCAGTGAAACGGCGGTGGCCAGGGTCGCGCTCACCAGCGACAGTCGCAGGGCATCCGCGACCTCGGGTGTGGCGAGGATGCGCGGCAGCCCGGACCACGGCGCGCGCAGCAGCAGGCCGACGAGGGGTACGACGAGCAGCAGCGCGCCGAGCGCGGCCGGCGCACCGAGGGCCCACGGAGGTCGCTCCCGTCGGGAGCTCACGGTCGCTCGAACCCTGCCCGCTCGAGCACCCTCGTCCCGGCCTCGGACAGGACGAGGTCGACGAACTCCTCCGCGACCTCAGCGCGCTCGGACCGCTCCAGCATCGCGATCGGGTACGTGGTCGAGGCGTTCACGGCTGCGGGGATCTCGACACCGGTGACCTCGTCACCGGCCGCGAGCACGTCGGTCACGTAGACCACGCCGGCGTCCACCTCGCCGAGGCTGACCTTGGTCAGCACCCCTTTCACGTCGACCTCCTCGGTCACCGGCTCGACGGTGAGGCCGGCGTTGTCGAAGACCTCGGCCGAGACCTCGCCGCAGGGGACCTGCGGCTGGCACAGCGCGACCTTGACGTCGTTGTCGCCGAGCTGGTCGAGGCGGGTGATGCCGGCCGGGTTGTCCCGAGGCACGGCGATCTGCATCGTGTTCCGCACGAACGGCTGCGGGTCCACGGCATCGCCCGCCTCGATGACCACGTCCATGGTGGTCTGGCTGGCCGAGGCGAACACGTCGGCCGGAGCCCCGCTGCTGATCTGCTCCGCCAGCCCCGAGCTGGGCCCGAAGTTGAGCTCGACCGTCGTCCCGGGGTTGTCGGTCTCGAACTTCTCGGCGAGCTCGGTGAACGCGCCGGTCAGCGACGCCGCCGCGAACACCCGGAGCGTCTCGTCGGACCCGCCTCCCCCGGCTGCGTCCGTGCCACACGCGGTCAGCACCGTGGCGAGGAGGACCGGGAGCGCCGCCCTCACGGTCGCTCCGGCAGCCCGACGACCACGTTGGTGGACTTCACGCTGGCCACGGCGAGGACCCCCGGCTCGAGCTCGAGCTCGTCGGCGGCCTCGCGGCTCATCAGCGAGACCACCCGGTGCGGACCCGCCTGGATCTCCACCTGCGCCATCACCGTGTCGCGCACCACCCGCGTCACCAGTCCGACGAACCGGTTGCGCGCGCTGGCCGAGACGATCGGGCCGGGCTCCGCGTGCTCGGTGGTGGTGGCGATCTCCTGCGCCAGCCTGGCCAGCTGCTCGCCCTCGACGACCTGGCGCGAGCCCTCGGTGGTGGTCTGCAGCCGTCCCGAGTCCGCCCACCGACGTACGGTGTCGTCACTGACGCCCAGCAGCTCGGCCGCCTGCTTGATCCGGTATGTCGCCACACGGCGATTCTAGCCGCAAATGCGGTCAAGATCAGCCTTCGGAGGTCCGCAGATGCGGCGCCACTCCTCACGTCGCTGTGCGAGCTTGGCGATGTCCTGCGGCGGCGGCACCGGCCCCGTCAGGCGTCCCAGCCCGGCGGCCGGTGCTTGCGGGGGAGCCGGCCCACGACCAGGGCGTAGGACTCGTCGACCGCGGCCCGCAGCTCGTCGTCCTCGATCGCGCCACCGAAGCGCAGGTCGTTCCAGCCGGACCGCCCGATGTAGGCCATCACCGAGGCGTCCGACGGGAAACGGTGCAGCCACTCGTCGGCCACCTCACGGGTGGCGCCGGACTTGACCCCGACGCCCTGGCTGCCGATGAAGGCGAAGATCTTGTCGTGCACCTTGACCACAGGGTGCTCGTGGTCCCACGGGTTGTCCGGCCACGCGCCGGGCTTGCCGAGGCAGTAGGAGAGCATCTCCTCGGGGGTCATGGGAGGACGCTAGGTCAGGCGACAGCCGATGCCCACCTAATCTTGGCGTCATGACCGATTCGATCCCCCGCCTCGAGGCCGGCGACGTCGTCGACCTGATCCTCTCCGACCACCGCCTCTTCGAGGACCTCCTGCGCGAGCTGCGCAACGAGCAGAACGACCGCGACGAGCTCCGCGGACGTATCGCCGCCCTCCTGGTCGCACACGGCGAGGCCGAGGAGAGCACGGTCTACGACCAGCTCGAGCGCAAGGACGCGATCGACGAGGAGGACGTGGAGCACGGGGTCAAGGAGCACGACGAGGGCTACGAGACCCTGCTCCCGCTGCTCGAGGCCACCGAGCTGTACGGCGAGGACTTCAGCGAGCACCTCCACGAGTTCAGCGAGACGTTGATGCACCACCTCGACGAGGAGGAGCGCGACATCCTCAACCCCGCGCGCGAGGAGGTCAGCGAGGAGGAGCGTGCCCGGCTCGGGGCGGCGTGGGTCGCCGAGCGCAACCGGATGCTCGACGAGGGCTGCGGCAGCGTCGAGCAGGTGCGTTCCCTCGTCCGTGAGGCGCAGTCGGCCTCCTCGGCGGAGTGAGGAGCTGGCTCGCCGACACCCGGCCCCTGCAGGACCCGCACTTCCGGCGGCTGTGGACCGCCAACATCGTCACCGTCATCGGGGCGCAGGTCACCGTCGTGGCGGTGCCGGCGCAGATCTACCAGCTGACCGGCTCCTCGGCGTACGTCGGACTCACGGGTGTCTTCGGCCTGGTGCCCCTGGTCGTGTTCGGACTGTGGGGCGGAGCGCTGGCCGACGTCTTCGACCGGCGCACCCTGCTGGTGGTCACCACCGTGGGGCTGATCGTGACCAGCCTGCTGTTCTGGCTGCAGGCGTGGGCCGACCTCGGCAACGTCTGGCTGCTGCTCACCCTGTTCTCGGTGCAACAGGCGTTCTTCGCGGTCAACCAGCCCACCCGGAGCGCGGTGCTCCCGCGGCTGCTGCCCGGACACCTGCTGCCGGCGGCCAACTCGCTGAACATGACGGTGATGCAGGCCGGGGCCATCGGCGGGCCGCTCATCGCCGGAGCGCTGATCCCGGTGCTCGGGTTCTCCTGGCTCTACCTGATCGACACGATCACCCTGCTCCCCACGCTCAGCGCGGTGCTCGCGCTGCCGGCCCTGCCCATCGAGGGCACCGCCGGCAGCCTCGGGATCGGCGCCGTCGTCGACGGGTTCCGCTACCTGCGGCACCAGCCGGTGCTGCTGATGTCGTTCGTCGTCGACATCATCGCGATGTTCTTCGGCATGCCACGGGCACTGTTCCCGGAGATCGCCGACGTCGCCTTCGGTGGTCCTGACGGTGGCGGACTGGCCTTCGCCGCGCTGTTCGCCGGCATCCCGGCCGGTGCGGTGCTCGGCGGGGTGCTCTCCGGCTGGGTGTCCCGCGTCGAGCGGCACGGGCTGGCGATCATCGGCTCGATCCTGGTGTGGGGCCTGGCGATGACCGGCTTCGGAGTCGCCGTCGCCCTCGCCGACAACCGGCCCGACACGTGGCAGGCGCCGATGCTGTTCCTCGCCGTGCTGATGCTGATGGTCGGCGGGGCTGCCGACATGGCGTCGGCGGCGTTCCGCTCCACGATGCTGATGACCGCCGCCTCCGACGAGGTGCGCGGACGGCTCCAGGGGGTGTTCACCGTGGTGGTCGTCGGGGGCCCCCGCCTGGCCGACGTGGCCCACGGTGCCGCCGCCGCGCTGGTCGGCACGGCGGCGGCAGCCGCCGGCGGCGGCGTCCTGGTCGTGGTCTTCACGGTCGTCGCGGCCCTCGCGGTGCCGAGCTTCGTGCGCTACCGGGTGACCGCCGCGCCCCGCAGCTGACCGGAGTCAGCTGCGGGGGACTGATCACGGATCAGCTGCGGGAGCTGGCCCGGCGGTACTGCCGCACCGACAGCGGCACGAACACCACGAGGATCAGCGCGATCCACAGCAGGGTGTAGGCCACCGGGTGCTGCATCGACCACACGTCCGGCACCTGATAGCCCTGCGGGATGTTGCCGAACAGCTCGCGCACGGACTGGGTCAGCGCGGACACGGGGTTCCACTCCACGAAGGTCTGCAGCCCACTGGGGAACGACTCCAGCGGCACGAACGCGTTGGAGACGAACGTCAGCGGCATGATCACGATGAAGGACGCGTTGTTGATCACCTCGACGCTCGGCACCAGCAGCCCGACGTACGCCATCACCCAGCTGAACGCGTAGGCGAACAGCAGCAGCAGCCCGAACGCGAACAGTGCGTCGACGACGCCCTCCCGGGCTCGCCAGCCCACCAGGAGCCCGGTGAGCGCCATGATGACCAGCGACAGCACGTTGTAGATCACGTCGGAGGCCGTGCGACCGACGAGCACCGCCGAGCGCGACATCGGCAGCGAGCGGAACCGGTCGATGATGCCCTTCTGCATGTCCTCGGCCAGCCCTGCGCCGGTGAAGGTCGCGCCGAACACCACGGTCTGGGCGAAGATGCCGCCGATCAGGAACTCGCGGTAGCTGAGCCCCTCGCCGGCGTCGATCGCGCCGCCGAAGACGTAGGCGAACAGCAGCACGAACATGATCGGCGAGATCAGCACGAAGACGAGCACCTCGGGCACCCGCTTGATCTTGATGACGTTGCGCTTGGCGATCACCATGCCGTCGGAGAGGACCTGGGTCATGCCGGCACCTCCTCGGTCTCGGACACCCGGTCGGACTCCTCGGCGGTGTGGCCGGTCAGGGTGAGGAACACGTCGTCGAGCGTCGGGCGCCGCAGCCCGATGTCGAGCACCCGAACGCGCTCGGTCTCGAGCGCGTCGAGCACCCGGCGCAGGTCGGCGGCACCGTGGTCGACCGCGGCGGTCAGATCGCGACCCGAGTCGGCGACGTCGACCCGGTCGGGAGCCACCACCGCGAGCGCACGCTCGGCCGCCGCGCGGTCGGCGGCGTCGGCGAGCACCAGCTCGATGCGCTCGCCGCCGGTCTGCGCCTTCAGCTCGTCAGCCGTGCCGCGGGCGATGGCGCGCCCGTGGTCGATCACCACGATGTCGTCGGCCAGCCGGTCGGCCTCCTCGAGGTACTGCGTGGTGAGGAGCAGGGTCGCCCCGGAGGTGACCAGCTCGCGGATCACTTCCCACATCTGCTGCCGGGCTCGGACGTCGAGGCCCGTGGTGGGCTCGTCGAGGATCAGGACCGGTGGCTCGGCGACCAGCGCCAGAGCCAGGTCGAGGCGGCGGCGCATGCCCCCCGAGTACTCCTTCACCAGCCGGCTGCCCGACGCCTGGAGGTCGAAGCGCCCCAACAGGTCGGTGGCCCGTGACCGCGCCCGGGCCGTGCCCAGGTGGAAGAGCCGGCCCACGTGCTCG
>DASSLA010000127.1:0-35458 GCA_035689885.1 Marmoricola sp. | reverse complement strand
CAGCTTTCGGCTCCGCGACCGTACCGAGCCGGGGCCGATGAACACCCCGCTGGGCTTCGTCGGGGAGCTCGACGGCTACCAGTTCCTGGTGTTCCTCCACGAACGCGGTCACCTGTCGGTGGTGCTGGTCCGACCCACCGCGGACGCCGCGCTGATGCGCCTGCATGAGGAGGCCGCCTTCGACGCCGCGTGCGCCGCGATCCCGGTGCTGGCGCAGTGGACGGACCCGGCGCGGGCCGAGCCCACCTCCGGTGTGCTGGTGGGCGGGGCGTTGCGCAACGTGTATCGCAGCCAGTTGCTGCTCGACGGACTGGTCACCGTGGGCGACGCCGTCGCCACCACCACGCCGACCCGCGGTCGCGGGGTCGCGATGGCCTGCCTGCAGATCGGCGCGCTGCTCCGACTCCTCGACGAGGGTGCCGACCCGGTCCGGGTGGCCGGGCCGTTCGACGCGTGGTGCGAGCAGCAGATCGCGCCGTGGGTAGCCGACCACATCGCCATCGACGGCGGCATGGAGCGACGCTGGCGCGGCGAGGACCTCGACCTCTCCGGACCGCTGACCTCCGACCTGATCGCCGACGCGACCCTGGCCGATCCGCGGATCGCGGCGCACGCCGGCAGCTACTTCAACATGACCGCCCTGCCGGAGACGCTGCGGCCCGCGGAGCCGCTGGCCCGCGAGGTCTACGGGGCCGGGTGGCGGCCACCCCTCACCGAGGGACCGAGCCGCGACGAGCTGGTGGAGCTCATCTCGGCTGGGGCATCGGTGCCTGCCTGACTCTCAGCAGCACGTTGAATCACGAGTCAAGAAATGAGCAGGTGCTCGGTATCGTTCTCACCTGCGGCCCGACCCACCGAGCCGCGACGACGAGGAGGCGGTGCAGGCGAAGCTGTCGCTCCTCGCGGTCTACCGCACCCCGGCCTCCCCCGACGCCGACGACTCGGAGACCACTACTCGGCGGTGATCGCCCGCAGCACGTCCACCCGGCTCGCGCGCAGTGCGGGGCCGACCGCCGCCAGCACGCCCACGGCCGTCGCGACGAGCAGGTAGATCGCGAGCGTCGCGACCGGCACCTCCACGGTGGTGATGCCCTCCTCGACCAGGGCGCGGCTCAGCGCGACGCCCGACAGGGTGCCGAGGGCGACGCCGGTCAGGGCACCCAGGAGCGCCATCAGCACCGACTCACGACGTACGACGGTGCGCACCTGGCGGCGCGTCCCACCCACGGCCCGCAGCAGGGCGAGCTCGCGGGTGCGCTCCACGACGGACAGCACCAGGGTGTTGACGATGCCGAGCACCGCCACCACCACGGCGAGCAGGAGCATCGCGGTGACGATGCCGAGCAGCTGGTCGACCGACGCCTGTGCGTCGCGGGTGACGTCGGCAGGGTCGCTGACGGTGACGTTGGGGTAGTCGGCCAGCGCGGCCTCGATCGCCCGCTTGGCCTCGGCGGGGTCCTGCCCCGCGGCGACGTTGAGCAGGATCGCGCCGTCGAGCGGCGATGTCACGTTGGCGTTGAAGTCGGCCATCGTCATCACGTAGCTGGCGTTGATCAGGCTGCCCTTGCTGAACGTGCCCACCACTCGCATCGACCGGTCCCCCGTCTCGGCGAAGGTCACCGTCACCGTGGACCCGACCTGCACACCGAGGTCCTCCGCGGCCTCCTTGCCGACCAGGATCGTCCCCAGCGCAAGATCGTCGAGGCTCCCGGTCTCGACGCCCAGGTCGATGACACGGTCGAGGGCGTCGGTGTCCAGCGCGGAGACCAGGGAGCTGTGGCCGTCGACCTGCGCTGAGGTCTCGCGCAGCTCGACGACGTCGACCACGTCGTCCCGCTGGCGCAGCAGGGACGCCACGGACGGGCTGATGCCGAGTCCGGCGCCCGCAGGAGCGAGGATCAGGTCAGACCGGTTGCCACCGCTGACGGCGGCGGAGACCGACTCCTTCATCGAGGTCGCGGTCACCGCCACGGCGACCACGACGGTGAGCCCGATGGTGAGGGCGAGGGCGCTCGCGGCGGCCCGCTGGGAGCTGCGGGCGATGTTGCGCGCGGCCATCCGCCAGACGTTGCCCCGGCGCCCGTGGTCGACCAGCCGGGCCATCCCCCGCGCCAGCTCGGGTCCGGCGACGAAGAGGCCGGTGAACGTCACCACGGTCGCCGCGACGGTCCCCCACCGCTGGTCACCCACGACCACGCACGCGACCAGGCCGGCGAGGCCGACGCCGGTCACCGCCCACCCCGCCGTACGACGGACCCGGCCGACGCCGCTCCGCGACGGCACCACGTGGCGCAGCGCCTCCATCGGGGCGACCCTGGTGGCGGCCCAGGCCGGTGCGACGGCGGCCACGAGCGTCACCACGAGACCTACTGCCAGGGCGGCGACGATCGTCCGCGGAGCGAGCACCGGCGTCGTGCTCGGGATCTCCACCCCGATGAGGTCGAGCAGTGCCCGGATCGCGGCGGCGAGGCCGACCCCGAGCAGCAGGCCCAGGACCCCGGACACGAGGCCGATCAGCACGGCCTCGACCATGACACCGCCGAGCACCTGGCGGCGGGTCGCCCCGACGGCGCGGATCAGCGCCACCTCCCGACGGCGCTGGGCGACGAGCACGTTGAAGGTGTTCCAGATGACGAAGGACCCCACCACCACGGAGACGCCGGCGAACACGAGCAGGACAGTGGTGAAGATGCCGAGCGAGTCGCGCACCGCCGCCGTACCGGCGTCGGCGAACTGGTCGCCGGTGAGCACCTCGACCCCGGGCGGGAGGGTCGCGGCGATGCGATCGCGCAGCTCCTCGGGGCTGACGCCCTCGGCGGCCATCGCGTCGATCTGGTCGACGACTCCCTGCTTGCCGAGCGCGGCCTGGGCCGTCGGCAGGTCGAAGCCCGCGAGGGTCGCTCCCAGCAGGCTGTCGCTCTCGCCGAAGCCGATGATCGCGACCAGCGTGAAGGTGCGCCGGCCGCCCAGCAGCACCACGTCGACCCGGTCACCGAGGGCATAGCCGGCCTTCGCCACCGTGCGCGCGTCGATGGCCATCTCGCGCGGCCCGGACGGCATCCGTCCGCTGCGGAAGCCGGCGTCACCGGCGAGCTCGCGGTTCTCGGTGAGGCTGGTGGCCAGCGTCGGCGCACCGCCCGGCTGGATCGGCTTGCCCTGCGGGTCGAGAATCAGCGCGAAGCCGGCCACCCCACCCTCGGCGACGGCCACCCCGGGCACGTCACGCACCTGCTCGACCACGTCCTCGTCGAGCGGGCGCACCTGCCCGCCGGTGGTGGCGACGTCCGCCTCGAAGGCCGCCTCGGACCGCGCCACGACGTCCGTGGCCGACGTCAGCCCGCTGTAGAGCTCGTCGAAGGCCTTCACCATCGTGTCGGAGAGCACGAAGGTGCCCGAGACGAAGGTGACGCCGACGGTCACCGCCGCGACCGTCAGCAGCAGGCGCAGCTTGTTGGCCAGGAGGTTGCGGAGCGAGACCTTGAACATGGTCAACCGCCCAGGCGCCCCATGACGTCCAGGACGCGCTCCTTCGTCGGGGCGGCCAGCTCCTCGACGATGGCGCCGTCGACGAGGAACACCACCCGGTCGGCGTACGCCGCGGCGCCGGGGTCGTGCGTCACCATCACGACGGTCTGCCCCAGGTCGTCGACCACGGAGCGCAGGAACTGCAGCAGCTCGGCACTGGCCTTGGAGTCCAGGGCACCCGTGGGCTCGTCGGCGAAGACGACGTCGGGCCGGGAGATCAGGGCCCGACCGACTGCGACCCGCTGCTGCTGACCCCCGGACAGCTCAGTCGGGCGGTGGCGCAGCCGGCCGGACAGGTCCAGCTTCGCGACGATCGTGTCGAACCAGGCCCGGTCGACGTCACGGCCGGCGAGGTCGGCCGGGAGGGTGATGTTCTCCTCCGCCGTCAGCGTCGGCAGCAGGTTGAAGGACTGGAAGACGAACCCGAGACGGTCACGCCGCAGCAGGGTGCGCTCCCGGTCGGAGAGGGACGCGAGGTCGGTGTCGCCGATCAGTACCTGCCCGGACGAGAGCGTGTCCAGTCCGGCCAGGCAGTGCATCAGGGTCGACTTCCCCGAGCCGGAAGGCCCCATGATCGCGGTGAACTGGCCCGGCGGCAGGTCGAGCGAGAGGTCGTCCAGCGCGCGCACCTCGGTGTCGCCGGAGCCGTAGACCTTGCACGCGCGCCGCGCGCTCGCGGCCAGCGCCCTCCCCTCGCCGGCCCGCCGTCCCTCGTGACGGGGTGGTGCGGCAGTGGTGGTGGTCCGTTCGTGTGCCATGGTGCCAGCCTGCGACCGCCTACGACCCGGGAGCAGAGGCGTCGGGCCCGTAACGGCGGGACGTTCGCACGGCCAGCACGGCCGGCACGGCGAACACCACGCTCGCCACCGTGAGCAGCACCAGTGTGGGCACGGAGGCGTAGGGGTCGTCGCGCAGCACCATCACCGCCGCCATCGCGGCGACCGACGGCGGCACCATCACGAACCAGCCCAGCACCGCGCAGTAGGCACGCTCGGCGACCTCGGCGCCACGCCACATGGCGAGCGCGGCCAGCGTCACGCCGGGCACGACGACGCCGAGGTCGAGCAAGAAGATGGACCAGAAGAAGGCACGGGCGTCGAGGAACTCGGCCGGGATCGGCTCCCCGGTGACAGCCCCGACGAGGCCCGGTACATAGCGCAGCAGCACGAAGCCGGCGAGCAGGGCGAGCAGCAGCGCACGGCGCCGCCGGCGCGCGATCCCCGACACCGGCATCGGGCGGCGGACGCTGAGCGACCAGCTCCAGAGCGTGAGGATCCCGGCCAGGCTGGTGATCGCGACGTGGGCGACCACGACGAGGGAGTACGACGCGTAGTCCGGCCCGACGACGTACTGGACGAACATGTAGGCGGTGTAGGCCGCCGGCCCGAACGCCAGCACCGGCGCCATCGGGTGCGTCCGGAGCGCCAGCACCGCGGCGACGAACGCCACTGGTACGACCAGGACCAGGGTGACGACCTCGAGCCCCAGCAGCTGGTTGAGCAGCGACTCGGGGATCGGGTAGGTCACCCATCCGGCGAGCAACGGACCGGCCACGGAGTTGGCGAGAAGGGCGATCGCGAGGACCAGGACGGCGATCCCGAACCGCCGCAGCCCCGGGTCACCCGGCCGCACCTTCAAGGCGGCTCGCTCGTCGCCGAGCACCCGCACGCTCACCGGGGCCTCCTCTCGCTCCACCTCGAGTCTCGGACCGGGCACTCGCCCCGGGCAGGGGCCGCCGTCGTGCCTCGAGGGGACCAACGTCCCGACCGGTGACGGGATGGTCCGGTATCTGCCACGATCAGCACACGTGTGAGAGTGAAGGAGCGCCATGTACTCCATCGGACGGCGGCTTGCGGCAGAGTTCTTCGGCACCTTCTGGCTGGTCCTCGGCGGCTGCGGCACCGCCGTGCTGGCGAGCTACAACGTGCAGTTCCTCGGAGTCGCCCTCGCGTTCGGGCTCACCGTGCTGACCATGGTCTACGCCGTGGGCCACATCTCCGGCGGCCACTTCAACCCGGCGGTGACTGTCGGTCTCGCCATGGGCCGCCGGTTCGCCTGGCGCGACGTCTCCGCCTACGTGGTCACCCAGGTCGTCGCGGCGATCGTCGCGGCCTTCGTGCTGTGGGTGGTCGCGCACGGCAAGAGCGGCTTCGACGCGACCGAGAGCGGCTTCGCCACCAACGGGTACGGCGACCGCTCACCCGACGGCTACGGGTTGTGGGCGGTGCTGATCACCGAGCTGGTGCTGACCGCGATGTTCCTCTACGTGATCCTCGGCGCCACGGACACCCGCGCACCCAAGGGCTTCGCGCCGCTGGCCATCGGGCTGGCGCTCACGCTGATCCACCTGATCAGCATCCCGGTCTCCAACACCTCGGTGAACCCGGCGCGGTCGATCGGCCCGGCCCTCTTCGCCGGCGCCGACGCGATCGTGCAGCTGTGGATGTTCATCTTGATCCCGACACTCGGCGGCCTCGTGGCCGGGGCGACCTACACGGCCCTCTTCGGCTCCGACGCAGCACCCCTCGAGGCGGCCACCGAGGCCTGACTCGCGGGTCGAGTGCTGAAGTGGTCCTTCGCCCCGCGGGGGCCGGCACTCAACCCGTCAGGGCGAGGGGCTCGACGTCGGGGGCGGACTCGCCGGCGCCGGTGCGGGCGAGGACGGGGGCGGCGGAGGTGACGAGGTGCTGGGTGCCGGCTCCGGCGAGTCCGGGGTGTCCGGGGACGGTGCCGGGCTGGTCGGACCGTCCGGACTGGTCGAACCGTCCGGGCTGGTGGTGGGCGGAGGTGACGGCGTCGGCGTGGGTGTCGGCGCCCCGCTCGTCGTACCGGTCCCCGGGGTGGCGGTCGTCGTGCTCTGCGCGTCCTCGACCGGTGGGGCCTCACCCAGGATGGCGACGATCTCGCCCTTGAACTCCTCGAGCCGGGCGGAGATCTCGCTCAGCGAGTACGACGTGATCTCGCGCGCGAACTGGGTCAGGCGCGCCCACACCTCGCCCAGGGCGAGCAGCTGCTCCTCCCCCGGCTCGTCGCCCAGCGACAGCACGAGCTGGCTGGCAATGGCCGCGGTGATGCAGCGGTAGCAGTCGTAGTTGGCCGCGACCGCGAGGTTCTGCGGGACGACCACGCTGGCGTCGTCCATGATCAGCACGACCTGGAAGGCGACCGCGACGGCGACGCAGTCCGAGCAGCTGGCGTAGGCGTGGGCCTCGTTGACGTTGAGCACCTCGTCGCCGTCGGCCCACACCAGCGCGAAGGCGAGGTCGTAGGTCACCTGGCCGTCCCTGCTGGCGGTCGCCAGCGCCTGGTTGTCGCCGTCGGCGGGCGGCAGCGGCTTGTCGAAGGGGAAGACCCACGCGTCGTCGGGGGCGGTGTCGGAGTCGCCGCTCGCGGCGCTGCCGCCCGAGCCCTTGGGGACGAGCACCATCGCCAGCTGCGGGTCATCCTTCGTCGGCAGCTCCTGCCCCTCGGGGAACGCCGCCACGAGCGGCCGGTCCCCGGCGAGGCGGGCCGTAGCGGCGCCGCCGACCACCGGCTCGTCGGCGACCGCGGGTCGGGCCAGCGTGCCGGCGGCCTGTGGCTGCTGCAGGAACGCCGTGAGGCGGCCGCGCTCGTCGGGCCCGATCGGGCGGTACTTCCCGGGCCCCGGCCACCACGCCCAGGACAGCCCGGTGATCAAGGAGGCGGCGAGCACGGCCGCGACCAGTCGCCGTACCCGCGACCCCTGCCCCCACCGGGCGAGCCCGCGGAACACCCGGAACCCCAGGCGACCCAGGATGATCGCGCACGCGAGGACCGGCAGCACGACGCCGAGCAGCTGCAGCGAGTGCGCGGCGACGTCGAGCAGGTCCGCGCGTCCCCAGGCCTCGGCCACCGTGGACGCGTCCTCACGGACAGCGGCGCCGGCGCTGCCCAGCAGCCGGGGCACGGCGGCGATGAGGGCCAGCAGCATCAGGGCCATCATCGGCACCGTGATGAGCACCCACAGGGTGATCACGGTCCGTGCCCAGGGTGTGAGCATCTTGTTCTCGGGGGAGCTCCACCGGTGCGGGAGCAGCCCCAGCAGGGTCGGGCGGATGCGCTGGTAGAGGTCCGGGACCCCCGCCAGGTCGGCGAGCAGGTGGTAGCCGTCGAAGCGCAGCAGTGGCAGCAGCTGCTGCACCATCTGCAGGACCTGGGTGGCGACGAGCAGCAGCAGCGCCTCCCACCCCGTCGACCACCACCACACGAAGGTGAGCACGGCGACGATGGCGTTGAAGTAGAGGCCACCGAGGTCGGTGCGGATCCGCCCGGCGCGGCCGAGGCGGTAGCTGTCGGTGACGTCGGTGTAGAACGCCGGCCAGACGATGTAGAACCCCGCCCCCATCGCCCCCGGCTCTGCCCCGCTGTAGCGCGCAGCGGCCGCGTGACCGAACTCGTGGAACCCGCCGGAGAGCACCGACACCACGAAGACGAGCAGCAGCAGGTGCGGCCGCTCGAAGGCGTCGTACGCCGAGGCGCCGAGGCCGCGGTCGAAGAACACCCAGCCCGCGACGGCCACGAAGCCGAGCACCACGATCGTGGCCAGCGCCGGGCGGAACAGGAACCGGAACGGGTCGGTCAGCCGGTGGGTGGTGCGTGGGTCGGTGACCGCGACCTTGGGCTTCAGCGCCAGCAGCGGGTCCGACCGTCGGGTCTCAGGCTCGGAGCCGTCGGCCCGGCGCAGCAGCCCGAGCGGGCGCAGGTGACCGTCCACCAGCGCCCGCACGTCCACCTCGGTGACGCTCCGGCCGAGGGCACGACCGACCAGGACGGCGATGTCCGCACAGGACCGGTGGCCGTCCGCCGCCTGCAGCACCAGGTGGAGGAGCGGGGTGAGCTGGAGGACCTGCCCGTCCGCTCGACGCACCAGCGCAGGTGGGGTCCGGTAGCCCGACCCCACCATCTCGCCGATGAGCTGGACGCCGTCGACGCGGGTGGGTGCGTCGACCAGCGTGGTCACTGCGTGGAGTCGTCGGCCGGGGCCTCAGCCTCGGCGCTGGGCTCCGGAGCCGGTGCCGGCGCCGGCGCAGGAGCCGGGTCGCTGTCGGTGCCGTCGGCCGAGGCAGTGTCCGTGTCGACCGGCTCCACGGAGCCCTGGTCGATGTCGGAGGTCTGCTGGGAGTTCGCCTCGGCAGTTCCGGTGATCGACTGGTTGATGATCGCGTCCTGTTGGGCGATCGCGGTGGCCGAGGAGTCGTCGGACAGGATGTTGGCGGCCACGGCGGCGTCGATCGGCGCGGCCACGTTGGCGTTGGCCGCCACGGCACCGTTGATGGGCGCCGCCAGGTCGGCGTCGAGGTCCACGTTGACGTCGACGTTGAGCAGGTCGCCCTTGAGCAGGTCGCCGGTGTTCAGGCCCCCGACGGTGTCGGTCACGTCGTCGAGGATCTGGCCCACGGTGCCCACGATGTTGCCGGCGGCGTCGAGCACCTGTCCGGTCAGCGGGTTGAGCGAGCCGACCACGTTGCCGGCGGAGTCGAGCACGTTGCCGGTGGCCCCGTCGAGGATGCCGATGACGTTGCCGGCACCGTCGACGACCTGGGTGCCGTCGACCAGGCTCGTCACCGTGCCGACGACGTCGCCGACGGTGTTGACCACGTTGCCGGTCAGCGGGTCGAGCACGCCGACCACGTTGCCGGCGGAGTCCACGACGTTGCCGGTGGTGCCGTCGAGGACGCCCAGCACCTGGCCGTCGGACCCGGCGACGGTCGCGCCGTCCACCAGGTCGGTGACCGTGCCGATGAGGTTGCCGGCGGTGTCGACGACCACGCCAGTGGTCTCGTTGAGCGTGCCGAGCACGTTGCCGTCGGCGCCGATGACGTTGCCGGTCGCCTCGTCGAGCGTGCCGATCACGTTGCCGGTGGAGTCCACGACCACGCTGCCGTCCACGGGCGCGCTCGCCGCGGCAGCCGCTGCCTCGGTGGCGTCGCCGGCCGTGGCGTCGTCGGTCGTCGTGGTGGCGGCCAGCATGCCCTGCTGCTCCTCGCCCGCCGGCGGCGTCGTACCGCCCTGGACCGTGTCGCTCTGGTCGATGGTGCTGTCCTGGACCCCGGTCGCGATCGCGTCGGCGGCCACGGTCTGCGTCACCTGGACGCCCTGGTCGGCCAGGGCCTGCGAGGTCGAGCCGTCGCTCAGCAGGTTGGCGCTCACGGCGGCGTCGATGGGTGCCACCACGTTGGCGTTCAGCGCCACCGCCAGGTCGATCGGCGCGGCGCCGTCGATCGCCAGGTCGACGTCGGCCGCGAGGTCGCGGATCGAGACGACCTCCTTGTCGGGCAGTGCGGTGACTCCCTCGTTGGCCAGCTCTTCCGGCGTCAGCGGTGCGGACTCGTCCGTGCTCATGCTGCTCCCTTGGCTCCCTGTTGCTCCCGATGGCTCCCTCGAGCCCTGCCGGGCCGGTAACCACGCAGGCCGGTCGTAAACCCCACGGTTGAACTACAGTGAGCCGAACATGCGAAGGTTGCGTGAGGGACGGGTGAGGCGTTCCGGCAGCTCGCTCGCCACATTCGCAGGTCGCAGCGGGGGCCCTCCCGCTGCTCGCGCCGAGGACGAGGCAGCCACGTGGTGTACGTCGAGGTGGGGTCGTGGTCCGACACTCCCCTACCCTCCGGCGCCGTGGTGGTCGGCTGGAACGGCGGGGCGCACAGCGACGTGGCCCTGTCCTGGGCCACGGCGGAGGCCGTCGCTGCACGGGCACCCCTGGTGGTGCTCTACGCCGCCAACTACCCCGGCATGACCGGCCCGGAGGCGCCCGGGTTGTTCGAGCGTGACCCGGCGGCGCTGGAGGCCGCCGAGGAGGTGACCGCGCGGGGCGTCGGCGAGGCGCTCCGGATGCAGTCGGTGCTGCACGTGTTCGGAGCCACCGAGGTCGACAGCCCGGCTCGCGCGCTGGTCGAGGCCAGTCGCGGGGCGTCCCTGCTCGTCCTGGGCAGCCGTGGCCACGGGCAGGTGGTCGGCGCGTTGCTCGGATCGGTGGCCTTCAACGTCGCCGCCCGCGCCGAGTGCCCGGTCGTGGTGGTCAAGGACGAGTCCGCGAGCCGGCCGGTCGGACCGGACCACCGGGTGGTGGTGGGCACCGACGGCTCTGAGCACGGGAGCGCTGCGGTGACCTACGCCGCCGAGCGCGCTGCGGCCGCGTCCGCCGACCTGGAGATCGTCACCTGCACCGGCGGCCACCAGGTCGAGCCGATCGACGAGGACGTGTTGCGAGCCAACGCACGGCGCAGTGCGTCAACCGCCGCGGACCACGTGCGCGGCAGCCATCCGCAGCTCTCCGTCGCCACCACGGTGGAGGACTGTCCCGCCGAGCGCACCCTCGTCGCACTCTCCGCGGACGCCGGCCTGGTCGTGGTCGGCACGCGTGGTCGCGGAGCGTTCGAGGGGATGCTGCTGGGCTCGGTCAGCCACGCGGTGATCTACGGGGCGAGCTGTGCCGTGGCCGTCGTCGACACCGGAGCCGTCGCCACGGACTGAGCGTGCTCGGTGGGGGCGAGCGCTCCTCCGTCGTCCTGCCAGCGCAGGAGCTGCTTGACCGGGACCACCTCGTCGACCTTCTCGATGACGCCGGTGACCATGGCCCGCTCTCCTTCCGTGCGCACGTGACGCTGTTGCTGCTGCAACCGTTTCCGGGTGCGCCGTATTCCCACCCACTCGTGTCCGAGCGGCCTACCCTGCTCCCGTGGACGGGGCGGAGCGGGGCGAGTTGGACGCGCTGCGCGCCCTGGTGGCCTCGCTGCGGTCGACCCGGCTGCCCTCCTGGTTGACCCCCGCCCTGGACCCGGAGGCCGTGGCGGCCGAGCTGGGTCCTCGCATCGGCGAGGTCGTCCCGGGAGCGCGCGAGCTGTCCGCGCTCCGGCTGCAGGACGCACGGGCACGCCGCACCTGGGCGCTGAGGTACGACGCCGAGGTGCTGACGGACGCGGGCACGCGAGCGGTGGTCCTGGTCGGCGAGCGGCCGGCACCCGGCGGCGCGGCCAGCGACAACGGTGTGCTCCTCGCCGGTCTCGGACTCAGCGTGGTCGCGCGGGACCACGACCCGGGCCTGCCGGCGCTGCCGGTCCTCACCGATCCGGCCGCGGTCCGTCCGGTGCTCGAGGAGGTTCTCCGCGAGGGCCGCCCGGGGCTGAGGCTCGCGAGCGTCCAGTCGCGGTTGCTGCAGCTCAAGCACGGCCAGCGGGCCACGGTGCTGCAGCAGCTCACCTACCCCGCCGGCGCCGACCCCTCGTGGCCACGGGCGGTCATCGCCAAGACCTACTCCGGCACGGGTGGCGCCTCGACGTACGCCTGGATGCGGGAGCTGTGGCAGAGCGGGGTCGGCGGCCACGGAGTCCCGCGGCTGGCCGAGCCGCTGGCCTACCTCGCCGAGCACCGGACGCTCCTGCAGGGCGTTGTCCCCGGCGACGGGACGCTGGCCGACCTGGTCGGGGACGACAGTGCCGAGACGTTGGCGAAGGAGAGCGCCCTGCGCAGCACCGCCGAGGGGCTGGCCGTGCTCCACGGCTCCGGCGTGAGCACGGGGCCGGCCCGCGCGGTCGCTGCCGAGGTGGCCACGATCGATCGGCTGCTCGACAGGCTGGCGCCCTCGTTCCCGGAGCAGGTGAGCCGTGACGCCCGCGCGCTCCTCGCGGCGCTCGCGTCCCGGGGTGGGGACGACCCGGTGAAGGCCGTCCCGGTGCACGGCGCGTTCCGGCCGGCCCAGGTGCTGCTCGACGCGACCCGGCCGGCCTTCCTCGACTTCGACGGCTTCGGACAGGGCGAGGCAGCACTCGACGTCGGCCGCTTCGTCGCGAAGCTCTCCGAGATCGCCGGCGGTGACCGACGCGACCACCTCAGCGGGGTCTTCGTGGACGCCTACCGGGAGGCTGCTCCGCTCCCCGCCGACCGGCTGTCACTCTGGCGCTGCCTCGACCTGTTCATCGGCACGGTCCGGTGCTGGTACCGCGCCGACCCTGTGCGCGCGACGGTGCTCCTCGACCTGCTGGACGACGCCCTCGGCACCACCTGGTAGATCACGGACCGCCCGGAGTCAGCGCGCTCTCCTGGGTGGACCACAGAGTGCCGAACGCCGAACGCTTGGTGAGCAGATCCTCGGGCGGACCGACCTCGACGATCCGGCCACCCGACATCACCACGACCTCGTCGGCCCGGCGGGCCAGCGGCAGCGAGTGGGTGACCACGATCGTCGTACGACCCTCCATCAGGGAGAAGATCCCGTCGAGCACGCGGCGCTCGCTGAGCGCGTCCAGCCCGGTGGTGGGCTCGTCGAGCACCAGCACGGGTGGGTCGCGCAGCAGCACGCGGGCGATGCCGATCCGTTGGCGCTGGCCACCCGACAGCCCGGCGCCGCCGGGACCCAGGACGGTGTCCAGGCCGCGAGGCAGGTCGCTGATGAACTCCATGGCCCCGGCCAGGTCGGCGCACTGCTCGATCCGCCACGCAGCAGCAGTGCGGCCGTAGGCGATGTTCTCCCGGATCGTGCCGCTGAACAGGATGGTGTCCTGCTGCAGCACCCCGACCTGCTCGCGCAGCCAGTCCAGCGGGCAGTCCCGGGCATCCCGGTCGTCGAAGCACACTTTTCCGGACAGCGGGTCGTAGAAGCGGGCCACGAGGGCACCCAGCGTCGACTTGCCCGCTCCGGAGCCGCCGACGACCGCGATGGTGCGCCCGGCCGGCACGTGCAGGCTGACGTCGCGGATCGCCCAGCGCTCGGGCACGTAGCGGAACGACACGTTGTGCAGGCTGATCTCGCCGCTCGCTCGCCGCATCGTCCTGGCAGTGGGGGCACCGTGCTCCTCGAGCACCTCGTCACAGCGGAGGATCTCGCCGATTCGCTCCAGCCGGGCCATGGTGCGGGCCCAGCGCGTCGTCTGCCGGGCAATGTCGCGCAACGGCTTGTAGAGCTTGCCGCTGTAGGCCACGAACACCACCAGGGTCCCGGCGGTGATCCGGCCCTGCGCCACGCTGTAGACGCCGACGCCGAGCATGAGGGCGGTCGACACCGCGCCGATCATGTCGACGAGCCCACCGAACCGGGCCTCGAGCCGGACCGCCTCGACACCCACCTCGAGCCGCTCCTCGCTGCGGCGCTCGACCCGGTCGTGCTCGAACTGCTCGGTGCCGAAGGCCTTGACCACCGGCATGGCGGTCAGCGCCTCGGTCGCCAGCGAGGCGATCTCGCCGTCCTTGGCGCGCTGCCGGCGCGCGGCCTTCTTCACCGCGCGCTGGTAGTGCCGGATGATCAGGTAGAGCGGCGGCGCCATCAGGAAGACCAGCCCGGTCAGCACGGGGTCGAGGATCACGCACACCACGAACATCCCGATCAGGGTCAGGATCGCCGAGGAGAGCGCGCCCAGGGTGTCGGCGAACAGCGTGCCGACGGCGTTGACGTCACCGGTCACCCGCGTGACCAGGTCGCCCTTGTGCCGGCGGGCGTGGAAGGCGAGGGACAGTCGCTGCAGCTGGGCGTACGTCGCGACGCGGAGTGCGTGCACGATCCGCTCGCCGGCCCGGTTGAGCCAATAGTCGACGTAGAACGACGAGATCGCGCCGACTGCGGCGATGGCCAGCACCGACAGTGCCAGCCCCACCAGCAGCCACCAGTCCTCGCGGGTCAGCTCGAAGCCGCCGCCGTCCGTGGCCCTGGCGGCGATGTGGTCGATCGCGAACTTCAGCGGCCACGGCGCAGCCAGGCTCGCCGCGGTCATCGTCGCGGTAGCGATCATCGCGCCCGCGAGCGACCACCAGTGCCGCAGCAGATAGGGCCGCAGCAGCCGCATGGTGCCGACCTGGTCGGCCGTCGTGGTCATGTCCGTGCCCCCGTCATGGTGCGTGTCTTGCTTCGTGATGTTCGTGGTGCGGTGAGCGCTGCCCCGGTGAGCACCACGTGCGCGGCGGCCAGGTCGTGCTCGAGCCCCTGCTCCCAGCCGGGCACCGGTCGGCGCAGCCGGCGGTAGCAGCGGTTCAGCAGCTCGGCCGCCGCGTAGCCGCGGAGGACCGCGGGCGGTGGCGGTGTCCCTCCGGCCTCGACGTACGACTGGCCCAGTGCGTCCAGGAACGGCACGGAGGTCGCCCTCGGGAGCCGGCGCAGGCCGACGTCGACCGCGATCTCGGCGAGGTCGAGTGCCGGGTCGCCGGTCGCCATCTCGTCGAGGTCGAGCAGCACGGGGCCCTCGTCGGTGAGCAGCACCTGGTCGAGGTGGAAGTCGCCGTGGAGCGTGCCCTGCACCCGCGGTTTTGCGGTGAGTGCTGATGCCAGCGCGGCGAGCCGGCGTACCGACCGCGCGTGCTCAGGTCGTGCGGAGGCGATCTTGCGCGTCTTCTTGCGCGCCTCGGTGGCCACCTCCTCCGGCGAGACCGTCCGGATCGGCCGGACCGGCGAGGTGGAGAGCCCCGAGGTGTGCAGCGCGGCGAGCGCGGCGCCGACCACCTCGGCCGAGCGGGTCGACATGGTCGCGCCGTCGGCGTCGCGCACCAGGCTCCGGCCCACGACCTCCCGGGTCCACAGCACGCGGCGCTGCGTGTCCAGGCCCAGTGGCTCCGCGACGCTCAGGCCCTGCGGGGCGTCAGCGTGCAGCAGTCGCTGGCGCGCCTCGACCGCGACGAGCTCACCGGGACCGTGGTCGCCCGGCGCGAACAGCTTGGCGTAGACCGCCGTACGTCCCCCAGGGCCCGTGAGGCCGCACCGCAGGGTGGCGCTGATCCCGGGCTGCCACCGGACGACGCGGACCTCCTCGACGGTGTGGCCGGCCAGGCGCTCCGGCAGCAGGGCGCGCACGCGTTCCGGCTCGACCATCGTCGCGAGCAGCGGCAGGCCGGGGTCGTCCGGGAACCGCCAGGCCCGCAGCGGCAGGCCCGTGACCGGCGTCCCCGAGGGGGCAGCGGCGTCGCCTACGGACCGGAGCAGGAAGAGCGGGTCGCCGCCCTCGGCCATGGTCGGCACGCGCAGCGTGGCCCAGCCGCGGCACCGGGGTGAGTCGGGCAGGTGCGGGTTCTTCACGCAGGCGTCGAGGAGGTCCACCGTCACCGGCGCCACCGGCAGGCCCAGCTCCCGGTGGTGCTCCCGCACGGTGTCGGTGAGCCAGGCGGGGTCCGCGAGGTCGGTCGGCCTCATCACGAGCACCCCACCTTCGTGACCGCGTCGAAGACCGGAACCGGTGCCGACTCGGCCGCGGCGAGGACCCGGGCCGCCCGGTGGTCGCCGTCGACGCGCAGGGCGCGGGCGGCACGCACCACCTTGCCGATGCGCCGCAGGGTCGTCTGCCGACGCAGCTCGCCGGCGTCGACCTCGCCCCCGCGGGACCGGTACCCGTCCAGGAGGGCCTGTGACGCACTGTCGGTGGCCAGGTGGCGCTCGATCGCCTCCATCTCGACGAGGAAGCAGGCGAGGTCGATCTCGGGCATCCCCAGCGAGAACCGGTCGAAGTCGAGCAGGCCGGGGCGCAAGCCGGGGCCCAGCAGCCACTGCGAGGGGTCGGGCGAGCCGTGGATCGCCACGGGCGGCCGGGTGCCGGCGTCTGCGCCGGCCACGACGTCGAGCAGCCGCATCAGGCCGTCGTGCAGCCCGGGCACCAACCGGACCGCCTCGGCGACGTTGCGCTCGGCGCGAGCCAGCTGCGTCGTGGCGGTGATCCGGTGCGAGGCATCGAGGCCGGAGGCGTGCAGGCTGGCCAGGGCCGCGCCCATCGTCCGCGCCAGCCGGGGCGCGTCGGGTCCCTTCAGCTGGACGGTGGCCGGGTTGCCGGCCACGCCGAGCTGCCACAGCACGAACCGCTGTGCGTCGTAGCGGGCGGGGGTCGGTACCCGGAACCCGACCAGCCCGCTGTCCGACGCCACGGCCAGACGTGCGGCGACGGCATGGCGTGCGGCACCGCGATGGTCGCTGAACACCTTCGCGAACGCGACCGCACAGCCACGCAGGTCCTTCGGGCCCTCGACCCGCACAGTGGCGCGGAGACCGCGGTGGTAGCGCACCAGCCGGCTCCGGGTGCCCTCCAGCCGGGCCGCGGTCGCGGCCACCGGGTCGACGGTGATCGGGGTGACGGTGAGCCAGCCGAGGCTCCCGGCGCGGACCGGGAAGGCCGATCCCCCGGCCTCGGGCGGGGTCAGCCAGCAGCCGACCGCGACAACCTGGTCGGGTCGGGGACCGAGCGCGAGCACCGACTCGGCGTACGGACCGCCCGCGGCGCGGAGGGCGGAACGCAGCACGACCGGTGGGTGCTCGGGCTCGATCCCCAGCATGCGTGCGGCGCGGACGACGCGAGGCAGGTGTGCCCGTGCCGCGATCTCCTCGAGCGCCTGGCGGTGGCACTCGTGCACCGACGTCATGCCGCACCCCCGTGGTGGTGGGCCCGGTGCGGCCGGAGGTTCGCCACCTCGATGATGGAGCTGACGTGCACGCCGGAGTGGGTGGCACACAGCGCCAGCAGGTCGTCGACCCGGCCGAGCTCGTCGACGTTGGTGACCGCGTGATGCAGCATCACCCCGATCGGTTCGCCACCACGCACCTGCTCGGCGATCCGCTCGGCGAGCTCGTCGGGCGTCCAGCGCACTCCCCTGCGGTGGCCGAACCAGTCGATGGTGATCGGCACCTCGACCAGCCCCGGCTGGTCCAGCCTCGGGGCCGTGGTGTTGCGGGACAGCACGTGCAGGCCGTTGGCGCGGATGGCCGTGCCGGTGTCGGCCGTGCACCGGTTCCACGGCGGGGTGAACACCGGCTCGACCATCTCCTCGCCGAACCACCCGAGCAGCAGGTTGCGCCCTGTCGCGACGTCGGCCGACTGCTGGGCGAGGTTGCGCGACGGTCCGAACTCGTGCTTGCGACCCTCCTGCTCGTGGTTGACGTGGAGCAGCCCGTGCTGGTGGATGCGGATGCCGCCGATCTCGATGCGCTCGCGCAGGGCCGCGGCCAGGGGGCCCCTCACCAACGCCGGGATCACCGCGATGTCGACGCCGACGTGGTGCGCCTCGAACCGGTCGAGCATCGCCCCGAGGCGTACGTCGCCCCGGCCGGCGTCGTCGTCGCGGAAGAACACCACCGTGGGTTCGGAGCGCTCGCCGAGCGCCCGTCTGACGGGGTCGAGCCAGCTCATTGCGCACGCGCCATCTGGTAGGTGGGCTCCGAGGTGACGTGCCCGACGTACTCGGGACGGCCGATGCCCACCCACTCGTAGCCGGCCGTCGCCGCGGCCTGGGGATCCAGCATGTTGCGGCCGTCGACGAGCAGCGGGCGTGCCATCGAGTTGGACGTCCCGGGCTCGAGCAGCCCGCCGTACTCCGGCCAGGCGGTGACGATCACCGCGGCGTCGGCCCCGCTCACGGCGTCGGCCAGGTCGTCGACCACATCGACCTCGTCGGGCAGCGCCCGGGCGGCGTCGGCCACCGGGTCGTGCGCGGCCACGGTGGCCCCCTCCGCGATGAGCCGCTCGGCCAGCACCAGCGCGGGCGACTCCCGGGTGTCGTCGGTCCAGGGCTTGAACGCGACCCCGAGCAGCGCGATGCGGGCACCGGCCAGGGTGCCGAGACGCGCGGCCAGTGCCGAGACGACCCGACGCTTCTGCAGCTCGTTGACCTCGATGACCGCCGAGAGCAGCTGGAAGTGGTACCCACTGTTGCCGGCCAGCTGCTTGAGCGCCGCGACGTCCTTGGGGAAGCAGGAGCCTCCGTAGCCCAGCCCCGCCTCGAGGAACTCCGCACCGATCCGGCGGTCGAGTCCCATGCCCTCGGCGACCACGGCGACGTCGGCCCCGACGTTCTCGCAGACGTTGGCGATCTCGTTGACGAACGAGATCTTGGTGGCGAGGAACGCGTTGGCGGCCAGCTTGATCATCTCGGCCGAGGCGAGGTCGCAGATGCGCAGCTCCCCGCCCAGCGGCGTCCAGAGCCGAGCCACCTCCTCGGCGTCCGCAGGGTCGTCGGCCCCGACGACCACCCGGTCGGGGTGCCGGACGTCGCGCAGCGCGCTGCCCTCGCGCAGGAACTCCGGGTTGGAGACATAGCTGACCTGGCTCAGACCGCGGCGGCGGAGGTGTCGCTGGACCCGCGCGCCGGTGCCCACGGGAACGGTCGACTTCATCGCCAGGATCAGCGGCGGCACGTCGTCGGGGATCTTGTCGATGACCGCCTCCACGCGGGAGAGGTCGGCGTCGCCGCTCGGCAGGCCGGGGGTGTCGACCGTGACGTAGACGATGCGGGCCCGGGCGAAGACGTCGGCTGCGTCCAGCGACCAGGTCAGTCGGTCCCGGTGCTGGTGGAGCAGCTCGGGCAGCCCGAGCTCGACCATCGGCACGTCACCCTTGCGCAGCCGGTCGATCTTCTCCTCGTCGACGTCGACGCAGATGACCTCGTGGCCGAGGCTCGCGAGCGTCGCCGCGGTCACCAGTCCGACGTAGCCGGCCCCGATCACCCCGATGACCTCGGTGCGGGTCTGGGTCTTCTGGATCTTCATCGCGCTGCTCCGTGGGGGGTGAGGGGGATGGTGTTCGCTGCCGGCGGGAGCCCGACCAGCCCGGTGACGACACGTGCGGTGGTGCGTGCTCCGTCGAGGTCGAGGCGCACTGGTGCGGGCCGGCTGCCTGCGAGGAGCACGAGCTCCTCGAGCAGCCGCCCGGTGCCGAGCTCACGGGCCGGCACCGACCGGAGGGCGCCCAGTGCGTCGAGGCGGCGGGCGCGGCTGGCCTGCTCGTCCTCGCGCCCGGCGCCGTAGGGGACCACCACCGCCGGCGTGCCGGCGCGGAGGATGTCCATCGTGGTGTTGTAGCCCGCCTGGCTGAGCGACAGCGTCGAGCAGGCCATGTCCGTGCACAGGTCGTCGACCCGGCGTACGACGTGCAGGTGGGGGGACTCAGCCGCCTGATGCTGGAGCCAGTGCCAGGCGGGGTCGGGCAGGAACGGACCGGCCACGACGGTCGTGGTCAGCCCGGTGCGGTCGAACAGCTCGCGGTGCTGGTCCACCGCCTCGCGGAACAGCGGCTCCCCCACCATCCCGCCGCCCGCCGAGACCAGCAGCCGGGGCAGGCGATGCTCGGCCGAGAGGGGCGGAATGGCCGGCGGGGCCACGAACCCGGTGTAGAGCACGGGGACGCGCAGCGGGGTGCGCGGCCGGAAGGTGTCCTCGAGCCGGGCGAAGGCCGGGTCGGAGTGGACGAGCAGGGCGTCGAACCAGGCGTTGGCCCGCTCGCTGGCGCGCTCGTCGTGGCCGGCCTGGTCGCGCCGGCCGGTGACCAGGATGTCGCGCAGGCTGCACAGCACGAGCGGACGGCTCGGGCGCTGGGAGCGCGCGGCCTCCAGCATCGGGACCAGCTCGAAGGCGAACTTCTTGCGACCGAACGGGAACAGCTCGACCAGCAGCACGTGCGGCGACTTGAGCTCCAGGACCGCCAGGATCCGGCGCAGCCGCTCCTCCTGTGCCTCCGCGACGGTCCACTCCGGGTCGAGGCTCACCAGCTGGTAGTCGTCGTCGTGGCCCAGCGGCGGGAGGTTCACGATCCGCACGTCGCGCGGCCGCCGGGTCCCGGCGGGGAAACGCCCGCCGTTGAGCAGGGTCACCTCGAAGGACTCCGACAGCGCGTCGGCCACGGCGAGGGAGCGGGCGAGGTGGCCGAGTCCGAGCGAGTGCTGGCAGTAGAGGAGGAGGCGCGGACGGGTCACGGGAGCACTCCTCGGGTCAGGGCGGTGTCGGCGGCGTCGACGATCTGGTCGAGGTGGGCGAGGCCGGCCTCGTTGACGCGGTTCACGGCGCGCAGGGCGCGCTCCGCGAGCAGCGCGGCCGCGGTGTGCCAGGCGAGGGATGCGGCATCGGGGAGCGGTCGCTGCGCGGCGTACCCGGCGACGAACCGGGCCTCGAGCTCGGCGACCTCCGCGGCCTCGAGCTCGCCGACCGTCGCCGCGTAGCGCAGCCGACCGAACAGGCTGCCCAGGTCGGCCGCGGCCGGTCCGTGCCCCATCTGGTCGAGGTCGATCAGCGAGATCGTGTCGCCGTGGACGAGCGCGTTGCCGGGGTGGCAGTCGCCGTGCAGCACGACGCGCGGCTCGGCGGGAGGGGTCAGCACGCGCAGGCGTGCTGTGACCAGCTCGAGGTGCGCCGCGACGTCGGGCCGGGCGCGGGCGACGAGATCGACCGAGCGCTGCACGCGGTCGGGGCGGAGCCGGCCGAACGGGTCCAGCCCGTCGGCCGGGGTGCTGTCGTGCAGGCAGGCGATCGCCACGCCCAGGCCGGTCATCGCCCGGGCCAGCTCCTCCCCGGCCAGCGCGCTCCACGACCGGCCCGGCATCGCCTCCATGAGCAGCAGCCGCCGCGCCGGCGACCAGCCGATCACGGAGGGCGCGGTGACCGGCCGCCTTGCGCTGCGCAGCTCGCCCGCCACGTGCCGGAGCCGGGCGGCCACCATGGTCGGGACGGTGGTCGGCCCGTAGGTCTTGGCGTACGCCAGCGTGCTCGCGTGGTCATCGAGGGCGAGCGCGGTCACGGACCGCTCGGGCACGTACTGGACCACCTCGGTCCGCCGCCACTCGGGGAGCCCGACCGTGTGGGTCAGCGCCGCCGAGGGCGTGGTGAGCCAGCCGAGGTCACCGAGCTTGCGGTCGCGCGGGAAGCACCACCAGACCACGCCGTGCGCCGGGTCGTGGCACACCTGGCGCGACCGGGTCGCGAGCGTCGAGGGGTCTCGGGCGATGGCGCGCTCGTACGCCGTCTGGCTGCGTCCGGCGCGGAACAACCGTCCGGTGACCAGCCGGTCCCGGCCACCGGCGCGAAGACGGTAGACCACGCGCAGGCTCTCCCCCACGCGGTACTTCACCCGGACCAGCTCGCAGGCCTCGACAGCGAGGATCCCCTGCTTCGCGAGCAGGCGGGCCAGCCGACCGGCCACGAACGTCGGGTCCAGGAGCAGGTCGCGGGCCGGCAGCTCCGGGTCGGGCACGAGGCCGGGAGCCAGCTCACGGGTGGCCAGGTCGGTCATGACGCCACCTGCTGACCGCTCTCCAGCGAGGCCCAGGTCGGTGCCAGGTGCAACCGCACCGGGCGGCCCCCGACGGGCTCCACGTCCACGAGCACGGTCTCGTCCAGGTGCCGCACCCACACGCCGGGTGCCTCGGTGCCGGGGGTGATCACCGTGACGAGGTCGGCGTCCGCGTGGGCCTCCGCCGTGACGAGCACGACCGGGGCCGGGTGCTTGATGCCGTACGTCGGCGAGACCCAGCCCGGCTCGAGCCCGACGTGCCCGCACCCGGTGGGCACCACGAAGCTGCTGTGCGGGGTGGTGACCACGGACTGCTCCTCGTACCGCGCGACGTCGACCCGTCCCTGTGCCTCCGCACCCAGGTGCCAGCGGGCGGCGTAGTCGTGGGCGTCGGGCGCGCGCAGCCGGTCGAGCACCACCCAGTAGTCGTCGTCGACCAGGGCGAGGGTCCGGGTGTGCACCGCGTCGTACCGGGGGCTGACGACCTGGCCGCACAGCGCGTCGAGGCCGTGCCCGGTGTGCCGCCACAGCAGCCGGGCGGTGGAGGTCGGACCCTTCGGCTTGCCCCGGCGGTACGGCGTCTGGTCGAGGCCGTCGACCGTCACGGTGTTGTGGGCCGCGGTGCCCTTGAACCACGCCCGCCAGCCCGACCCGTCCTCGGCGTAGGTGTACCGGCCGGGGTCGACGGCGATCTCGTGGCCCTCGGCCATCAGCTCCACCGAGAGCTGGTCGTAGTGGCCGTGGCCGCCGGCGCCCAGCGGGCCGCAGTCGAGGACGCTCCACCGCTCCTCGGCGAGGGCGCGTCCCGCGTCGCCCCAGCCGCTGCGCTGGACGTGGTAGCCCCCGACCGGGAAGCTCGCTGCCCGGGTCGCCGGCGGCACGCCCTCGGCGCCGTCGGTGGCGGCCCACAGCAGGTCAGGACGGTCGAGGAGCACCCCGGCGCGGCGCAGCAGGCTGCGGTGGTCGGCCTGGTCGCCGTCGGACAGGGCGGGGGTGATGCCGTCCGGGCGCTGCAGGTGCAGGGCGACGTTGCACATCGCCCGGGTGCGCTGCTCCAGTACGTGCGGCACCGGGAGGCCGACCAGGCGGGCGTTCGCGATCGCGCCGACGAAGGAGCGCAGCACGATCAGGTGGTAGTCGCTGGAGCACTCGATGTGCACGCCGTCGGGGTGCACGTCGGTGCCGGCGTTCTCGGCCAGTGCCGCGATCGCGTCGACCGCGTCCTCGTCGCGGCCGAAGGCGAGGGCGAGCACCAGCAGTGCGTAGAGCTCGAGGGTGCGGTGGTTGCGGGCCGGGGTGAGGTGGTGGCGCAGGTGCTCGCCGTCAGCGAGGAGGCGGTCGGTCAGCCGCTCCGCCAGGCCGGGGCGCAGACCCTGCCAGGCGGGCGCCTCTGCGAACCGCTGCCAGGCGTAGAGCCAGTTCTGGATCCGTCGGGCGGAGACGTCGGAGGTGTCGTGCCCCACCGGCACCTGGTCGCAGAAGGACTCGACCAGGTCCTCCCAGGTGGTGAGGCTGTCGCGGTCTCCGCGCTCGACCAAGTCGTGCGCCAGGGCGAGCCCCTCGTAGAGCTTCACCCACTCGATGCGCCACTCCTCGTCGTCCGCGAGCCCGCCGTGCAGCCAGTCCGGGGTCCGGCCCAGGTGCAGCCGGCGACCGGCGTGGGTGAAGACGCCGTCGCGGGCGTCCGCCGCGACTTCCGGGTCGCGGTGCAGCTCCTCGATCACGCACACGAACGGCCGGGGCTGTGCCGGCACCTCGGGCCGTACGTCGGACAGGTGGCTGGTCATCGGGCAGCCCCCTCGAGCAGGCGGGCCATCCGGCGGGCGTTGGAGACCGCGTCGAAGTCGCGGGCGACCGTCACCGGGCCCTCCTCGGCGAGCCGCTCGCGCAGCGCGGGGTCCTTGCCGATCCGGGCGAGCGCGTCGGCCAGCGCGGCCGGGTCGCTGGGCGGTACCAGCAGGCCGTTCTCGCCGTCGTGGACCAGCTCGGGGATCCCGGAGACCGCGGTGCTGACCACCGGGAGCCCGGCGGCCATCGACTCGACCAGCACGTTGGGGATGCCGTCGCGGTCGCCGTCGTCGGCGATCCGGCAGGCCAGCGCGAACACGGTGGCGCCGCGGTAGAGCCGGAGCAGGTCGGCCTGGCCGCACGCGTCCAGCAGGTCGACGACGTCCTCGAGGTCGAGCTCGCGGAGCAGCCGGTGGATCGTGGGGGTCGCGTCCCCCTCCTCGCCGACCAGCACCAGCTCGACGTCGACCCCGCGGTGGCGCAGCAGGGCGACGGCGTGGAGCAGCACGTCGAAGCCCTTCTTGGTGACCTGCCGTCCCACGCTCACCACCCGCAGGGTGGCCGGCACGTGGGCTCGGTCGCCCTCCTCGACCGCCTCGAGCAGGCGGGCGAAGTCCGGGTTGAGACCGTGGTAGACGAGGTGCACGTCGGCCTCGGGGGCCAGGGCACGCAGGTGCTCGGCGTTGGCTCCGGTGCAGGTGGCCACGAAGGTGGCGGCCCGGAGCTTGCGCACCAGCAGCCCGGCCGGGTTGAGCGACTCGCGGTAGATGTCCTTCGCGTGCGCGGTGAAGGAGAAGGGGAGCCCGCAGATCTTCGACGCGAGCCAGGTCACCGTCGTGGTGCCGTGGGCGAAGTGCGCGTGCAGGCTCTCCACGTCGCCGGCGCGGTCCACCTCGGCCGCCAGCGCCACGGCCTGCAACAGCTCCTTGGCGTAGAGGTTCTTGGGCCGCCAGCCCGTTCGGGCCCGCCACGACTGCGCGGCCGCGGCTGCGGCTGCCCGCGCCAGGCCGAGGGGGTGCCGGCGAGCCACGGCGCGCAGCGCCGGCCGGAACGCGCCCAGGTTGTCCGCGAGCCACCGACCCAGGGCCTGTCCGGACAGCGACGTGGTGTCGGGCAGGTAACGGGGCACGGCGAGGATGCGGTCGACGACGTCGTGGTGCTCGCTCTCCTCGGGTGCCTTGATCACGAACAGGCGCACCGGGACACCCAGCTGCTCCAGGCGCCAGATCTCGCTGGCGATGAACAGCTCCGAGCGCCGCGGGTAGCCCTTCAGCACGTAGCCCACCGTCGACTCGGACACCCGCCTAGACATGGACGCCTCCGAGCACCTCGCAGAAGGTGGCGGCGCAGGTCGCGAGGTCGTACTGCTCCTCGGCGATCGCCCGGGCACGCAACCCGAAGGCGACCCGCAGGTCGGGCCGGTCCACCAGCTCGGTGATCGCGGCCGCGAGGGCGTCGGGGTCGCGCGGCGGCACCAGCAGCCCTGTCTCGCCGTCCCGGACACCGGAGGCGATCGCCCCGACGGTGGTCGCGATCACCGGCCGACCGCTGGCCATCGACTCGAGCACGACGTTGGGCAGCCCGTCCCGGTCGCCGGTCCAGTCGACCACAGACGGCACCACCACGACGTCGGCGTCCGCGTAGCGACCGGGCAGCGCGTCGTGGGCCAGGCGCGGCTCGATGGTGAGCCTGCTGCCGAGGCGCAGCTCCCTCGCCCGGGCGACGAGGTCGCTGCGCAGCGGGCCGTCGCCGACCAGCCCGAGGTGCACGTCGCGGTGGACCCGCCGCAGCGCCTCCAGCAGCGTGGCGAACCCCTTCTTCTCCACGAAGCGGCCCACGGCCAGCAGCTCGACGGGCCGGTCGCTCGCGGAGAGCGTCGGGGGCGGGGTGGGCGCGAACGTGTCGAGATCGACTCCGTGCGGGAGCAGGCGCGGGCTGGCCCCGACGGCGGCGAGCGTCGCCGCGGCGTCGCGGTTGCAGGCGATCACCACCGAGGCGCCGGCAGCACGGGCGGCCAGCTCGGACGGGCTCACCTTGCGGGCGTCGAGGGCGTGCACGCTGAACCCGTAGGGCACGCGGAGCAGCTGGGCGGCAGCCGCGGCGACCTCTGCGGGCCGGTGGGCGAAGTAGCCGTGCACCGACGTCACGCCCAGGTCGACCACCCGGTCCGCGACCTCCGCGGCCTGCTGCGCGGCGGTGCCGTCCCGCAGCACGGTCACCCACGGGGCCAGCTCGGCGACGGCCGGGTGACGCAGCCCCGACTCCCCCGGCTTGGTCGCGAGGACCGCGGCGAGCAGACCGGCGCGGTGCAGCGCGACGAGCTCGTTGAGCGCGAAGGTCTCCGAGAGCCGCGGCCAGCCCGAGACGACGACGGCCACTCGGGCCCGGGCCGGCGCGCGGCGTGGGCGGGTCCTGAGGTCAGAGGTGCTCGACACGGGGCCCCTCCAGACGGTGCCTGGTGTCCAGCACGTAGGTCGCGTGCTCGAGCACGGCGTCGTAGTCGAAGGTGTCGTGGTCCGTCACGAGCACGACGGCGTCCTGCGCCGCCAGTTCCTCGGGGTCGGGCAGGTCGCGTCGTACGTCGACTCCGGGGAGCACGTCCTCCACCACGTGCGGGTCGGCGACCGTCACCCGCGCACCGCCGGCGAGGAGGTCCTTCACCAGCTCCGTCGCGGGCGACTCCCGCGCGTCGGAGGAGTTGCGCTTGTAGGCCAGGCCCATCACCAGCACCCGGGCACCGGTCATCGCGAGGCCGCGACGGTTGAGGGCCTGCACCAGGCGTGCGTGCACGTAGTCGGGCATGTGCTCGTTGATGTCGTTGGCGAGTTCGACGAAGCGGAATGCGCGGTGGAGCCGCCGGCGCACCGTCCAGGACAGGTAGCTCGGGTCGATCGGCAGGCAGTGGCCGCCGACGCCCGGGCCCGGGGTGAACTTCATGAAGCCGAACGGCTTGCTCGCGGCGGCGTCGATGACCTTCCAGACGTCGATGTCCAGGTCGGCGGCGACCATCGCCAGCTCGTTGACCAGGGCGATGTTGACGTGCCGGAAGGTGTTCTCCAGCAGCTTGGCCATCTCGGCGGCACCGGTGGAGTCGACGCGCACGGTCTCGGCGACCAGCGTGCTGTAGAACGCGTCGGTGCGGTCCAGCGAGAGGGCGTCGATGCCGGAGACCAGCTTGGGCGTGGTCTCGATGGTCCACTCGGTGTTGCCCGGGTCGATCCGCTCCGGGCTGTACCCCACCTGGAAGTCCTCGCCGGCGCGCAGCCCCGAACCGGCCTCGAGGCAGGGCACGAGCAGCGACTCGGTGGTGCCCGGGTAGCTGGTGGACTCGAGCACCACCAGGGCGCCGGGCCGGAGGTACGGCGCCAGCGCGACGGCCGCGGACTCCACCTTGGTGAGGTCGGGCCGCTCCTCGTCGAGCGGCGTCGGGACGCAGATGACGGCGACGTCGAAGCCCTCACACCCGACGGCGGTGTCGGTGACCTGGAAGCGGCCACTGGCCAGCGCAGCGGCCACGGTCTCCGAGGAGATGTCCTCGACGAAGGACTCCCCCGCGGCGAGCCGCTTCACGCGCTCGACCGACACGTCGAACCCGACGACGTCGTGACCGACGGCCACGGCGCGCATGGCGAGCGGCAGCCCGACGTACCCCTGTCCGGCGACGACGACGCGGAGCGGGCGCACGGTGCTCATGACTTCGCCGCCATCTCCGCGCCGGCTCCGAGGTCGACGCCTCGCTGCGCGGCGACCCACTCGACCTCGGAGCGCAACCCCTCCACGAGCCCGACCGCGGGACGCCAGCCGAGCGTGCGTCTCGCGCGGGTGGTGTCGGCGGAGGTGCGGGAGACGTCGCCCGCCTGGACTCCGGACCTGACCACGGGTACGGGATGGCCGTTGATGGCACCCACTGCCTCGACCACGCTGGCCAGCGTCGCCTCCGTACCTCCGCCGACGTTCAGGAGCGGATCGGGTCGATCCGCGAGCATGGCCCTCACCGTTGCGTCGACGGCGTCGTCGACGTGGGTGAAGTCCCGCGACTGCCGCCCGGTGCCGAGCAGCCGGAAGGGCGGTCCGCCCAGTGCTGCCTCGCAGAGCCGCCGGATGGCCATGTCGGGCCGCTGCCGGGGCCCGTACACGGTGAAGTAGCGCAGCCCGACCACCTCGAGGCCGAGGTGCCGGTAGACGTCGGCGAGCCGCTCGCACGCCAGCTTGGTCACGCCGTACGGCGAGCGCGGCACGGTCGGGGTGGAGTCCTCGCGCCAGACGGTGTCGGGACCCTCGCCGTACACCGACGACGAGGAGGCGAACACGACGCGGGGACAGGAGTTCCGCAGTGCCGCCTCGAGGACCCGCTGCGTCGCCAGCACGTTGTCGTGGAGATAGCGCTCGAAGCCGTCCCCGAAGCTGTCGCGCACGCCGGGCTGCGCCGCGAGGTGGAAGATCATCGGCCGGTCACGGAGCACGGCATCCAGGTCGTCGATGGCCACGTCGGCGAGCAGCTGCTCGAAGCGCGGCTCGTCGGCCAGGCCCCCGAGGTTCCGCTCCTTCTCGGCCACGTCGTAGTAGCTCGTCAAGGAGTCGACGCCACGCACGGACCAGCCGTCGGCCACGAGCCGCTCGGCCAGCGTGCTCCCGATGAAGCCCGCGCTGCCGGTGATGACTGCACGCATCTCTGATCCCGCCGTTCCCGCCATCGCGGCCGCTGGTTCCGGGTGCCGAGGTTCGGCAGGGCCCGCGGCCTACTCCTCAAGAGTGGCGAGATGGGTGGACGTGCCGCTATTGCACAATCGTCGTCGGGTACTGCCCGATGGTCGTAGTGCCTCCCGGTACCAACGGCCATCTGGTGCCGGGGCGCTGCTCAGGTGAAGGTGAAGTCGTGGCCCGTTATCTCTTCACCTCCCACGACGGTTTCGGCCTCGGCCACGTGCGCCGCAACACCCTCGTGGCTCGTGCGCTCCTCGACGCCGACCCGGCCGCCGAGATCACGATCGTCACCGGGCTGGCGGTCCGCCCGACCTGGGCAGGCCTCGCAGCGATGCACGTCGTGCAGGTGCCGCCGCTGCTGAAGGACTCGACCGGCAGCTACCGAACCGAGGAGATGACCTTCGACGAGGCGGTCGAGCTGCGGACCCGGCTCTTTGACGACGTGGTCGCCGAGCTCGCCCCCGACGTGGTGGTCGTGGACCGGCACCCGTACGGCGTCGCCGGCGAGCTGCGGCCGGGCCTCGACCGGGCGGCCGGGCAGGGAGCCGCCCTGGTGCTCGGGCTGCGCGACATCCTGGACGAAGCGGGCACGGTGCGCCGTGAGCTGGCCGGAGCCGGCTGGCACGGGGCCGCCGAGCTCTACGATCGGGTGCTCGTCTACGGCGAGCGGGTGCTGTGCGACCAGGAGGCCGAGTACGGCCTGCCGGTCACGCCCCACTACTGCGGCTGGGTGGTCGACCGGGTCGAGCCCGGGGAGCGCGACCGCCGGCTGCTGGTGGTGACCGGCGGTGGTGGCGGCGACGGCGACGACGTCTACCGGCTCGGCCTCGACGTGACCGAGCTGCTGCCCCAGCTGCGCACGGTGCTCGTCGCCGGGCCCTACACGAGCTCGGTGCTCACCGACCGGCTCGCCGGCGAGCGCGGTGGCCGGGTCCGCGTGCTGCGCAACACCTCGGACTGCGCGGCGCTGATGACCCGCGCCGGCGCGGTGATCCAGATGGCCGGCTACAACTCGACCCTCGAGGCGCTGGCCGCCGGGGTGCGCCCGATCCTCGTCCCACGTCGTGCACCTCGTCGTGAGCAGGCCATCCGCGCGGTCCGCCTGGCCGCGATGGACGTGGCCGACGTCGTCGACGAGCAGGTCTCGCCCGAGGAGCTCAGCTGGCTGCTCGCTCGCCCGCGGGTCCTCCCCGCCGAGGCGCTGGACACCGCCGGCATCCGCCTCGACGGCGCGGCCCGGGCCGCGGCCGCGATCCGCGAGCTGGTGCCGGCGGTGGTCGAGTCACCGCGTCTCGGGTCGGGCACCGCGGGCTGAGCGGCTGCGTCAGTCGAGCCCGTCCTCCCCCGACTCCATGAGGTCGAGGGTCGACTCGGTCTCGCCCGCGGCGATGCGTCCCTTGCTCAGCCGCTTGCCGAGCTGGGTGAGCTGGAGCAGGAGCAGGAACCAGCGCCAGCGGTCCCGGTCGATCGGCTCACCGGCGCGGGAGGCGTACGCCTCGAGATAGGTACGCCGGGCGAGCTCGACCTGCTCGGCGGGGAGGTGGAGCTCGCGGGCCATCCCGACGTACATCCCGGCCACCTCCGACAGCGGGTCGGCGTAGTGGCTGTCGTCGAAGTCGATCACCGACCACCCCTCCGGGTGGCACAGCACCTGGCCTGGGAGGAAGTCCCCCTGGCAGAACATCGGTGACACGTCGTCGGGGGCGGTGCGCTCCAGCCGTTCGTGCAGGGCCCGCACACGTCCAGCGGCCGAGGGCACGAGGAGCGACACCTGCTCGGCGGCCTGCGCCGACTGCTCCAACCAGTCGGCAGCACCCCGCCGGGAGAAGCCCTTCGGCTCCAATGCCTGCAGGTCGCGGTGCAGGGTGCCGAGCTGCTCCATCGCCTCGGTGAGGTCCAGTCCGGAGGCCGCGCGGTCGAGCGGCTCCCCGGCCAGCTCCTCGAGGTAGAGCGCGTGCCGTGGCGGCTCAAGCCGCAGCAGTGCGGGCACCCGCACCGCCGCACGCCGCTTCGCGGCCCGGTTGACCGCCAACAGGGCGACGGCCGCGCGGTTCAGCCCGCCGGTGCCCTTCGCCTTCACGATCACGCTCGCCGGGAGCCCCGCGCCGCCGTGCAGCCGGAAGGTCAGCCGGCGCAGCGGGATGTAGCGCAGCACGTCCACCCGCTCGATCTCTCCGCCACGTCGCAGCGGCCCGTCGTCCTGGTCGAGCCACGTGAGCGCCGGGTCGTCGGGGAACTCGTGCAGCTGCAGCCCAGCGGCGTCGTCACCCGCCCAGTGCAGCGTGCGCGCCGCGAAGCCGTACGCCGAGGTGGGGTCGTGGTGCTGCGTGGACCAGTAGAACCGCCGCAACGCGACCGTCCGGTCGGGCGCCCCGTCGGCCCGCAGCTCGGCGTGCACGGTGGCGGCGATGTTGCCGTGCCGCTCGATCTCCGCCTCGGCCCGGGACCGGAAGCGGTCCAGCAGCGGGCGCACCTCGCTCTCCTGCTCGACCGCCGGGAAGAACCCTCGCGCGGTCACCACCTCGGCACCGCCGCCGCCTCCCCGACCATGGCGCGGATGCTACGCCGGTGCCTCGTAACGCACGGGTTCTCCGCGCTGCACGCGCTCCCGCTGCGGCACCACGGTGTACTTCGGGTCGCGCGCCGATGCCATGCCGGCCTCGAAGACCCCCATGCGGGTGCAGAACGAGCCCGCCATCAGGGCCAGGCCGGAGGCGACCGAGACGGCACGTGACCGGCGACCGAACAGCGCACCCGCCGCGCCGGCCACGGTGAGCGCCTTGCTCGCCCGCATCCAGGCGCCGGCGCGGCCCTCGTGCAGGGTCTCGGCCGCGAGGCCCATCGACTGCTCCATGCGGTGCTCGGCCAGCAGCTCGGTGACGGCACCCCCGACCGCGAAGGCGCGAGCAGGACCGGCCTCCGCGGCGGGGGCGCCGACCATGCCGAGGCCCCCGGAGGCGGCGGCCGCCGAGCCGCAGAAGACGAACGGCAGCTCCCGGTACGCCGAGTGCCATGCCGGAGTGGCCGTGTCCGCGAGGAGCACGGCGGTGTAGGCGGCCACCGGTGGCGCGGTGAGCGCGCCGATCACGCCGGCCGGGGTCTGCAGGCGCAGGGCCAGGCTCAGGGGCCCGCGCTGCCACGACCGCGGCAGCATCCCGACGACCTCGGCGGCAGCGGCGAGCCCGGCGAACGGGCCGTGCAGCGACAGGATCCAGGTGCCGACCGACATCGGCGAGGTCAGCTTCGCCACGCGCAGCATGTTCAGGAACCGCGACGGCTTGCCGAGGTCGCGCACCAGGAAGAGCACACTGAGCAGCAGGCTGCCGAGCGACCCGAGCCGTGCCACCCGGCGCAGCGCCGGACGTCCGGACAGGTCGGCGCCCGCCCCCAGCAGGGCACTACCGGCCGCCACCCCGCCGGTGAAGAGGTAGTAGGCGATGTCGTGCTCCCACGGCGCGGCCTTCACGACCGGACGGCCGTAGTAGGAGTCGAACTCGGCCTCCGGCACGATGCTGTCGCGCGACGGGGATCCGCGGTGGCGCGTGACGCCACCGGTCGGCGTCGGGGTCTGGGTCACCGGTCCCTCCCCAGGAACGAGATCGCCGCACCGGCCAGCAGGGCGAGCGCCGCGGCCCCGGCGCGGTTGAACATCGCGGGCAGGTCCTTGGTCGTCACGACCGGGTCCGGCGGCAGGCCGTAGACCTCCGGTTCGTCGAGGAGGAGGAAGAACGCGCCGGTCCCGCCGACACCGTCCTCCGGGTCGTTGCCGTAGAGCCGGGCGTCCATGATGCCGCGCTCGTGCAGCGTCGCGACCCGCTCGTCGGCCCGCTGGCGCAGCTCCTCGACGTCGCCGTACTGGATCGACTCGGTGGGGCACGCCTTGGCGCACGCGGGCGTCTGGCCGTCGGTGAGGCGGTCGTAGCAGAGCGTGCACTTCTGTGCGATGCCGACCTTCGGGTCACCCTCCGGTCCCTTGCGGCGGTCGATCACGCCGTAGGGGCAGGCCGCGACGCAGTAGCCGCAGCCGTTGCAGATCTCGTCCTGCACCACCACGGTGCCGAACTCGGAACGGAACAGCGAGCCCGTCGGGCACACGTCGAGGCAGGCCGCGTGGGTGCAGTGCTTGCACACGTCGGAGGACATCAGCCACTGGAAGTCGGGCTTGTCCTCGCTCGGTACGTCGCTGGGCTCGGCGCCGACCGTGGGCATCCCCAGGTCGACCGGCGGTGCCTGCGGAGCCGGTCGCTCCACGAACGCGACGTGCCGCCACTGGTTGGCGTTCAGCGAGTGGCTGTTGTCGTAGGAGGTGCCGAGCATCTCGAAGAGGTTCTCCGGGACGTCGTTCCACTCCTTGCAGGCCACCTCGCAGGCCTTGCAGCCGATGCACACCGAGGTGTCGGTGAAGAAGCCCTTGCGCTTCGGCGGGTCGTCGTACCCCGCGTCGCGGGCGGGGTCGAGCGGACCGAACAGGCTGGTGCCGAAGGTCTCCCGCCAGGAAGCCCCCGCGTCCTTCAGGCTGTCGCGCAGGCTCACGGCTCCTCGCTCCTCTCATCGTCCCGTTCCGAGTCCTCTGTGTCCTCGGTGTCCACGGCGTCGGACCGGGCGGTCACGATCGCCGGGTGGTCGTCGCCGTCCGTGCCGGACCGGCGCCGGTAGTCGTCGACCAGCTCTCGCAGCGCGGGGCCGCGGGGGCGGCGGCCCGGCTGCACGTCGCAGGTGCCGACCTTGCTCTCCTGGATGAGCACGTTGGGGTCGAGGGTGATGCCGAACAGGTCGTTGGTGGAGTCGCCGGCGACCAGGCCGCCCTGCCCCCAGTGGTAGGGCAGCCACACCTGGTGCACGGTGCGGCCCTCGACGCGCAGCGGCCGCAGCCGCTCGGTGACCAGCACCCGTCCCTCGACCGCGGAGCGTGCGGTGATCACGTGGCACCACCCCATGTGCTCGAGCCCGCGCTCGGCGGCCAGCTCGGGCGAGACCTCGACGAACATCTCCGGCTGCAGCTCTGCGAGGTGCTCGAGGTAGCGGCTCATCCCGCCGGCCGTGTGGTGCTCGGTGAGCCGGCTGGTGGTGAACACGAACGGGAACACCTCGACGTGCTCCTCGGGTGGAGCGGGGTTCATCGGGTTGTCGTCGCGACGGTACTGCTTGCGCGTGGGGTTGGCCTGCTGCCCGTAGAGAGGGTTGCGGAACGGCGACTCGACCGGCTCGTAGTGCGTCGGCATCGGCCCGTCGATCAGCCCTTGGGGCACGTAGAGCGAGCCCTTCCCGTCGCCCTGCATGATGAACGGGTCGATCCCCTCGATCGCCGCGACGCCGTCGGCGCCCTCCTCCGCGCGGTACGACGGGGGCTTGGTCTTCTCGAAGTCCGGCACGTCCGCGCCGGTCCACTCGCCCTTCTCCTCGTTCCACCAGACGTAGGCCTTGCGCTCGCTCCACGGCTTGCCCTCGGGGTCGGCAGACGCACGGTTGTAGAGGATGCGCCGGTTGGCCGGCCACGCCCAGCCCCACTCCGGAGCGACGTAGGACTGCTCGTGGCGCGACTTGCGCCGTGCTGCCTGGTTCACCTCGTCGGCGTACACCCCGGTGTAGATCCAGCACCCGCCCAGCGTGGAGCCGTCGGCTTTCATCTCGAGGAACGACGACAGCGCCCGGCCGGTCTCGACCTCGTAGCCGTTGATCTCCTTGAGCACCGCCTCGGCGCTGGGCTCACCCCACTCCGGTGACCCGAACTCGTCGTGCACCGGGTAGTCCCAGGCGAGGTCGAGCAGTGGCCGGTCGCGCTCGTCGTCGGAGTCCGCCAGCCGCTCCCGCATCATCCGGCCCAGGTGGTAGAAGAACCACAGCTCGGAGCGGGCGTCACCCGGGGGTGCGACCGCCTTCTCGCGCCACTGCAGCATCCGCTGCGTCTGGGTGAACGTGCCCTCCTTCTCGGCGTACGACGCCGCCGGGAAGAGGAACACCTCGGTGCGGCACTCCTCGGTCACGATCTCGCCGGTCTCGACCTCCGGGGAGTCCTTCCAGAAGCTGGCCGACTCGATCTCGAAGAGGTCACGCACGACGAGCCAGTCGAGGTTGGCCATGCCCAGCCGCTGCGCGCGGCCGTGCGCCGAGCCGACGGCGGGGTTCTGGCCCAGCAGGAAGTAGCCCTTCACCTTGCCGTCGATCATGTCCAGCACGCTGCGGTAGGTGCCGTGGTCACCGGTGATCTTCGGGAGGTAGTCGAAGCAGAAGTCGTTCTCCGGCGTCGCCGCGTCGCCCCAGTAGGCCTTCAGCAGGTTGACCGCGTAGGCGTCGGCCTTGGACCAGAAGCCCTTGCTGCCGGGCTTGCGGACGCTGTCCACCCAGTCGTCGAGGGTGGGGTGCTCGGCGGGGTTCGGCATCGGCAGGTAGCCGGGCAGGATGTTGTAGAGCGTCGGGATGTCGGTGGACCCCTGGATGCTCGCGTGCCCGCGCAGCGCCATCACGCCACCACCGGGCCGGCCCATGTTGCCCAGCAGCAGCTGCAGGATCGCGCCGGTGCGGATGTACTGCACCCCGACGCTGTGCTGGGTCCAGCCCACGCTGTAGACGAGGGCGGTGGTGCGCTCGCGGCCGGAGTTCACCGTCCAGGCACGGCACACCTCGAGGAAGTCCTCCTGCGAGACCCCGCAGGTCTGCTCGACCAGCTCCGGCGTGTAGCGGGAGAAGTGCCGCTTGAGCACCTGGTAGACGCACCGCGGGTGCTGCAGCGTGGGGTCCCGGGGCGGGTCCGCCTGCACCTGGATGCCGTGCGACTCGTGCTGCATCCCGCTGGCGGTCTCACGGTGCTTGCGGTGGTTCTCCGAGCTCTCCGCCTGCGCCTGGCCGAGGTCGCCGTCCGAGTCCTCCGACGCGTACTGCCAGCTGGTCGGGTCGTAGGTGCGCTTGTCCCGGTCGAAGCCGGAGAACAGCCCGTCGAGGTCGTCGGTGTCGAGGAACTTCTCGCTGACGATCGCGGACGCGTTGGTGTAGTTGACGACGTACTCGCGGAAGTCGAGCTCGTTGCTCAGCACGTAGTTGACGATGCCGCCGAGAAACGCGATGTCGGTGCCCACGCGGATCGGCACGTGCCGGTCGGCCAGCGCACTGGTGCGGGTGAACCGCGGGTCGACGTGGATCACCCTGGCGCCACGCTTCTTCGCCTCCACGACCCACTGGAAGCCCACCGGGTGGGCCTCGGCCATGTTGGAGCCCTGGATGACGATGCAGTCAGCGTTGGCGAGGTCCTGCTGGAAGGTGGTCGCGCCGCCGCGTCCGAAGCTGGTCCCCAGACCGGGGACGGTGGCGGAGTGTCAAATGCGCGCCTGGTTCTCGATCTGGATGGCGCCCATCGCGGTGAAGAGCTTCTTGATGAGGTAGTTCTCCTCGTTGTCCAGCGTGGCCCCGCCCAGACTGGCGATCCCCATCGTCCGGCGGACCCGCCGGCCCTTGTCGTCGAGCTCCTGCCA
>DASSLA010000126.1:0-7283 GCA_035689885.1 Marmoricola sp. | reverse complement strand
GGGCGCTCAACCTGCACCGCTTCCCCGACGGGGCCGAGGGCAAGTCGTTCTGGCACAAGGAGGTGCCCGCGCACGCGCCGAAGTGGCTGCCCCGCTGGGACAACCCGCTCGCCGACGAGGACGGGACCCAGACCTACCTGGTCGCCGACGAGCCGGCGGCGCTGCTGTGGGCCGCCAACTTCGGTGCCCTCGAGTGGCACCCCTGGACCTCACGCACCGACGAGCCCGAGCTGCCCACCTGCGCGCTGTTCGACATCGACCCCGGCGAGAAGACCAGCTGGGAGGAGGTCGTGCACCTCGCCCGATTGCACAGGACGGCGTTCGAGAAGCTCGAGGTGCGTGCCCAGCCCAAGGTCACCGGCCGGCGTGGGCTGCAGGTCTGGGTGCCGGTGCACCGCGGGCCGACCTTCGAGGAGACACGGGCGTGGGTCGAGGGCGTCTCGCGCACCATCGGCAAGATCGCGCCCGACCTGGTCAGCTGGAAGTGGCATAAGAAGGAGCGCAAGGGCCTGGCCCGGCTCGACTACACCCAGAACGCGATCAACAAGACCCTCGTCGCGCCGTACTCCACGCGTCCGGGCCCGGGCGCCCCGGTCAGCATGCCGATCGGGTGGCACGAGCTCGACGACCCCGAGCTGCGCCCGGACCGCTGGACGATCCGGACCGCTCCCGACCGCATCGAGGAGGTCGGCGACCCCTTCCGCGGCGTCCTCGTCGACGACCAGGTGCTGCCGGAGTTCCAGTAGGCGTGGTGAGCGCGTCAGCGTCCCTGGAAAACCGGACGCCGCTTCTCGGCGAAGGCGCGCATCCCCTCGGCGACGTCGTCGGTGCGCAGCAGCACCGCCTGACCGGCACGCTCCCGCTGGAAGGCCTCGCCGAGACCACCGAGGGTCGCGGCGTTGACGGCCTTCTTGGTCGCGGCGAAGGCGAGCGGTGCCCCGGTGGCGAGCCGGCGCACGATCTTCGCCAGCCCCTCGGCGTACTCCGCGTCCGGGAAGACGTGGGAGACCAGGCCGGCGTCGAACGCCTCCCGCGCGGAGATCATGTCGGAGAGCAGCGCCAGCCGCATCGCCCGCGCCCGCCCGACCGAAGCAGCCACGGTGGCGGTTGCGCCGCCGTCCGGCATCAGGCCCACCTTGGTGAACGCGAGCGTCAAGGCGGCGGACTCGGTGGCCACCACCAGGTCGCAGGCCAGGGCCACCGACATCCCGACCCCGGCGGCCACGCCGTTGAGCCCGCACACCACGGGCTTGTCGAGCTCGGTGATCGCCCGGATCACCTGGTTGGCCGCGTCCACCGAGCTCGCGTCGTACCGCTCCTGGGCGGCCTCGCCGCCGAGGTCGGCTCCCGCCGAGAACGACCCGCCGGTGCCGGTCAGCACGACGACACGAACGTCGGAGCGCGCGGTGGCCCCGCGCAGCTGTCGGACCGCCTCGACGACCATCTCTCCGGACAGGGCGTTGAGCTGCTCGGGACGGTTGAGCTGCAGCCAGAGCGCCCCGTCCTCGGTGCGCACCTCGAGGCCACTCACGCCCGCACCCGAGATCGCCTGCTTGATCGCATGCCCTCATCCAAGGTCTTGCCAGAATCACTGTCAACGTCCTACGACAGCTGCGTGCAGAAGTGTGCCCACACGGCGGACGCATCAGCAGTAGGTTCAAGGAATGTCCCTGCGCATCGTCGCGAGCAGGCCGGATCCCGCCATCGTCGGGCTCCCGTGGCCCACCCCCTTGGAGGAGTGGGGCGAGGAGCACGTCGTCCCGTTCGCACGGGGTCTGTCGCGTCACGTGGTGCGGATCGTGCGGCTGGGGAAGCGGGTCTATGCGGTCAAGGAGACCCAGGAGTCGATCGCGTTCCGGGAGTACCGCATGTTGCGAGACCTGCAGCGCCTCGGACTGCCTGCCGTGACGCCACAAGGTGTCGTCACCGGGCGCACCACGCCGAGCGGGGAGGAGCTGCCCGCAGCGTTGCTCACCGAGCACCTGCGCTTCTCGCTCCCCTACCGCAGCCTCTTCGCCCATGGCATGACCGGCGAAAACCTGCCCAGTCTGATCGACGCAGTCGTGGTGCTGCTGGCGCGACTCCACCTGGCCGGCTTCTTCTGGGGTGACGTCTCCCTGTCCAACCTGCTGTTCCGGCGCAGTGCCGGCGAGTTCGCGGCCTACCTCGTCGACGCCGAGACGGGCGAGCTCCACGACACGGTCAGTGACAGGATGCGCGAGCACGACGTGACGCTGGGCTGCGAGAACATCTTCGCCGAGCTGCTCGACCTCCAGGCAAGTGGCGCCGTCGCCGGAGCCGTGGACGGACACGCCATCGTCGAGCGGCTCCAGGAGCAGTACGCCGCGCTGTGGACCCAGCTGACCCGCGCCGAGGAGTTCCGTTCCGACGAGCTGTGGCGGATCGAGAAGCGTCTGGAGACGTTGAACGATCTCGGCTTCGACGTCGACGAGCTGGACATCGTCTCCGACACCGGCGGGGGCACCGTGCGGATCCAGCCCAAGGTCGTCGAGCTCGGCCACCACCGCCGCGAGCTGCAGGCGCTCACCGGGCTCGACGTCGAGGACAACCAGGCTCGGCGGCTGCTCAACGACCTGGCGGCCTTCGCGGCGCACAACGATCTCGGCGGCGACGACCAGCACCTGGCGGCGAACCAGTGGCTGACCAGCGTCTACGAGCCGATCATGCAGATGGTGCCCGCGCAGGCGCGCGGCAAGCTCGAGGGCGCGGAGATCTTCCACGAGATCCTGGTGCATCGCTGGTATCTCTCCGAGCAGGCCGGCACGGAGATCGACATCTTCGAAACTGCTCGCGACTACATCGACACCGTGCTGCCCCACAGACGCGACGAGCAAATCACCGCGGTTGAAGGGTTCTGACCGGGACGGCAGGCCGCTTCTGTCAGGCGGGCTGTTCCTGGGGTCGGGCATCACCTTCGTCGAGAGACGGGATCCGTCCCGCGTGCTCCCGGTCGACGGTGAGGTTCTCACCGCTCGTCGGGTCGAACAGATGGATCTTCGAGGTGTTCACCCAGATCTCCGCCTCGTCGCCCTCGCGAACCTTGCTGGCCCCGTCCAGGCTGATCACGAGCTGGGTGCGCAGCTGCTCGCTGTCGGTGTCCTTCGCCAGCTGGACGAGCTGTTGACGCACCTCCTCCGAGGCCTCGAACGGCACATAGGCGTAGGTCTCGTTGCCCAGCCACTCGACAACCTCGACCCTGGCACGGAAGGTCGAGCCTCCGCGCGACGCGTCCACGACCGAGGCATCCTCGAAGTACTCGGGGCGGATGCCGGCCATGAGCAAGCCGCGCTTGCCGGCAGCCCTTTCAGCCCTCTCGGCGGGGATCTCCACCGTGCCGATCGGCAGCTTCAGAGAAGTCCCGTCGAGCTCGGCCGGCAGGAAGTTCATCGGGGGAGATCCGATGAAACCGGCGACGAAGAGGTTGCCCGGGTTCTCGTAGAGCTCCCGAGGCGTCGCCAGCTGCTGCAGGAACCCACGCTTGAGCACCGCTACCCGGTCGCCCAGCGTCATTGCCTCAGTCTGGTCGTGGGTGACGTAGACGGTGGTGATGCCCAGCCGCTTCTGCAAGCGCGAGATCTCGGTGCGCATCTGACCGCGCAGCTTGGCATCGAGGTTGGAGAGGGGCTCGTCGAACAGGAACGCGTCGGCCTCGCGCACGATCGCGCGACCCATCGCGACCCGCTGCCGCTGCCCGCCCGACAGGTTCCCCGGCTTCCGCTCGAGGTGCTCGTCGAGCTCCAGGGTCTTCGACGCCGTGCGGACCTTCTTGTCGACCTCCTCCTCGGGCGCCTTGGCCAGCCGCAGCGGGAACGCGATGTTCTCGTAGACGCTCAGGTGCGGATACAGCGCGTAGTTCTGGAACACCATCGCGAGGTTGCGGTCACGTGGCGCGAGGTCGTTGACCACTCGGTCGCCGATCACCATCTCGCCCTCGGTGATGTCCTCGAGGCCGACGATCATCCGCAGCAGGGTCGACTTTCCGCAGCCGGAGGGGCCGACGAGGATCATGAACTCGCCGTCCTGCACGTCGATGCTGATGTCGTTCACCGCCTTGAACCCGTCGCCGTAGGTCTTGACGATGTTCTTCATGTCGATGGCAGCCATCGGGTCACCCCTTCACAGCGCCGGAGGTCAGGCCGGCGACGATCTTTCGCTGGAACAGCAGGACGATGATGATGATCGGGACCGTGACGACCACGGACGCGGTGGCCAGCTGCCCGTACGGCGGGTTGAACGGGTCCGGCCCGACGAAGTAGGACAGCTGCGCCGGGACTGTGCGGGACGCCGTGGTGGAGGTCAGCGACAGCGCCAGCACGAACTCGTTCCAGGCGAAGAAGAACGTCAGGATCGCGGCAGTGAACACGCCCGGCGCCGCCAGCGGCACGATCACCTTGCGGAACGCCTGCCATGTGGTGGCGCCGTCGACCTGGGCCGCCTGCTCCATCTCCCAGGGGATCTCGCGGAAGAACGCTGACAGCGTCCAGATCGCCAGCGGCAGCGTGAAGGACATGTACGGGATGATCAGGCCCGGCCACGTGTTGAACAGGCCGAGGGTCCGCCACAGGTCGAACAACGGTCCCACGAGCGCCACCACGGGGAACATCGCGATCGCCAACGCGATGGACAGCACCAGCTTCTTGCCCTTGAAGTCGAGACGAGCGATCGCGTAGGCGGCCAGCGTCGCCAGGATCACCGACAGGGTCGTCGAGATCGCCGCGATGCCGAACGAGTTGATCAGCGAGTCCAGGAAGTCGCTGTTGTTGAAGATGTCGGTGTAGTTCTGGGTCGTCGGTTTCTTCGGCAGGAACTGTGGGCTGCCTGCTGCTGTTTCATTCGGCCCCTTGAAGGACAGCGAGATGATCCAGACGACCGGTAGGAGGCACCACACGAGGATGGCGACGAAGCCCGCCCACGTGCCGACCTTGGTGCGCGTCTCGGTGTTCATCAGCCCTCACCCCTCGCTTGTGCCAGGTCGACCTTGAAGAGCCTGACGATCAGGAAGGCGAGCAACAGCACGGAGATGAACAGCAGGACCGAGAGCGCTGAGCCGAGACCGAGCTGCATCTGCTCGATCACCTGTCGATAGGTCAGGAACGACGAGGACTCGGTGTCCTGCGCACCCCGCGTCATCACATAGATGTTGTCGAAGATGCGGAAGGCATCGAGCGCCCGGAACAGGACCGCGACCATGATGGCCGCCTTCATGTTCGGGAGGATCACCTTGAAGAGTCGCTGCCACCAGGTGGCTCCGTCGACCTTGGCCGCCTCGAGCATGTCCTCGGAGATCTGGGCCAGTCCCGCGAGCAGGAGCAGCGCCATGAACGGCGTGGTCTTCCAGATCTCGGAGATCATGATCGCGAACATCGCCGGCCAGTGGCTACCGAACCAGTTGGTGTCGGCCTCGAGCCACGGCAGCCAGCCGAACGCCGAGTTCACCCAGCCGTTGCTGAGGCTGAACGCGAACTGCCAGGCGTATGCCGAGACCACGGTGATGATGCCGTAGGGAATCAGGATCGCCGTACGGATGACACCTCGGGCGAAGATGATGCGGTGCATCACCATGGCGAAGCCGAAGCCGATCACCAGCTCCACCGCGACCGTGACCACCATGATCAGGACGGTGTTCCACGTGTCCTGCCAGAACAAGCCGTCGGTGAGCACGGTCCCGTAGTTGCTGAGGCCCACGAACTCCTTGTCGTCCGGTGACGTCAGCCGGTAGCGGAACATCGAGAGATACAGGGCCTGGATCATCGGCCACGCCGTGACGGCCAGCATCACGATCACGGCGGGCGCCACCAGGCGTATGCCGAGCGAGTTCTCGGCCCGCGCCCGGTCGCTGCGCTTCCCGGGGCCCTTCGAACGGGCGCTCGTCGTCTCCGGGGTGGCAGTCGCGGTGCTCATAGCACGACCCTTCCGTGCAGCACGTCGCCGACGAACTGCTGCGATTTCGGCGGTGTCTGGTCGGTGACCGCGTCCGATGGGTGCCAGGTGCTCAGCAGCGCACCGGAGATGTCACTCCAGTAGGGCGACACAGTGCGTGGTGCCGCGACGTCGAGGCTCTGCTGGAACAGTGCGAGCAGTGCGGGCGGATAGATCTCGGCCAGTGCCGGGTAGCGATAGCCGGCAGCACTGGCCGGCATGTTGCCGGTGAGCTCGGCGTTGACGCCCTGGTTCTCGGCCGAGGTGATGCACTCGATCGCCTGCATCGCCTCATCGCGGTGGTCGGAGTACTCGCTGACGCCGACGCCGATGCCGCCGTACGGCGGGCGGGACTCCTCGCCCGAAACGGACTGCGGGTACTGGGTGAAGCCGATGTCCTCCTTCAGCTCGGGCTGCGTCTCGTCGTAGTTGGTCCAGATGAAGGTCCAGTTGACCATGAACGCGCCCTGTGGACCGCCGAACGTGGCGCCCGCCGTACCTTCGTTGGAGACAGACAGGTCGGCAGGGGCGGCGGAGGAGCCCGACAGCTTCTCGATGATCTTCGCTGCGGCCTCACCCGCTGGGGAGTCGATCTCGAGGGTCGCGTCGATGCCCTTGTCGGTGTCGGTGGCGATGGAGCCGCCGGCGCCTTCGATCAGTGCGTTGATCCACACCGAGTAGCCCTCGTACTTGTTCGCCTGCACGGCGACCTTGCCGTCGTTGTCCGCGGCGGCATCGATGATCTGGTCCCAGGTGACCGGCTTGTTCAGGTCGAGGCCGGCCTTCTCCACGAAGGACTTGCGGTACCACAGCACCTGGGTGTTGGACCAGAACGGCGCGACGACCAGCTCACCGTCCCAGGTGGCGGCGTCCACCGCGCCCTTGAAGGACTGCGCCTCGAGCTTGCTCTGCAGTTCCTTGGGGATCGGGGCCAGGAACCCGGCGTTCGCGAACTCCGCCGTGTAGGGCGGGTCGATGCTCATGATGTCGATCTCGGGGTCCTCCGCTGCAAGGCGTCGCGAGAGCTGGATGCGCTGCTCGCTGGCGCTCTGTGGCAGCACCTGCACCTCGATCGTGTAGTCGTCGGTGCTGCAGTTCTCCGCGACCTTGGCCTGACCCCCAGCATCGGGGTTGATGTACCAGGTCAACGTGTCTGCTGAGCTGCTGCCCGACCCGCACGCCGCGAGGAGTCCGCAGGCCACGACCCCGGCCCCGACGGCTCCTATCCGTCTGAACCTGCGTGGTGCACGTAGAGCCATGGTGCCCCTCCTCCGACCCGGACCGGTCTGCCGAGGTGTGACCTGAGCCACACATCACGTTGAAACCTAGCCCTGTGGCAGATG
>DASSLA010000125.1:0-4801 GCA_035689885.1 Marmoricola sp. | reverse complement strand
TTCCTTTTCCGCAACGGCGACATCGTGGTGAGCAGCCGCTCGAAGAGTGGGACGACCTGGATGCAGCAGATCGAACCCCGTGCCTTCGCACGCGGGACCGGCCCGATCAGCCCTGACGCTCCTGCAGCACCACGTACGCCGCCGCGACGTCGGCGGCCTCGTCGTGGGTGAGCGAGACCAGCACGGTGTAGTCGGCCATCGAGCGGGCGATGTCACCGTGCAGGCGGATGGCTGGGCGGCCCCAGGCGTCGTTGCGGACCTCGATCTCGCGGAGGTCGACGTGTTCGGGGTCGATCACCTCGGGGTTGCCGAAGCAGGTGCTCGACCACGCCTTGATCACGGCCTCCTTGGCAGCCCAGCGAGCGGCGAGGCTCTCGGCCTCGGTGCCGGAACCGGCCCGGGCCGCGCGGCGCTCACCGGGGGTGAACACCTGCGCGAACCGGGTGCCGGGCTCCTCGAGCTGTTCGGCGAAGGCAGTGATGCCGACGACGTCGATGCCGACGCCGACGGCGTTGGTCAGGTCGACCGTCGCCGTTCCGGCCTGTCGAGACGGTTGCTGCGCAGTCTCCTCGACCGCCGGGTCGGTCCCGGTCTCGGCCTCCGTCGTACGACGCACCTCGGTCACTGCTGGCCCGCCCTCGCGTAGACGCCGTTCTCGCCCAGTCGGGCCGCCGGGTCGACCAGCATCGCGGCCTCGTCGGCCTTGGTCCGGGTCACGTCGGCGTCGGCGAAGCGGCGCTTCTCGGACTTCGCATACAGCGGAGCACCGCCGCACATCGCGTCCAGCAGCCGCGCCTCGCCGGCGACCAGTCGCTCGGTCGCGCGCTGCAGCCAGGCCTCGCGCTGCTCGGGCGACAGCGCCGCCACGAACGCACCCGGGTGCGCCACCGCGACCATCGCGGAGACGTGCCCGAAGCCCAGGCTGGTCAGCAGTCCTGCCCGGAGCGGGCCGGTCTGCAGGGCCTGGCGCAGCCAGACGAGGTGCTCGGTGTCGGCGAGTACGTCGTCCACGCAGTCGAGACCGCGGTTCGGCGGCACCGTGCCGGTGGCCAGGAGCTGGCACAGCCCGATCAGCTGGAACGCGGCCGCACCACCCTTGGCGTGCCCCGTCAGCGACTTCTGGCTCACCACGTAGAGCGGGTTGCCGGCCGTGCGCCCGAGCGCGTCGGCGAGCCGCTCGTGCAGCTGCGACTCGTTCGGGTCGTTGGCCGCGGTGGACGTGTCGTGCTTGGACACCACCGCCAGGTCGTCCGCGCCGAGGCCGAGGGACGCGAGGCCCTTCGCCAGCGGCGACTCGGCACCACCCACGCCCGCGCCCAGCGCGCCGATGCCGGGCGCCGGGATCGAGGTGTGGATGCCGTCGGCGAACGAGCCGGCGTAGGCGACCACACCGAGGACGGGCAGGCCCATCTCGGCGGCCACGTCGCCGCGCGCCAGCACGACGGTGCCGCCGCCCTGGCCCTCGACGAACCCGCCACGACGACGGTCGTTGGGCCGGCACACGTGGCGCTCGTCGATGCCCTTGGCGAGCATCTCCGCGGTGTCCGCGGTGGCGCTCATGTTGCCGAAGCCGACGATGCCCTCGAGGCCGAGGTCGTCGAAGCCACCGGCCACGACCACGCTGGCCTTGTCGAGACGGATCTTGTCAACGCCCTCCTCGACGCTGACCGCGGCCGTCGCACAGGCGGCGACCGGGTGCACCATCGAGCCGTACCCACCGAGGTAGGACTGCACGGTGTGCGCCGCGATCACGTTCGGCAGCGCCTCCTGCAGCACGTCGTTGGGCGGCGTCTCGCCGAGCAGCGCGTCGACGTACATCTTGCGGGTCGACTGCATGCCGCCGATGCCGGTGCCCTGGGTGTTGGCGAACTTCGTCGGGTGCACCCAGCGCAGCAGCTCGGCCGGCTCGAAGCCGCTCGAGACGAACGCGTCCACGGTGGCGACGAGGTTCCACGCCGCGAGCCGGTCGACGGACTCGGTCATCGAGCCGAGGCCCCAGGCCTTCGGGTCGAACCCGTCGGGCACCTGGGCGCCGACGAAGCGGGACAGCTTGAAGCGTCGCGGCACGCGGATCTGGCTGCCCGCGAGGCGGGTGACCTGCCAGTCCCCGCTGGGGTCCTGCGGGTCCGCCAGGGCGATCCGGGTGTGCTTCGGGTCCTCGGCCAGCATGGCCTCGGCCTCGTCCTTGGTCCGTACGACGAACGAGGTGTCCTCGTCGAGGAACACCGACGCCATCAGCGGCGCGGTGTTGTCCACCATCGCGCCGTCGTCGCGGTAGCGGCGGATGCCGACGCTCTCCTCGACCCGGTCCTGGAACTTCTCCACGACCTCGGCCTCGGTGAGCAGCTCGCCCGACTCGGCGTCGTGCCAGCCGGCGACCGGCTCCTGCTCCCACACGATCAGCCCGGTCACCCAGGCCAGCTCGAGCACGCCGGCGGGGGACAGGCGGTCCTCCACCTCCAGCTCGAAGCGGGTGCGGGACGAGCCGAGCGGACCGACCTCGCCGGCACCGACGATGACGACCATGTCCTCGGGACGGGCGTCGATCTCGGGCCAGGCCATCGTCGGCTGCGCGGTCTTCCACCCGGCCGGGTGGGTCAGTGCGAGCAGCGCGTCGTCGTCCTCCGTGGTCGACTCCTCGGTCGCGGAGGCAGCGGCCGCGCGCGCCTCGCGGGCCAGCGCGGCGAGGTCGAGGTCGACCTCACCCAGGCCGCCGGTCAGGTCGGCCACGATCGGCTCGACCGCCGCAGCCTTGCGCGACTCGGGGCTGCACAGCTCGAGCAGCTCGGCGGCCATCTCGCTCGGCGACCAGGTGCGTACGCCGGCCTCGGTGACCGCGTCGACCAGCGGGTCGTTGTGACCCATCAGACCGGTGCCACGGACCCAGCCGATGTGGGCGTGGGCCAGGGAGACCCGGCGTGCCCACTCCTGCTCGGCGTGCCAACGCTGCACGAAGGCGTCGAACGCGGCCTTCGCCTCGCCGTACGCACCGTCGCCACCGAAGCGGCCACGGTTGGGAGAGCCAGGGAGCACCACGTGCACCCGACGGCCGAGGCGGTGCTCGGCACCCTTGGCGGCCAGACCCGTCACCAGGCGCTCCACGCCCCAGAGCAGGACGCGCAGCTCGACCTCGGCCCGCGGGCCGGCGTCAGCAGCCGTGCCCTGCACCCCGGGGGCGGCGAACGGGAAGACCAGCGTCGGGTCCAGCGCGGGCCGCAGCTCGGTCTTCGCCCCGCCGGCGGACTCCACCACGGGGGAGGAGATCCACTCGACCAGGGCGTCGACGTCGGAGTAGGACGCCAGGTTGGCCGGCAGCACCCACAGGGAGGCACCGGTCGCGGCGTGGTCGCGGTAGAGCTCGCGGAAGAACGCGAGCCGCTCCTTGTCCAGGCGCGAGGTGGTGGCCACCACGGTCGCACCGCCGCGCAGCAGGTCGCCCACCACGGCGGCGGCGATCGACCCGCGGGCCGCGCCGGTCACCACGGCGACCTCGTCGGTCCACGACAGCTCACGCTCGGCGGCGGAGATGACGTCGCCGTAGAGCCGCACCAGGTCGGTGCGCTGCTCGCGCTCGGCCCTGTCGAGCCACCAGCGGGCCTGGCCGAGCGCCTGCTCGTCCAGTCCGTGGAAGGTGCGCTCGAGCACCGACTCGTCGCCGGTCCAGGCGCGGGCGAAGTCCTCGCGGACCGAGGCCCAGCGGTCGTCCAGCAGCACTGCTCGGCGCGGGTCGAACGACGGCGACACCTTGCGGGCCCAGTCGGGGCCGAGCTCGGTCTCGACGAGCTTCACCAGCTCGGCGTCGAGGTCCTCGCCCTCCTCGGCCGCGGCGTCGGGCTGGGCGACGCCCAGCTTGCTCAGCAGGTGCCGTGCGGTCGAGGCGAGCACGCCGTCCTCGCCGGTGATCGACTCGGTGAGCGCGTCCAGCGCGGCGGAGTCGACCATGGCGCCCTCGGCGCCACCGCCGCCGGCTGGCATGGTGACCTGCACGCCCTGGGCCCGGCCCACGGCCTGCACGGCGTGGTCGACGACCGTGTCGAGGTCGCCGAGGTCCATCTCGTAGCCGAGCGCACCACCACGGGTGGAGCTGCCGTCACGCAGCCCGGTCGCGAGCTCCGCGGAGACGTGCGCGACCCAGCCCGGGCCGAGCTGCCAGACGTCGGTGACGCGGTCCGCGATCGCCGACGGCTTCTTGCCGGCGCTGCCGGCGAACTTGCGCAGCTGCTCGCTGATCGCCTCGCTGAGCACCGGGCCGAACGGCTTGTAGGTGCGGGCCAGCTTGTTCACGTTGGCCGACAGCGCCGACCACGCGGCCTCGGCCGCGCCGTCGATGGCACCGAGCGAGAGCTCGGCCCCGAGGTCGACGAGCAGCTGGTTGCGCCGCGACGAGACACCGTCGCAGAGCGCCTCGATGGTGTCCGCGGGCCCGATCTGGTCCGGGCGCACCTTGGTGCGCAGCGCGGCCAGGATGCGGGTCGCGTCACCGGCGTCGAAGGACAGGTCGGCCGGACGGTCGGCGGACTCGGCCACCGGCGCGCTCGGCGCGGACGAGGCCGGGGCCTCCTGCGCCTTCGGCTCGGCCGACTCGGTCGACTCGGTCGACTCGGTGTCGGCCTCCGGCTGCTCGTCGTCGACCACCGGGGTGTCGGTGGCGAACACGACAGCCTCGTCGCGGCCCGAGTTGAGGATCCGCGGCGCCACGCCGTCGTAGGAGGGCAGCTTCGTGGTCTGTGCAGCGAGGTTGGCCAGGGTGGGGGCGGAGGCGACGCCGATCTCGACGAAGTCCTCGACACCCAGCCCGCCG
>DASSLA010000124.1:0-5246 GCA_035689885.1 Marmoricola sp. | reverse complement strand
GTGATCGTCTCGAAGAGCTGCCGGCGGGTCAGGCTCACCGCCATGCCGATCACGAGGAGGGCGAGGAGGAACGCCTGGGCCATCACGGCCTGCTCGGCCGGGTCGGTGATGACCGCGACGGGGCCGTACCCGTTCATGGTCAGGGCCATCGCGAGGATGCCGAGCGCGACGGTGACGATGCTGGTGGTCGCGGGGCCGAACCGGACCGCGACCCAGACGGCGGCCAGACCCAGCATGAAGGTCGTGGGGACGGCGGGGTGCTGGACGAAGCCGACGACGAAGATGGCAGCCGAAAGCGCCGAGATGGCCAGCAGCTCGAGCGTCCGCGTCGTGGTCGCGCGGACCAGCGGGACGCCCTGGTCGGCACGCTGGACCAGCCGGCCGCCCACGAGCAGGCCGACGGTGCCGAGCGCGACGATCGAGGTGAAGGAACGGCTGATCCGCAGCGGGAGCTGCGACCACGACTCACCCTCGACGAGCAGGACCCCGAGCCCGACCCGGGCGGTCACGAGGACCGCCGAGGAGACGGCGGCGAGCAGGAGCAGGAGGGCGAACTGGGTGAGGGTGCCCATCGGTTCGCGCCCGCCTCCGCCCCACATGTCCGGCGCCCAGCGGCGCAGGCCGAGCACCGTCGCGAACACGGCGAGGATCGCTACGGGTCCCACCAGCGCCAACCACGGGTCGTCCCCATTGACCGCGCCGAGCACCGCCGAGGCGGCGAGCAGGACCGGTCCGTCGCGCCACCAGTTGTCGGAGCTCGCCAGCCATAGCAGGGCGACGCCGATCGCGGGGCCGACGACGGGCACGCCGTTGGCCATCATCGACGGGTCCCGGACCGCCACGGAGGAGATCACGAAGGCGACGAACCACAGCGCCGTCCGCCCGATCGGAGGCACTGAGATCCGGCTGGTCTCGCCCTGCCCCACACGGGTCAGTATGACCTGAGGACGGCCGATCGCGGGTGGTCTTTCTCGGTTGGTCACAATGGGGGCATGAGCGAACAGTCCTTCTCCCGCCCGGGTGCGGTCGACTTGTCCGGTTTGCAGTCCGCCCAGGGTGCGCCCGGCTCACCCGGTGCCCGCGCCGGCGGGGGCAGCGCCTACGTCGTACACATCGACGAGCAGAGCTTCCAGGAGGTGTTGGAGGCGTCGCGCAATGCCCCGGTGCTGATCGCCTTCGAGAGCCCGGGCCGTTCCGCCGAGAGCGTCCAGCTCGCCGACGACCTGGAGACGCTGGCCGGGGAGTTCGAGGGGCGGTTCCTGCTCGGCCGGGTCGACATCGACGCCGTGCCGCAGATCGCGCAGGCCATGCAGATCCCGTCGGTCCCGCTCGTGGTGCTCGTCGCCCAGGGCCGGCCGATGCCCCTCCTGCAGCAGGCCGCGCCGATCGCCGAGCTGCGCGACGCCATCACCCAGGTGCTCCAGCAGCTGACCTCGCAGGGCTTCACCGGCCGGCACCAGCCGCGCACCGGTGGTGGGATCGACGAGGAGACGGGGGAGGAGCAGCTCGACCCCCGCTACGCGCCCGCCCAGGACGCGCTCGAGCGTGGTGACATCGACACCGCCGTCGCGGAGTACCAGAAGCTCGTCGACGCGAACCCCGCCGACACCGAGGCCGCGGCCGGACTCGCGATGGCCAAGGTGCTGAAGCGCACCCAGGGGGTGGACCTCCAGGAGGCCAGGACGGCCGCTGCCGAGCGCCCCGACGACGTCGACGCGCAGACCATGGTGGCCGACCTGGACCTGCTCGGAGGACACGTCGACGACGCCTTCGCGCGCCTGGTCGAGCTGGTCCGTCGTACGTCGGGGGACGAGCGCGACGCCGCCCGCACCCACCTGATCGACCTCTTCGGCGCTGTCGGCAACGACGACCCACGGGTGCTGAAGGCCCGGCGGGACCTGGCGTCCGCGCTGTTCTGAGGGGGTGGCGGTTTCACTGGTTAACGTGTGAAACCGCCACATCCCCCACATTGCAACGGTGGGGAAGTGGCAGGAACGTGTGGGGAGTGACGCTCTCCCACCTCAGTCGGAGAGCTCGCGGCCGCTCTCGGTGTACGGCGGGCCGGGCCGGTCGGACAGGTTGCGCAGCGCCGCCTCGATGCGGCGAGCGGTGAACTCGGCACACAGCTCGCGCGCCTCGTCGAGCGTGTAGAAGCCCGCCGACCTGATCTCGCGCTCCTCGCGCACGATGCCGCCGACCATGTCGGGCTCGTGCACGCCGCCGTCGAAGACTAGGCAGATGGCGTCGTCCCAGCCGCTCCACGGCGGCAGCCAGTCGGTCAGCAGCAGCCGGCCGGGCTCGACGGTGATGGCGAGCTCCTCCTCGACCTCGCGCGCCACGGCGAGCTGGGGCGACTCGCCCACCTCGACCACCCCGCCAGGAAGGTCGTGGTCGCGCTTGTAGGTCAGCTGGCACAGCAGCACACGGTCGTCCGTGGACCGGATCAGCATCTGGCTGATCGCGCGCTTGCGGGGGAGGAACGAGTTGAGCAGCGAGCGGAAGCCCTGCGGGTCCTCGAGTGGTACGTCGTCGACGAGGCGCGCGTAGACGATGCGGTCCTCCTGGCCCTCCACGCCCCGCGCGACGCCCTCGCGCATCAGCCCGGCGAACGTGGCGACCCGCTGCGCGGTCTGGTCGTCGGGGTCGACGTGCGTCTCGACCCGCGTCGCGCCGCCCTTGAAGGCCCGCTCGACCACGTTGCGCACCTCGTTGGCGCACGGGCCGAGCCCCTGGGCCTGGAGGTCCTCGCTCCACGAGACCCGGACCACCCCCGGGGCGATGTCCTGGAGCTCGGCGGTCACGCGTTCACCCTAGCGAGCACCTGTGCGGCCCCCGGCACCCATGTAACGCGGAGTTCTTGTTGCCTAGTGCACCGCCGGCAGTGCACTAGGCAACAAGAACTCCGCGTTACATGCGTTCCCAATCGCGCCGTCAGCCGCGCACGTTGGCCAGCCACAGCGTGGCCATCGGGGGGATCCGCACCGTGGCGGAGGCGGGCTGGCCCAGGTGCGGGGTCGCGTGGGCGGTGACCGTGCCGAGGTTGCCGACGCCGGAGCCGCCGTAGACCTCGGCGTCGGTGTTGATCACCTCGGCCCACTCGCCGGGCGAGGGCAGCCCGAGCAGGTAGCCCTCGTGGGGGACGGCCGCGAAGTTGGTGACGCACACCAGCGAGCTGCCGTCGGAGCCCCACCGCACGAACGAGATCGTGTTGCGGCCCGAGTCGTTGGCGTCGATCCACTGGAACCCGTCACCGCTGGTGTCCTGCGACCAGAGCGCAGGCCGGTCGAGGTAGACCCGGTTGAGGTCGCCCACGAGCCGCTTCACGCCGCCGTGGTCGGGGGTGTCCATCAGGTACCAGTCGAGCTCACGCTGCTCGGCCCACTCGTTGTCCTGGGCGAACTCCTGGCCCATGAACAGCAGCTGCTTGCCCGGGTGCGCCCACTGCCACGACAGGTAGGCGCGGACGCCGGCGAGCTGCTGCCACCGGTCGCCCGGCATCTTGCGCAGCAACGAGCCCTTGCCGTGCACGACCTCGTCGTGGCTGATCGGCAGCACGTAGTTCTCCGAGAACGCGTAGACCAGGCTGAAGGTCAGCTGGTCATGGTGGTAGCTGCGGTGGATGGGGTCGCGGGCGACGTACGCGAGCGAGTCGTGCATCCAGCCCATGTTCCACTTGAAGCCGAACCCGAGCCCGTCGGCGTCGGTGGGCCGGGTGACACCGGGCCACGAGGTGGACTCCTCGGCGACGGTGATCGCCCCCGGTACGCGCTTGTAGACCGTGGCATTGAGCTCCTGCAGGAACTCCACCGCCTCAAGGTTCTCCCGGCCGCCATGGACGTTGGGCTGCCACTGGCCCTCCTCGCGCGAGTAGTCGAGGTAGAGCATCGAGGCGACGGCGTCGACGCGGATGCCGTCGACGTGGAACTCCTCGAGCCAGTACAGCGCGTTCGCGACCAGGAAGTTGCGCACCTCCTTGCGCCCGAAGTTGAACACGTAGGTGCCCCAGTCGGGGTGCTCGCCGCGGGTCGGGTTGGGGTCCTCGTAGAGCGGCGTGCCGTCGAACCGCGCCAGCGCGAACTCGTCCTTGGGGAAGTGCGCGGGGACCCAGTCGACGATCACGCCGATGCCTGCGTCGTGCAGCGCGTCGACGAGGCGCCGGAACCCGTCGGGGTCGCCGAAGCGTGCGGTGGGTGCGTAGTACGACGTGACCTGGTAGCCCCACGAGCCGCCGAAGGGGTGCTCCATCACCGGCAGCAGCTCGACGTGGGTGAACCCCATCTCCGAGACGTACGCCGTGAGGTGCTCGGCGAGCTCGTCATAGGTGTAGGGACCCGCCCCGGGGTGCTTGCGCCACGACCCGAGGTGCACCTCGTAGATCGACATCGGCCGCTGGTCGGCGCGCGGGTTCGCGGCGCGCTCGGCCATCCACTCGTCGTCGGTCCACGTGTGCGAGCTCGCGAAGATGCGGCTCGCGGTCGCGGGCGGCACCTCGGCCCAGAACGCCATCGGGTCTGCCTTGTCGCGCCAGATGCCGTCGGCGCCGCGGATGTGGAACTTGTACGAGTCACCGTTCGCGGCCTCGGGGACGACCCCCTGCCAGACGCCGGAGGTCCCCGTCCGCTCCAGCGGGGACCGGCTGCCGTCCCACTGGTTGAAGCCGCCGCGGACCTGCACCTCCATCGCGTCAGGGGCCCAGACCCGGAAGGCGGTGCCCCCGCCGGGCAGCACGTGCGCCCCCAGCGCGTCCCACAGCTGCTCGTGCCGGCCCTCGTTGATCAGATGGATGTCGAGCTCGCCCAGGGTCTCCTGGGGCCTGTCCTGCGACTGGGTCATCGCCCTGCTCCGATCCGTTCGATCGCACTCATCGGGATGTCGAGCCACGTCGGCCGGTTGCGGGCCTCGTAGACGACCTCGTAGACCGCCTTGTCCGCCTCGTAGGCGTCGACGAGCGCCCGCTCCGACTCGGTGAGCGCCTCACCGCGGGCCTCGACGTACCCGTCGAGGAACGCCTGGCGGTTGCGCTGCACCCACTCGGTGGCGCGGTAGGTGACCTGGGAGCCCGGCTCCTCGCGGCTGTGCATGTCCTTGACCACCGACTGCGCGGCGTAGTCGAAGGAGCGCAGCATCCCGGCGACGTCACGCCAGGGGGAGTCGGGCAGGCGACGCTCCGCCAGCGGCTTGGCGGGCTCACCCTCGAAGTCGACGAGCTTCCAGCCCAGCGACGTGCGCAGCGTCTGGCCCAGGTG
>DASSLA010000123.1:0-11946 GCA_035689885.1 Marmoricola sp. | reverse complement strand
TGCTCGGTCAGCTGCGCCGGCCCCCGACCGCGGAGCACGGCCGATGACCGCCCCGAGCACCCTGGCCGCACGCGCCCGTCGCGGGTCGGAGACGAAGGGGCGCACCACCGACGAGCTCAAGGCGATCGTCCAGCACGTCGGCGCCGAGCTCGAGCTCGCGCCGGCGGAGGACATCATCGAGTGGGCGGTCGCCACCTTCGGCGAGCGCTTCTGCGTGACCTCGTCGATGAGCGACGCGGTGCTCTCCCACGTCGCCTCGCGGGTGGCCCCCGGAATCGACGTGGTGTTCCTCGACACCGGCTACCACTTCGCCGAGACGATGGGCACCCGCGACGCCGTGGCGGCCACCATGCCGGTCAACGTGGTCGACCTGAAGCCCTCGCTGACCGTCGCCGAGCAGGACGCGACGCACGGCAAGGACCTCTTCGCCAGCGACCCCGACAGGTGCTGCGCGCTGCGCAAGGTGCAGCCGCTGGCCGAGGGACTCGCCGGCTACGACGCGTGGGCCACCGGGCTGCGCCGGGCCGAGACCCACAACCGGGTGATCGCCCCGGTCGTCGGCTGGGACGAGAAGAAGCAGAAGGTCAAGGTCTCCCCGCTCGCGCGGTGGTCCGACGAGGACGTCGAGAAGTACATCGCCGAGAACGGGATCCTGGTCAACCCCCTGCAGTACGACGGCTACCCCTCCATCGGGTGCTGGCCCTGCACGCAGCGTGTCGCCCCCGGCGAGGACCCGCGCAGCGGTCGCTGGGCCGGCACAGAGAAGACCGAGTGCGGGATCCACCAGTGACCGCACAGCAACGCAACACCGCCCCACCCAACACAGCCGAGGACAACGGCGTCCGACGCACGAGCACGAAGGGAGACGGATCGCCATGACCGCTCCAGCTTTGATCGCCCTCGCCCACGGCAGCCGGGACGCCCGTTCGGCCGCCACCATCAAGGCGCTCGTGGACGAGACCCGCACCATGCGGCCGGACCTGCGCATCGAGCCGGCATTCCTCGAGCTGTCGCGGCCGTCCTTCGGCACGGTCGTCGACCGGCTGGTGAAGGCCGGCCACGACGAGATCGTGGTGGTGCCGCTGCTGCTCAGCGACGCGTACCACGCCAACGTCGACGTGCCGAACGCCGTCGCCGAGGCCACTGCGCGTCACGAGGGCCTGCAGATCCGGATCACGAAGATCCTCGGCCACGAGCCGACCTTCCTCGACGTGCTGGACCGCCGCCTGCGCGACGCGCTCAGCGCTGCCCGGGTCCGTGAGCTCGACGCGCTGGTGCTGGCCACGGCCGGCTCCTCCGACCCGCTCGCCAACCAGGCCGTCGGCCGGCTGGCGCGGGTGTGGGGAGCTCGGCACAAGCTGCCGGTGACCGCCGCGTTCGCCTCCGCCGCACCGCCGGCGACCGGCGAGGCTGTGCGCGCGTTCCGCGCCGAGGGGCGCCGGCACGTCGCGGTCGCGTCGATGTTCCTCGCGCCGGGCTTCCTGCCCGACCGCGCTGCCGAGCTGGCCAGGGAGGCCGGTGCCGTCGCCGTCTCCGATCCGCTGGGTGCGGACCCCGAGCTGGCGCGCACCATCCTGGCCCGCTACGCGGTGGGTGCGGTGGAGCTGGTCCCGGTCTGAGGGCTGGGTCTGACCGAGACCGGTCAGCGCACGTACGCCGCGAGGAGCCGCTCGAGCTCGGCCGCGGGGTCGTCGGTGAGGCCGCCGTGCACGGGACCGGGCTGTACGACGGTGCTCCGGGGCGCGCGCAGGAACCCGAACCGGGAGCTGGGGTCGTCCTTGCCCGCGCGCTCGCCGTAGGCGGTCGCGCGGGAACCGAGCCCGAAGTCGACGTGTGCTTCGCCGCGGCACACCTGCTCCACGGCGTCGAGCGCCTTGCACACGGCACCCACGTCGAGGTCGGGGTCGAGGGCGAGCAGCCGATCCTCGTCGACGCGGGAGGCGGAGGCGAGGAAGTCGTCGGCGTCGCAGAAGAGCACCACGCCCACGTTGACGAACTCCTCGCGGTCGACGCGCGGCACGCAGCGCAGCACGACGTACTGGTAGCCCTTCACCGCACGACCTCCGCCCGCGGCAGCCACGGGCGCTCGCCGGTGAGCCGGGCCACGAGGTAGTCGACGTAGCGTGCCCGCAGTGCGTCGGGGGTCTCGGCGCCCGGGACCGGCTCGAGCCACTCGTCGGGCACCTCGGCGACTACGCCGGTCAGCGCCCTCGGGGTGATCCGCGACGCCAGCTCGGCGTCCTGGGCGGCGGCCTCGGCGGCGTGCTGGCGCAGGATGTGCTCGCTGACGTCGTACGCCTGCCCGGCGAACCGCTCGGGCGAGCCCGCTCCCCCGGGCCAGGCGTGGTGGAAGTAGAGCGCCGCGCCGTGGTCGATGGCGTGGAGCGCACCCCGCCACAGCAGCAGGTTGGGGTTGCGCCAGGACCGGTCGACGTTGGCCGTGAAGGCGTCCAGCCACAGGATCCGCCCGGCCAGGTCGGGCTCGGGCTCGCAGGACGTGTCGTAGCCGAACGCGCCGGGCAGCAGGTCGACGCCCAGGTTGAGCCCGATGCTCGCGGTGAGCAGGTCCTGGACCTCCTCGTCGGCCTCGTAGCGTCCGATCTCCGGAGCCAGGTCGACCGTCACCAGGTCGGGCACGGGCACGTCGACGAGCCGGGCGACCCCGGCAACCACGACCTCCGCAACCAGCACGCGGACGCCCTGGCCGGCGCCGCGGAACTTGCAGACATAGGTGCCGAGGTCATCGGCCTCCACCACCCCGGGCAGCGACCCGCCCTCGCGCAGGGGTGTGACGTAACGGGTGGCGCGGACGTGCCTCATCGCGCCGCGTTCTCCTCCTCGAGCCGCCGCCGCTGCTCCTCGACGTCGTAGTCGGGCGCCGGCCACTCCAGCCGCATCCCGCGCAGCGCCTCCAGGATCAGGGTGGCGACGGCCCAGTTGCGGTACCACTTCGTGTCGCTCGGTACGACGTACCACGGGGCGTGGTCGGTGTTGCAGCGCTCGAGGGCGGCCTCGTAGGCCCTCTGGTACGCCGGCCACAGCTGGCGCTCGTCCACGTCGGCCGGTTTGAACTTCCACTGCTTCTCGGGGTCGTCGAGCCGGGCAAGCAGGCGCTCCTTCTGCACCTCGCGCGAGATGTGCAGCATGCACTTCACGACCACCGTGCCGCCGTCGACGAGACCCTTCTCCCAGTCGTTGATCGTCCGGTAGCGACGCTCGATCTCCTCGGGCGGGGCGAGCTCGCGGACCCGGCCGACCAGCACGTCCTCGTAGTGCGAGCGGTCGAACACGCCCACCTCGCCGGCGTCGGGCAGCGCCCGTTCGATGCGCCACAGGAAGTCGTGGGCGAGCTCCTCCTCGGTCGGCCTGCGGAACGCGGTCAGCTGGATCGCCAGCGGGTTGAGCAGGCCGACCGCCTTCTCGATCACGCCCCCCTTGCCGGCGGTGTCCATGCCCTGCAGCACCAGCAGCACGCGGCGCTGCCCACCTGTGTAGGCGTGGGCGAACAGCTTCTCCTGCAGGTCGGCGAGCTCGTCCGCCATCCCCTCCAGGGCGCTCTTCCCCGCCCGCTTGTCGCCGTCGAACCCGTGCCGGGCGTCGGGGTCGATCGCGGACAGGTCGACCGCGCCCTTCGGGAGCCGGAGGGCATCGGTGAGCGCGTAGGTCATGCGGGCGAGTATGTCGCACCCGGCGCGCGCTCCGAGCGCACTCGAAGGAGCGTCGTCGACCCGCCCGCCCCGGGCGCGGGGCTACGAGCCCGGCGGCGCGTAGTCGATGGTCGTGCCCAGTGCGGCATCCACCTCGGCGGGCGTCATCAGGAAGATGGTCTCGTAGTGGGTCACGGCGCCGCTGCTCCCGACCGTCGCGGCCATCGCCATCGCAGCCGCCTGGTCCGGCACCTCGGCGACGACGTAGACGTCGTCGGCCCCGAACGCGAAGTAGAACGACTCGAGCGTGCCTCCGACGCCGGCGAGTGCCTTCTCCACGGCGCTGACCCGGCTGGTGCCCCCGGCCTTCTTCACTCCCTTGAGCCCTTCGACCGAGTAGGACACCTTGATCATTGCCTTGGCCATCTCTGCCTCCCATTGCGTGGACCTTCCACTCGACACCCGCGGGGTGGGCCGGTCAATCACGGCGCCGTGCTGGTCCAGACCCGCGCTGCCCAGGTGTCGGGATGGCTAGGGTTTCGGCATGGACCTGCCCGTGATGCCCCCCGTCCGGCCGATGCTCGCGAAGTCCGTGAAGGGCATCCCCGACCCGGGCAAGTTTGCGGGCGGCCTGTCCTTCGAGCCCAAGTGGGACGGATTCCGCTGCATCGTGTTCCGCGACGGCGACGAGGTCGAGCTCACCTCGCGCAACACCAAGCCGCTCACCCGCTACTTCCCGGAGATCGTGGAGGCGGTGAAGCGACAGCTCCCCGAACGGTGCGTCCTCGACGGCGAGCTCTTCGTGGCGATCGGGCCCCGGCTGCAGTTCGAGGTGCTCCAGGAGCGCATCCACCCGGCCGAGTCGAGGATCAACATGCTGGCGGAGAAGACCCCGGCCAGCTTCGTTGCCTTCGACATGCTCGCCCTCGACGACACGTCTCTGGTCAAGGAGCCGTTCTCGGTCCGTCGGCGGCGCATGGAGGAGACGCTCGCGGGGCTCGACGGACCGGTCTACCTGACCCGGACGACCACCGGCACCGACGAGGCGCAGTCGTGGTTCGAGCAGTTCGAGGGAGCCGGGCTCGACGGGGTGATCGCCAAGCCACTGGGGGCGCCGTACGAGGAGAACGCGCGCACCATGCTCAAGGTGAAGCACGAGCGCACCGCCGACGTCGTGGTCGCCGGCTACCGGCTGCACAAGACCTCCACGCCGCAGCGTCCACTGCTGGGGTCCCTGCTGCTCGGGCTGTACGCCGACGGCGAGCTGCAGCACGTCGGTGTCTCGGCCTCGTTCACCGACAAGCGTCGCGCCGAGCTGCTGGAGGAGCTGCGGTCCCTGGAGTGCGACATCGCCGACCACCCCTGGGGCAAGTGGCAGGAATGGGCCATCGCCAACCCGGACCGGGTCCCGGGCACGCAGAGCCGGTGGAGTGCCGGCAAGGACCTGTCCTTCACACCGCTGCGTCCCGAGCGCGTGCTCGAGGTGAAGTACGACGCGATGGAGGGTCGGCGGTTCCGACACACGGCGCACTTCAAGCGGTGGCGCGACGACCGAGACCCGGAGTCCTGCGGTTACGAACAGCTCGAGGAGCCGGTGAGCTACGAACTCACTAGAGTTCTCGGTGTGACCCCTCCGGGAGGTGGATCGTGACCGACTACGACGTGGTGCTGCTGATCGAGCAGCCGTTCACCGACACCGACGCGCAGAACGTGCGCGCCCTGCACGAGGAGATCGAGGACCCGGTCCTCTACCACGTGCTGATGCCCGTCGAGGACGCCTCGACCCGGATCGAGAGTGCGATGGGCACCCTCGGCACCGGCGAGATCATGGCCGCCCCGACGATGGCCCTGCCCGACGCGGACCTGGAGGAGCTGCGCAAGGAGCTGCTCGACAACTGCCGCAGCGGGGTGAACACCACGGTCGCGGCGATCGAGCGTGCGGGTGGTCGCGCCATCGGTGAGCCCGTGACGAGCGACCCGATCCATGCGCTGGTGGCCAAGGTCTCCGAGGTGGACGCCCGAGAGGTGATCATCCTGACCCGCCCCCACGTGGTGAGTGAGTTCTTCCACGTCGACTGGACCTCCAAGGCACGGCGCAAGCTGGGCGTCCCGGTGCTGCACCTGCTCGAGCACGAGACCTTCGAGGAGCAGTCCGGCGAGGGCGAAGGCCTGACCGGCGTCTGACGTGGCCCTCTTCCGACGCCGGCGGGACCGGCTCCCACCCGCGCAGCCTCCCGTCGAGGACCTCGCCACGGCGACCGTCGAGGTCGACGGCCTCGAGGTCGACCTCGCACGCGTGCTGGTCGGTGCCCGCGTCGCCGGCGGCGGCCTCGCGGTGAGCCTCTACCACCCGCTGGTGGAGACCCTGCCCGACGAGTCGCGGCAGCTGCTGGGGCGGCGCGCGCTCGCAGCCACCCTCGGCGAGCCGGTCGCGTCCCTCGTCGTCCGCGAGCTGCACCCCGCCGAGGTGACGCCGATCGACGGCTTCGACCTCCCGGCCCTGCGGGCGTTCGTGGACGGGTTGCGTCGCTGAGCGCTGGGGCGAGGACCGGGTGCCGACTCGTTCCCGCTCAGGGCAGGGTCAGCGTCGCACGCACCATGTTGTGGTCCGAGGGAAATGTCCCGCGGACCTGCATTGTCGCCGGGTCCCAATTGATGACGACCTTCCACTCGTCGACACGCAGCGTGTCGGAGGCGAAGATCCAGTCGATGTTGTTGCCGGCCTTGTCGCGTCGGTTGTAGTAGCTGGTAGCACGCACGTCGCGGTCGAGGCGGTTCCAGGTGTTGAACCAGCCGTTGACCGTCCTGAGCGCCCGCGGCGCCGCGATGGGATTCACGGCGTACTCCTGGTTGAGCACGTCACCGTGACCAGCCCGGCGCATCGCCGGCAGCATCTCGATCGACAACGGGTCGAACTTCTGGACGTTGAAGTCGCCCACGATCACCACCGGCCGTGTCCCGGCGAGCGCCTTGACCCGCGACATCAGCTGGTACCACTGCGAGCGTCGGGTCGCCGCAGCGCCGGCGCGCAGGTGGGTGTTGACGAACAGGAACGTCTCCCCCGTCGCCCGGACGCGCAGCACCGCCCAGACCACGAACCGCGGGTCCGCCCCGGGGCCCTGCACCGTGTAGCGGGTCGCCCCCTGCGAGACGAGGGCGAGCTTCCGGCTGTCGAACAGGATGCGATCCCCGTGCGACGCCTGCCTGTTCCGGTAGACGCACTTGTACGTCGTCCCCGAGTTCAGGCAGTTGTAGGGGTGTGGATTCGTCAGCGCGTAGCTGCCGCCGGCCTTGTTCAAGCCGATCTGCAGGTCGCGGAACTGGTTGAGACCGTCGATGAGCCGGGGTGCGAACGTCTTGCTGGGGTTGGCCTCCTGGACGCCGAGGACGTCGACCCTCTCCCGGATGATCTGGGAGACGACCGTGGCCCGGCGCTGGCGCCACGGCCGCTGGTTCCCGACGGTCTTGTCCAGGCTGACGCTCTGGATGTTGAAGCTCGCCACCCGCATGGTCGTGGGGGTGGATGCCGCGGCCCGCGCCGGGGCCGGCCGAGCGTCGGACACGGCGGTCATCCCGCAGGCCAGCAACAAGGCCATGGCCATGACGGCGAGCTTGTTCATCACGAGTCTCCAGGCACGAAATGCGACATTTCAGGACATCATGCCGCACATCGGGCAGCGTCGAGCGCCGTTTGCCCCGGATGCCCCGGAAGCCCCGACGGATCAGTCCTCGACCCGGTTGCCCTCCGCGTCCCAGTGCTCTGCGACCTTCTTCGACGGCTGCACCCGCGGCGGCTCCCCCGGCATCTTCGGGTAGTCCGGCGGGTACGGCGCCTCGCCCTCGCCGGACTCCTCATACAGCTGCAGCAACGGCTCGATCGAGTGCTGGGTGTCGTCGATCGCCCGCCACGGGTCCCCGTCGGTGAGCCGCTCCGGCACGCTGAACAGGTTGAACTGCCGGGGGTCGTCCAGCCCGGCGAGCTCCGCCCACGTCATCGGCGTGGAGACGGGGGCGCCCGGCAATGGCCGCAGCGACCAGGCGGCCGCGATCGTGCGGTCGCGGCAGTTCTGGTTGTAGTCGACGAAGATGCGCTCCCCGCGTTCCTCCTTCCACCACTTCGTGGTCACGCCGGGGTCGCGCTTCTCCAGCGCCCGACCGAAGCCGATCGCGGCGTGGCGCACGTCGACGAACTCCCACCGCGGCTCGATGCGGACATAGATGTGCACGCCGCGGTTGCCGCTGGTCTTGGGGTAACCGGTGATCCCGTGCTCCTCGAGCAGCTCGCGCGCGACCCCGGCGACGCGCACGGCGTCGGCGAACGTCGTGCCCGGCTGGGGGTCGAGGTCGATCCGCAGCTCGTCGGGGTGGTCGTTGTCCGGGCTGCGCGTCGGCCACGGGTGGAAGGTGACCGTGCCCATCTGCGCGCACCACCCGACGGTCGCCAGGTTGGTGACGCACACCTCGTCGGCAGTGCGACCGCTGGGGAAGGTCACCCGCGTGGTCTCGACGTACGACGGAGCCCCCTTGGGCACCCGCTTGCTGTAGAACGCGTCGCTCCGGTCACCACGGCCGGTCGCGAGCTTGATGCCCGGGTGCACCCCGGAGGTCCACCGCTCCAACGCAGTGGGACGGTCCTGCAGCGAGCGCATGATCGCCTCGCCGACCGACACGTAGTACTCCACGACCTGGAGCTTGGTGACCTTGGGAGTCGAGTCGGTGGCGGGATAGATCACCCGGTCGGGGCTGGTGACCCTGACCGGCTGTCCGTCGGCGTCGACCTCGGCGGCAGGAGTGGCCATGGCCGCAACCTACTGCCCCGGAACGTGGACCGAGTCCCTACGGGCGGGCCACGCTCGCGGGCACGCGTCGCTCCGCGATCACCGAGTTGGGCGCGAAGACCGCGCGGCGGTCCTCCCACTCGGTAGTGGGGCGGACGTACTCGAAGCCCGACGTGGTCACCAGTGCCCACTCCTCCGGAGCATGCTGGTGGCCCAACGCCGCACTCGACGTCCCCCACACGTCGAGGGCAAGCACGGCACAGGACTCGTGGGTCGGGGGGAAGTGGAAGGCGTTGCGGTCGGCCTCCTCCGCGCTGCCGAGGAAGTGCACGGGTCGCGCCAGGCTCTCGCCACACACGCCGCAGATGCGGCTCAGCGCGCACTGGGTGACCTTGCGACGGTCCAGCCCGAGGTCCCCCATGCTGGCGAACGGGAGGTCGCCGAGACCGCCGGCCGGCATGTCGATCATGCCGACGCCCGTGAGGCCCACACCCCGGTCTCGGTGCGCCGCACCGGACGCTGGTCGTCCCGGCGCCGGCCGCGCGGCACCTCCGGGCTGTGCGGCCCGTCGCGACGGTCGGACTCGGTGAACCGGTTGGGCAGCGACAGCTTCATGATCGTGCGCAGCGCCTGGCCGTACTGCCGGTGCAGCGGTCCCGTCGTGTAGGGAATGCCGTACTTCTCGCACAGCGGCCGGACCCGGTCGCTGATCTCGGCGTACCGGTTGCTCGGCAGGTCGGGGAACAGGTGGTGCTCGATCTGGTAACCGAGGTTGCCCGACGCGATGTGCAGCAACGGGCTGCCGGTGAAGTTGGCCGCGCCGAGGATCTGGCGCAGGTACCACTCCGCTCGCGTCTCGTCCTCGATCTCCTCCTCGGTGAAGTGCAGCGCCCCGTCGGGGAAGTGGCCGCAGAAGATGATCATGTAGGACCACAGGTTGCGGGTCAGGTTGGCCAGCCCGTTGGCCGCGGCGGTGTGCGCGAACGCCGGTCCGGTCAGGGCCGGGAAGAAGATGTAGTCCTTGCCGACCTGCCGGCGCACCTTGCGCCAGATCTGCTTGAGCTGCTTCTTCATGACCTTGGGGTCCTTCTCGCGCTTGCGGATCGCCTCGATGTCGAGGTCGTGCAGCGCGACGCCCCACTGGAACAGGGTGGCGAGCAGGGCGTTGTAGACCGGCTGCCCGAGGTTGGCCGGGTTCCACTTCTGCTCGCGCGCCATCCGGAGGATGCCGTAGCCGATGTCGTTGTCGTAGCCGAGGACGTTGGTGAACTGGTGGTGCACGTAGTTGTGGCTGTGCTTCCACTGCTCGGCCGGCTGGGCGGTGTCCCACTCCCAGGTGCTGGAGTGGATCTCGGGGTCGTTCATCCAGTCCCACTGGCCGTGCATCACGTTGTGGCCGATCTCCATGTTCTCCAGGATCTTGGCCGCGGCGAGCATCCCGGCGCCGGCGTAGAAGGCCGGCTTCCACTTGCTCGCGAACAGGGTCACCCGCCCGGCGGCGGCGAGCCCGCGCTGGATCTTGATCAGCCGGTTGATGTACGCCGCATCGGCGTCACCGCGCGACTCCTCGATCTCGGCCCGGATCGCGTCGAGCTCGCGACCGAGCTCGTTGACGTCCTCCTCGCTGAGGTGGGTGTACTCCTTGACGTCGGCAATGGCCATGCTCTCGGGTGTCCTCTCGTCAGATGTCGAGCGTGCAGTCACCGGCTGCTGCAGTGACACAGGTCTGGATCGGTTCGTTGGGCCCGGTGAGCTCTTCGCCGCTGCGCAGGTCGCGCACGGCGCCCTCGATGAGAGTCAGGGTGCAGGTGTGGCAGATGCCCATTCGGCACCCGTAGGGCATCCCGATGCCGGCTGCCTCCCCCGCCTCCATCACGGTGGTGGCGCCGTCGGCCTCGTGGGTCTTGTTGGAGTTGCGGAAGGTGATCGTGCCGCCCTCGGCCCCGTCACCGCCGAGGTCGAGGGTGAAGCGCTCGAGGTGAAGGGAGTCCTCGCGCCCGGCCTCGCGCCAGTGCTCCTCGCAGGCGTCGAGCATCGGTCCGGGACCGCACGCCCAGGTCTCGCGCTTGCGCCAGTCGGGGCACACCCGGTCGAGGTCGGACATCTCGAGCATGCCGTCGACGTCGGTGTGCTGCTCGTGCATCTGCAGCTTGTCGTGGCGCTGCGACATCTCGACCAGCTCGTCGCGGAAGATCATCCGGTCCTTGGTGGGCGAGCTGTAGGCGAGCACCACGTCGGGCATCGTGTGGCGCCGGTCGAGGGTGCGCAGCATCGCCATCACCGGGGTGATCCCGCTGCCGCCGACCAGGAACAGGATCCTTTCGGGAGGCGGCTCGGGCAGCACGAAGTCACCGCTGGGCGCGGCGAGCCGCACGATGGTGCCGGGCTCCAGCCCCTCGACCAGGTGGGAGGAGAGGAAGCCCTCCGGCATCGCCCGCACGGTGATGGCGATGGTACGGCCCGAACGCTTGGGCGGGGAGGACAGCGAGTACGAGCGCCAGTGGAACTTGCCGTCGACCTGGATCCCGATGCCGACGTACTGGCCGGGCTTGTGGTCCCAGTGCCACCCCCAGCCGGGCCGGATCACCAGGGTGGCCGCGTCCTCGGTCTCCTTGATCACCTTCTCCACGCGGCCGCGGAGCTCGCGCGCGGTCCAGAGCGGGTTGACCAGCGAGAGGTAGTCGTCCGGGGAGAGCGGGGTGGTGAGGCGGGACCCGAGCTTGCGGACGCTGGTCCAGCTGACGTTGTCGGCGACCTTGTCGGCGACCTTGTCCGCGACATTCCCTGCGACCATCAGGCCGGGTCCTCCCATCTCTCGTCCGCCGCCACGTCAGTGAACAAGCGTACACTCGATCGAGTCAACCCCGTGGCCCGCAATGTGGCTCCACCGCGCTGCCTTGGGGAATCCGACTACCGTGTACCCCATGTCGTACGAGGTGAACAAGACCGACGAGGAGTGGCGGCAGCAGCTGTCCCCCGAGGAGTACAAGGTGCTGCGCCAGGCGGGCACCGAGGCGCCGTTCACCGGTGAGTACACCGACACCAAGGACGTCGGCGTGTACCGGTGCCGCGCCTGCCGGGCCGAGCTGTTCCGGTCGGAGACGAAGTTCGACTCGCACTGTGGCTGGCCGTCGTTCTACGCGCCCCTGGCCGAGGACCGCGTGCAATACATCGAGGACCGCAGCCTCGGTCGCGTGCGCACCGAGGTGCGCTGCGCGAACTGCGGGTCGCACCTGGGTCACGTCTTCGAGGGTGAGGGCTACGGCACCCCCACCGACCTGCGCTACTGCATCAACTCGATCAGCATGACCCTGGAGTCGGTCGACCAGCAGGCCGGCTGATCGTCACGGCAGGGCGGTGACCAGCTCGGTCGGCGTACGGCGCCGACCGGTGTAGAACGGCACCTCCTCACGCACGTGTCGCCGGGTCTCGGACCCGCGCAGGTGACGCATCAGGTCGACGATGCGGTGCAGCTCGTCGGCCTCGAAGGCGAGCATCCACTCGTAGTCACCGAGCGCGAA
>DASSLA010000122.1:0-21234 GCA_035689885.1 Marmoricola sp. | reverse complement strand
GCGTGCTGACCGGCGCGCTCAAGGTCAAGGGCGACCGGGCCAAGGCGCTGGCTCTCAACGCCGTGATGGTGCCGCCGCAACCGCGCAGTTAGCGATGCGCCGGCGGGGGTACGGCCGCCGCATGTCCCCATGGAGGCGTCGCCCTGCTCAGCTGTCCGCGCACGCCACGTTGTCGGCCGGGGACGAGCAGCTGGCCGATCTGCTGGGCGGGTCTCTGGGGCTCCCGGCAGTGGCGGAGCTGCTCGCCTCTCGTGCCGGGCAGCCCGAGTCCCGTGCACACGCGGTCCACGCAATCGGACTCCACCCGGGACTCCCCGAGGTGCTGGAGCAGGCGGATCCCGACGACGCCACCACTCGGCTCCTGCGTGCCGTCCGGATGCACGACGACGCGTGGACGGCCCGGGGCCGGGCCGTCACCTCGCTGACCGTCGAGGGACAGCTGGTGGACTTCGAAGGACTGCTCGAGCGTGCCGAGGAGGAGCTCGACGTCCTGACCCTTGAGATCCCGGAGGACGAGGTGCCGCTCTGGTACCTCGTCAGTTGTTCTCGTGGACTGGGGCGCCCGCTCGAAACGACGCTCGCACGGCTGGAAAGGTTGCGCACCGTTGCCCCGACCCACCGGCGCGGCCACTCCCACGCCTTGCGGCACCTCACGCCGAAGTGGGGAGGCGGTGAAGAGCTCGCGCTGCGCTTCGCCTGGCAGTGCAGCGAGGGCCATCCGGCCGGCTCCGTGCTCCACGGACTTCCTCCCGAGGCCCTCGTCGAGATCTGGACCAGTCGGCTCGCCGCCTCGGCCGCGCCCGACGCCGAGGGCGCCCGCCGGATGTGGGACGCCGAGATGGTCCGCAACCAGCTCGACCTGTCCTGGGCGGCCTACTCGCGGTGCGAGGACCTCGACGCACCTTGGCGGGTGCGCGACCTCAACACCTTCCTGTTCGCGCTGTCCTCCGCCGGTATGGGGGACCAGGCCAGGAGCGTCGGGGACGCACTGGCGGGCCGGGTCAGCGACTACCCATGGCGCTACGTGGCCGACGGCGACGTGACCGAACCGTTCCAGCGCACCCTCCGCGGCCTGCGCTGACTCACGACGCGCCCGGCCGCGGCACCCGCGTCCGCGACGGTGCTCAGTGCCCGCGTCAGCGTCCGACGGCGTACCCCTGCATGCCGCGAGGGTTGGCCCCAGCGGCCAGTACGCCGGTTCGCGGGTCGCGACTGACCGCGCACATCCGGCCCAGGGACCACGGGCCTGCCTTCGTGACCAGGTGGCTCCGGTCGGCCAGCGCACCGAGCACCTCGGACTCGATCCGGTCCTCGACGACGACCTCGCCCGGGCTCATCTCGCGGGGGTGGAAGGAGCCCGGGAAGCTCTCGGTGTGGAACATCGGGGCGTCGATCGCCTCCTGCAGGCTCATCCCGCCGACGACGTGCCGCAGCAGGAAGAGCGACTGCCACTGGTCCTGCTGGTCGCCACCGGGGGAGCCACAGGCGAGGACGGGTGCCCCGTCGCGCAGCACCAGTGTCGGCGTCAGGGTGGTGCGCGGGCGCGCCCCGGGCACCAACGATCCGGGGAGCCCCTGGTCGAGCCAGAACATCTGCGACCGGGTGCCGAGGCAGAACCCCAGCTCCGGGATCGTCGGCGAGCTCTGCAGCCAGCCGCCGCTCGGGGTCGCGCTGATCATGTTGCCCCAGCGGTCGACGACGTCGATGTGGCAGGTGTCCCCGCGGGTGGAGCCGTCTCGGCGCACGGTCGGCTCACCGGTGGTGACGTCCTCGGTGCGACCGGTGTCGCGGCCCTCGACGAGCTTGCGGACGTGGCCGGCGAGGCGGGGCTCGCGCCCCCCGGGACTCCCCGGCCGAAGCGAGAAGTCGGCCTGCTCACCCACGAGTGCAGCGCGCGCCGCGACGTAGTCCGGCGCGAGCAGGTCGGCGGTCGTGAGCGGGCTGTTGTCGCCGAACCACGCCTCGCGGTCGGCCATCGCGAGCTTCCAGCACTCCACCACGGCATGCATTCCGGGGGCCGTGCCGGGGTCGAGCGCCTCGGGGCCGAGCGAGTCGAGCATTGCCAGCACCTGCAGCAGGGCAGGGCCCTGACCCCAGAGATCGGTCTTGGCGACCTCGACGCCCTGCCAGTGCGAGGTCACCGGCTGCTCCCAGGTCGCGGAGTACGCCGCCATGTCGGCTCCGGAGAGCAGCCCCGGCAACACCTGCCCACCGGAGTGGCGCCACTCGGTGGTGCGGAAGCGCTCCACCGCCTCGGCGACGAAGCCACGACCCCACTCCTCCCGCGCTGCCTGCGCTTGCGCGCCGGTCTCCGCGCCGGCGGCCTCGCCGGCCTCGACGAGCCGCTGCAGCACCCCGGCGTACGTCGCGTTGGCGAACACCTCGCCGCTCGTGGGCACCTGGCCGTCGCGCAGCCACAGGTCGGCGGAGGTCGTCCAGTGGGAAGTGAACAGCTCACGCACCCGGTGGATGGTGTGCACCACCGCGCCCAGCAACGGATGGCCCTCCCGGGCGTAGCCGATCGCCGGCTCCATGACGGTGCGCAGCGGCAGCGTCCCGTGGTCGCGGAGCAGCAGCAGCCAGGCGTCCACGGCGCCGGGGACGGCGGCAGCCACAGGACCGGAGCCGGGCACGTGGTCGAGCCCGAACTGCTCGAACGCCTCCGCCGTCGCCGCAGCGGGTGCGGGCCCCTGGCCGCACAGCACGCGCGGCGCCGGGTCGGCCGCCGTCGAGATGATGGCCGGCAGGTCGCCGCCGGGGCCGTTGAGGTGCGGCTCGACGACGTGCAGCACGAAGCCGCCGGCCACCGCCGCGTCGAAGGCGTTGCCACCGAGCTCGAGCATGCGCTGGGCGGACTGGCTGGCGAGCCAGTGGGTCGTGGAGACCATGCCGAACGTGCCGGTCAACGTCGGGCGGGTGGTGAACGCACCTTGGTCTGGCATGCCCACGACCCTAGGGGCGGCGGACGAGGTCTGGATATCGGGGCCGTCGTGCGCAAGGCTGCGGGCGACGCCCCACCGATGCCCTGACCTCGTCCGGACGACCCTCGGAGGACCCCACATGCGCAGCACGATGCAAGACGCTCCACTCACGATCGCCTCGCTGATGGCGCACGGCACCACCGTGCACGCCGACTCCGAGGTGGTCACGGCCACCGGCGACGGCTCGCGTCGGCAGAGCTACCGCGACCTGGGTCGCCGTGCCGCCCAGCTGGCGCACGGGCTCCGCTCCCTCGGCATCGACAGCGACCAGCGTGTCGCGACCTTCCAGTGGAACAACGCCGAGCACCTCGAGGCCTACCTCGCGATCCCCTCGATGGGCGCGGTGCTGCACACCTTGAACATCCGGCTCTTCCCCGAGCAGCTCGTCTACATCGCCAACCACGCCGAGGACCAGATCGTCATCGTCGACGACTCGCTGGTCGGCCTGCTCGCGCCGCAGCTGGGCAAGATGGCGACGGTGCAGCACGTGCTCGTCGCCGGTCCGGACGCAGCGTCCGCCGACCTCGACTCGCTGCGGGCGAGCGGCAAGGACGTCCAGCTGTACGACGACCTGCTGGCCGGGCAGCCCGAGCAGTTCGACTGGCCGGAGATCGACGAGCGCGCCGCCGCGGCGATGTGCTACACCAGCGGCACCACCGGCAACCCCAAGGGCGTGGTCTACAGCCACCGGTCCGCGTGGCTGCACTCCCAGGCCGTGTGCACCGGCAACGTCGCGGGGCTGAGCTTCCACGACCGGGTGCTGCCGATCGTGCCGCAGTTCCACGCCAACGCCTGGGGACTTGCCTACGCCGCGCTGATGAGCGGTGCCTCCCTGTGCATGCCGGACCGCTGGCTGCAGGCCGAGCCGCTGGTGCGGTTCATCCGGGAGTCGCGCCCGACGGTCTCCGGCGCGGTGCCGACGGTGTGGAACGACGTGCTCAGCTACCTCGACTCCCACGAGGGCGTGAAGCTGGACTCGTTGCGGTTGATCCTGTGCGGCGGCTCCGCCGTACCGGTCTCGCTGCAGCAGGCACTGCAGGAGCGCCACGGCCTGTTGGTCCGCCAGGCCTGGGGGATGACCGAGACCTCGCCGGTGGCTTCGGCGGGCTACCCGCCGGTGGGCGCCGAGGGCGAGGCGGAGTGGACCTACCGCGGCAGCCAGGGACGGGTGCTGTGCGGCGTGGAGGGCCGCATCGTCGCCGACGACGGCAGCATCCAGCCGTGGGACGGCACCTCGGTCGGCGAGCTGGAGGTGCGTGGTCCGTGGGTGACCGCGGGCTACTACAACTCCGACGACCCCGAGGTGGACCAGAAGTTCGACGACGGCTGGCTGCGCACCGGCGACGTCGGCACCATCGACGAGCTCGGCTACATTCGGCTCTCCGACCGGGCCAAGGACGTGATCAAGTCCGGCGGGGAGTGGATCAGCTCGGTCGACCTCGAGAACGCGCTGATGGCCCACGAGGACGTCGTCGAGGCCGCCGTGATCGGCGTACCCGACGAGAAGTGGCAGGAGCGCCCGATGGCCTCGGTCGTGGTGCGGGAGGGTGCGACGCTCACACCGGCGCAGCTGCGAGAGTTCCTCGGGGAGAGGTTCGCGAAGTGGCAGCTGCCCGAGGCCTTCGCCTTCATCGACGAGGTGCCGCGCACCAGCGTCGGGAAGTTCGACAAGAAGGTCCTGCGCAAGTGGTACGCCGACCGGCAGATCGACGTGCAGAGCTAGTCGTCAGGGTCAGGCGTCAGGGTCAGGCGTCAACGGACGCCCCACGAGTAGGTCTGCTTCAGCAGCTCCTCGTAGAGGTAGGTGTGGATCGAGCGCACCCCGGGGATCGGCCGGATCCGCGCTGTCACCAGCTCGAGCAGGTGGGCGTCGCTGACCCCGATGACCTCGGCGAGCACGTCGAAGTCGCCGGCGGTGACCACCACGTAGTCGACCTCGTCGACCTCGGCGATCGTCGCGGCGACGGCCCGGCGGTCGCCGTCGACCACGATGCCGAGCATCGCCTGCCGGGCGAAGCCGAGCTGGAGCGGGTCGGTCACGGCGACGATCTGCATCACCCCGGAGTCGATCAGGTCGCGCACCCGTTCGCGGGCGTCGGCCTCGGTGGTCCCCACCGACTGCGCGATCGCGGCGTAGGAACGACGGCCGTCCTGCTGCAGCTGCTCGATGATCGCCTTGGAGACCGGGTCGAGCACCGGACGGGAGGCGCGCGAGGGCACCGAGTCGTGACGGTCGGCGTCCACGCCCTTCTCGCCCTTGATCACCTGCGGCTCCCGGGGGTCCTGACGAGAACCCTAGTTGGCCCGGGCCCGCGGGATGGCCCCTTCCCACGGATCGGTGCCGGCGTTCACGAACCCCGCATCAGTGACCCCCGATGAGGGGTGCCATCAGCCGCGCCACCCTGCTCGGTCGTCCGGTCCGCTCCTCCTCGGCGTCGGCCACGCCCATGGCCCGCAGCCCGGCGTTGATGCCCAGCCAGCGCACGGGCTCCGGCTCCCACGAGCGGCTGCGGTGCCCCACCCAGGGGAGGGTGACCAGGTCGCTGTCGGCGCCGGTGACGAGGTCGGCGAGGGTGCGGCCGGCGAGGTTGGTCGTCGCCACGCCGTCGCCGACGTAGCCGCCGGCCCAGGCGAGCCCCGTGGACCGGTCCAGCCCCACCGAGGTGGCCCAGTCGCGGGCGATGCCCAGGCAGCCGCCCCAGCGGTGGGTGATCCGGGCGTCGCCGACCTGCGGCAGCATCGTGCGCAGCACGCGCTCGAGGTCGGCGAAGACGCGCGGCTCCGCGTCGTACGACCGCCGGACGCGCGACCCGAAGTGGTACGGCGCCCCGCGACCGCCGAACGCCAGCCGCCCGTCGGCGGTGCGCTGGCCGTAGATGATCAGGTGCCGGCCGTCGGTGAAGGTGGGCCGGTCGGCGAGCCCGATCCGTGCCCACACCTCGTCCGGGAGCGGCTCGGTGGCGACCATCAGCGAGTAGACCGGCGCCAGGGTCCGGCGCTCGCCGGGGAGCACGGCTGTGTAGCCCTCGGTGGCACGCACCACCACCTCGGCGCGGACCGCCCCGTGGTCGGTCTCGACCCGGCCGGGTGCGATCGAGCGCACCCGGGTCTGCTCGTGCACGGTCGCCCCGAGCGACGCCACCACCCGGGCGAGGCCGCGCACGGTCTTCGCCGGCTGGATCGCGGCGCAGTGCGGGGTGAACGCACCGCCCACCACGTCGCGGGCTGCGAGCAGCTGCCGGGCTTCGGTCGCGTCGAGGAACCGCTCGTCTTCCTCGCCGAAGCCACGAGCCCGGGCAAGCTCCACCTGCTCGCGCAGCCGGGTGAGCTGCACCGGCGTCCGGGCCACCGTGACGGTCCCGCCTCGCTGGTAGTCCGCGTCGATGCCCTCGGTCGCCACCACGCGTCCCACCTCGGTGACGGTGTCCTGCATCGCGCGGTGGAGCCGCAGCGCCTCGGCGGCCGACGACTCGGCGACGAGGCGGTCCCAGTCGGTGGCGAAGAGGGCGCTGCACCAGCCGCCGTTACGGCCCGAGGCGCCGAACCCGGCGACCTCGGCCTCGAGGACGACGACCCGCAGTCCGGGATCGGCCTTGCGCAGGTAGTACGCCGTCCACAGCCCGGTGAACCCGGCGCCGACGACCACGACGTCGCACGACGTCGAGCCCGGCAGTGCCGCCCGCGGCGTCCAGTCCTCACCGGCCGTGTCGTGCCACAGCGACAGCGACCGGTACGGCGTCAGCGTGCTCCCCATGAGTACGTCTGCTTCGCCAGCTTGAGATACATGAACGTCTGGGTCGACCGCACCCCGGGGACGGCGCGGACGCGGTTCGAGAGCAACTCGAGGAGCTGGGCGTCGCTCTCGCAGACCACCTCGCAGAGGAGGTCGAAGCCACCCGCGGTGATCACCACGTAGTCGACCTCGTCCATGGCGGCCAGCGCCTCGGCGACAGGCTCGAGCGCGCCCTCGACGTTGAGGCCGATCATCGCCTGCCGGTCGAACCCGAGCTGCAGGGGATCGGTGACCGCGACGATCTGCATCACGCCGCTCTCGGTGAGGCGCTGCACCCGCTGGCGTACGGCGGCCTCGGAGAGGCCCACGGCCTTGCCGATCGCCGCGTAGGATCGACGGCCGTCCTGCTGCAGCTGCTCGATGATCGACCTGGCGACGTCGTCGAGGACGTGCGGACCGTTCCCGGCAGCGGTGCTCTTTTCGGACATGCCGCCATCGTGGTGGTCCGGCCGCGAAACCGCAATCCAAACCCGCCCTTACCAAATGGTTTCGTTGCTGTTCGATACAAACGCAACGGAATCGCTTGCGAGCGCCCGGTCGCCGTGTCATCGTGACGGCGTACGGGAGGAGTCCGGGTGAGCAATGCTTCCAACAACCTCGGTCGCTCCGGTGCGGGGCGCTCGGGTCCGGCGCGGGGGCCGTCACGACGCACGTTCCTCAAGGCCGGGGGGTTCGCCGCGTTCGGGGTCGCCAGCGCCGCGGTGCTGCCGCTGTTCGGTACGCCGTCACAGGCCCAGGACCCCGCGGAGTGCAAGGCGACCGACGTCTCCGAGGAGACGCGCAGGCTGATCGTCTCCAACTGGCCCGCCTACCTCGATCCGTCCGAGGACGGGTCGTCCAACACCCTGATGGACTTCGAGAAGCGCACCGGCATCGACGTCAGCTACACCGACGACGTCAGTGACAACGCCGACTTCTTCGCCAAGGTGCGCAACCAGCTCGGCGGCTGTGAGCCGATCGACCGCGACATCATGGTGCTGACCGACTGGATGGCGGCCAAGATGATCGGGCTCGGCTGGATCCAGCCGCTCGACGCCCAGCGGGTGCCCAACCTCCACCAGAACCTGCTCCCGGCCCTGCGCGACCGCCAGTGGGACCCCGACCGCCAGTTCTCCGCCCCGTGGCAGAGCGGACTGACCGGCGTGGCCTACAACGCCAAGCTGACCAAGCCGGTCGGCAGCTTCAACGAGCTGATCACGCGCCCGGACCTGAAGGGCAAGATCACCCTGCTCTCGGAGATGCGCGACACGATGGGGTTCATGCTCCGCGTCGAGGGTGCGAACCCGGACGACTTCACCGAGGACGAGTGGGCCAACGCGATCGACAACCTGCAGCGCGTGGTTGACGGCGGCCAGGTGCGCGCCTTCACCGGGAACGAGTACATCCAGGACCTGACCGCCGGCAACATCGTCGCGGCCGAAGCCTGGTCGGGCGACGTGATCCAGGCGCAGTTCGACAACCCGGACATCAAGTTCGTGATCCCCGAGGAGGGGTTGTCGCTGTGGAGCGACAACATGCTGGCGCCCAACAAGGCCGAGCACCAGAAGAACGCCGAGGACTGGATCAACTACTACTACGAGCCGGCCGTGGCCGCGAAGCTGGCCGCATGGGTGAACTTCATCTGTCCCGTCGTGGGCGCTCGCGAGGAGATGGAGAAGATCGACCCCTCGCTCGTGGACAACAAGCTGATATTCCCCGACGAGGCGGACCTGGAGGCGACGTTCGACTTCATGGTCCTCGACGAGGCGCAGAACGAGAGATTCGAGGGAGAGTGGGCGGATGTCACAGGTGGCTGAGGCTCCGACGGGGTCCGACTCCGGGCAGGACGCCGGGGCGTACGACGGGCTGCGGCTGCGCAGCCTCACCAAGGAGTTCGGTGACTTCACCGCCGTGAAGTCCATCGACCTCGACGTCCCGAGCGGGTCGTTCTTCGCGCTGCTCGGGCCTTCCGGCTGTGGCAAGACCACCACGCTGCGGATGGTGGCCGGGCTGGAGACGCCCACCTCGGGCTCCATCCAGCTCAGCGGCAAGGACATCACCTGGGACAAGCCCTACCGCCGGCCGGTCAACACCGTGTTCCAGAACTACGCGCTGTTCCCGCACCTCGACATCTTCGAGAACGTCGCCTTCGGGCTGCGCCGTCGCAAGCGCAAGGAGGTCGACTCGGCGGTCAAGGACATGCTCGCGCTCGTCGAGCTGGACGAGCAGGCACGGAAGCGTCCGGCGCAGCTCTCCGGAGGGCAGCAGCAGCGGGTGGCGCTGGCGCGAGCACTGATCAACCGTCCTGAGGTGCTGCTGCTCGACGAGCCTCTCGGCGCCCTCGACCTCAAGCTGCGCCGCTCGATGCAGATCGAGATCAAGCGGATCCAGATCGAGGTCGGCCTGACCTTCGTGCACGTCACCCACGACCAGGAGGAGGCCATGACCATGGCCGACACCATCGCGGTGATGAACCAGGGCGTGATCGAGCAGATGGGCGCACCGGCCGAGCTCTACGACAACCCGAGAACCACGTTCGTGGCCAACTTCCTGGGCCAGTCCAACCTGATCGAGGGTGTGGTCAAGGGTCGCGAGGGCGACTTCGTGAAGATCGACATGCAGGGCACGACCGTCTCGATCCCCAGCCAACGTGCCCACGTCAGCGGAACCGCCGACGACAAGGGCTGGGTCGGCATCCGGCCGGAGAAGGTGCTGATCGCCGAGCAGGGCGAGGTCATCGACGCGCCCGGGAACAGCATCCCGGGCGGCGTGATCACCGACGTCAGCTTCGTGGGGGTGAGCACGCAGTACCTCGTCCGGATGCCGTGGGGGCAGGAGATCCAGGTCTTCGAGCAGAACACCGGACGCAGGCGGATCTTCGCGCAGGGCGAGAAGGTCGACGTGTCCTGGCGGCCGGAGTACGCCTTCCTGCTCGACCACACCCAGTCCGCCACGGCCGGACGTGACACGGAGGACGGGGGGTGACCGCCTCCACGTCGGCGGCGCCGGTCGCACCGTCGACGCCGCCCGAGCAACCGTCGCCGGCCGAGCCGCGCAAGCGCTCGCTGACCGGCTACTGGTTGATGCTCCCCGGAGCGCTGTGGCTGTTCGTCTTCTTCGTCATCCCGCTCTACTCTCTGCTGGCAACCAGCCTCTACGACCCCGACGGCAACCTGCTCCAGGGCTACGAGATGACCTGGGCGTTCAGCAACTACGTCGACGCCCTGCAGGAGTACTGGCGGCCACTGCTGCGCTCGCTGTGGTACGCCGGCATCGCGACCCTGATCTGCCTGGTGCTCGGCTACGTGCTGGCCTACGCGATCGCGTTCAAGTCCGGCCGGTGGAAGAACCTCATGCTGGTGCTGGTGATCGCGCCGTTCTTCACCAGCTTCCTGGTCCGCACCCTGTCGTGGAAGCTGCTGCTGCGCGACGACGGGTTCGTGGTCAACACCCTGCAGTTCCTGCAGATCCTCGGCGACGACGGCCGGCTCCTCGCCACGCCGGTGGCCGTGGTCGCGGGCCTGGTCTACAACTTCCTGCCGTTCATGGTGCTGCCGCTGTTCGCCAGCATCGACAAGATCGACCACCGCCTCATCGAGGCCGCGGGCGACCTCTACTCGCGACCGATCGTCGGGTTCTTCAAGGTGACCTGGCCACTTTCCCTGCCCGGGGTGGTGGCCGGAACGCTGCTGACGTTCATCCCGGCCGTGGGTGACTACATCAACGCCACGCTCCTGGGCAGCCCGGGCCAGCGGATGATCGGCAACGTCATCCAGAACCTGTTCACCGACGCCAACGACTACCCGGCGGCCGGCGCCCTGTCGGTGCTGCTGATGGTGCTCATCCTGGCGCTGGTCCTGGTCTACGTCCGCCGCGCAGGAACGGAGGACCTGGTGTGACCTCCTCGCTGCAACGACTCGGCCGCTGGATCAGCAAGCACCTGGTCCTGATCGGGGGACTGCTGGTCCTCGTCTACACCTTCATCCCGATCGCCGTGATCATCCTGATGAGCTTCAACGAGCCGAAGAGCAGGCTGATCTACAAGTTCGACAAGTTCACCCTCGACAACTGGCTGAACCCCTGCGCGGACCCCAGCATGTGCTCGGCGGTGAGCCGGAGCATCCAGATCGGGCTGCTCGCGACGCTGGTCGCGACGCTGCTGGGCACCCTGATGGCGTTCGCGCTCGTCCGGCACCGCTTCCACGGCAGGTCCACCGCCAACGTGCTGATCTTCCTGCCGATGGCCTCGCCCGAGATCGTGATGGGTTCCTCGTTGCTGGCGCTGTTCGTGGCCAGCGGCTTCGGCGGACAGCTGGGCTTCTTCACGATCCTGATCGCCCACATCCTGTTCTGCCTGTCCTTCGTCGTGGTCACGGTCCGGGCCCGCCTGGCGGGACTGGACGACAACCTCGAGCAGGCCGCGATGGACCTCTACGCCACCGAGGCGCAGGCGTTCCGGCGGGTGACCTTCCCGCTGGTGTTCCCGGGCATCCTGGGTGCGGCGCTGCTGTCCTTCTCGCTGTCGTTCGACGACTTCATCATCACCAACCTGAACGCCGGCAACACGACCACGTTCCCGATCTATGTCTGGGGTGTCGCCCAGCGCGGTGTCCCGATGCAGGTCAACGTGGTCGGCACGCTGATGTTCGTGATCGCGATCGTGATCGTGGTCGGGGCCGAGATGAACCGGCGCCGGCGGGAGAAGGCACTGGCTGCATGAACCCGGCCGGAACCGGTGCGGTGTCCGCCTCGCTCCGGGCGGCCACCCGGACGCCGTACTGGCTCGACGACCCGGCGCGTCCGGAGCCGCTGCCCGCGCTCGACGGACCGGCCGTCGCCGACCTCGTCGTGGTGGGTGGCGGCTACCTCGGGCTGTGGACCGCGCTGCTCGCCAAGCAGCGCGACCCCGATCTGGAGGTGCTGGTGCTCGAGGTCGAGACCTGCGGGCACGCGGCCAGCGGCCGCAACGGCGGGTTCTGCGAGGCCAGCCTGACCCACGGCTTCGGCAACGGCAGGGCGCGCTGGCCCGACGAGATGGACCAGCTGCTCGAGATGAGCCGGGAGAACCTCGACGCGATCGAGCGCACCGTCGAGGAGCTCACGATCGACTGCGACTTCGTCCGGGCCGGATCGCTCGCCGTCGCCACCCGGCCGCACGAGGTCGACTGGCTGCGTGAGGAGTACGCCGCGATGTGCGCGCGCGGGCTCGAGGTCACCTGGCTCGACTCCGATGAGCTGCGCGAGCGCGTCGACTCGCCGACGTACCTCGCCGGCATCCACGACCCGGACGCGGCGATCCTCGAGCCGGCCCGCTTGGCGTGGGGGCTCCGGGACGCCTGCCTGTCCCGCGGGATCCGCATCGCCGAGGGCACGCAGGCGACCGCACTGCGCGAGACGCCGCACGGCGTGGCCGTCGGCACCTCGCTTGGTGACGTCCTGGGGCGGCACGTGGTGCTGGCCACCAATGCCTACCAGCCGCTGCTGCGGAGGCTGCGGCTGATGACGGTGCCGGTCTGGGACTACGCACTCATGACCGAGCCACTGAGCGAGGCGCAGCGCTCGGCCATCGGGTGGGAGGGGCGCGAGGGGATCGGCGACGCCGGCAACCAGTTCCACTACTACCGGACGACCCGCGACGGCCGGATCCTGTGGGGCGGCTACGACGCGATCTACCACTACGGCAGCTGCATCGCCCCCGAGCACGAGCAGCGCGAGGAGACCTTCGAGGTGCTGGCGCGCAACTTCGCGACCACCTTCCCGCAGCTCGTCGACGTCTCGTTCAGCCACGCCTGGGGCGGGGTGATAGACACCTGCACGCGGTTCACCGCCTTCTACGGCACCGCGATGCACGGGCGGGTCGGCTACGCCCTGGGCTTCACCGGTCTCGGCGTCGCGGCGACCCGGTTCGCCGGCGAGGTGGTGCTCGACCTGCTCGCGGGGCTGGACACGCCCCGGACGAGACTGGAGATGGTGCGGAAGCGGCCGGTGCCGTTCCCACCCGAGCCGGCCCGGTGGGCCGGCATCGAGCTGACGCGCCGCTCGCTGGCGAGCATGGACGCCAACGGGGGCAGGCAGAACGTGTGGCTGAAGGCGATGGACCGCCTCGGCCTGGGATTCGACTCATAGGTCTCGACTGGTAGGGAGCAGCACCGATGTCACTGTTGAACCACTGGATCGCCGGCAAGCCGTGGACCGGGGAGCCCGCGCGCATGGGCGACGTGCACAACCCGGCCACAGGAGAGGTTGCCCGGCAGGTGGCGTTCGCCTCCACCGAGGTCGTCGGCGAGGCCGTGCAGGCCGCCGCAGCGGCGGGACGCGAGTGGGCCGCCACGTCGCTGACCCGACGTACCCAGGTGCTGTTCGCCTTCCGCGAGCTGCTCGCCGCGCGCAAGGAGGACGTCGCGGCGCTGATCACCGCGGAGCACGGCAAGGTGCGCTCCGACGCCATCGGCGAGGTCACTCGCGGCCTCGAGGTCGTCGAGTTCGCGTGCGGGATGCCGCACCTGCTCAAGGGCGGCTACAGCAGCCAGGTCTCCACCGGTGTGGACGTCTACTCGATCCGCCAGCCGCTCGGCGTGGTCGCGGTGATCTCGCCGTTCAACTTCCCGGCGATGGTGCCGCTGTGGTTCGTGCCGATCGCGATCGCGGCCGGCAACGCCGTGGTGCTCAAGCCCAGCGAGAAGGACCCGTCGGCGTCGCAGCTGCTCGCCGAGCTCTGGGCCGAGGCCGGCCTGCCCGCCGGGGTGTTCTCCGTGGTGCACGGTGACAAGGAGGCGGTCGACGCGCTGCTGACGCACGAGGAGGTGAAGGCGGTCTCCTTCGTCGGGTCGACCCCGATCGCGCGCTACGTCTACGAGACCGGAACCGCCCACGGCAAGCGGGTGCAGGCGCTCGGCGGGGCGAAGAACCACATGGTCGTGCTGCCCGACGCCGACCTCGACCTCGCTGCGGACTCGGCGGTCAACGCCGGCTTCGGCTCGGCGGGGGAGCGGTGCATGGCGGTCTCCGCCGTGGTCGCCGTCGACCCGGCCGGCGACGAGCTGGTGGCGAAGATCGCCGAGCGGATGAAGGGGCTGCGCACCGGCGACGGCGCGGCGAGCGAGGAGCCCGACATGGGTCCGCTGGTCACGGCAGCGCACCGGGACAAGGTCGCGGGGTACGTCGACGCCGGTGTCACCGAGGGGGCGTCGCTGGTGGTCGACGGTCGCGGGGTGCCGGTGGCGGGAGAGGATTCCGGCTTCTGGCTCGGCCCCACGCTCTTCGACCACGTCACCCAGGACATGTCGATCTACCGCGACGAGATCTTCGGGCCCGTTCTGTCGGTGCTCCGGGCTCCGTCGTACGACGACGCACTGACGCTGGTGAACCGCAACCCCTACGGCAACGGCACCGCGATCTTCACCAACGACGGCGGCGCCGCGCGGCGCTACCAGAGCGAGGTGGAGGTCGGCATGGTCGGCATCAACGTGCCGATCCCGGTGCCGATGGCCTACTACAGCTTCGGAGGCTGGAAGAGCTCGCTGTTCGGCGACACCCACGCCCACGGAATCGAGGGAGTGCACTTCTTCACCCGCGGCAAGGTGGTCACCTCACGGTGGCTCGACCCCAGCCACGCCGGGCTCAACCTGGGCTTCCCGACGCACGACTGAGGACTCGGGTGCCGTTGGTTCAGTCCATGCAGAGACAGAAGGGGTGACCGGCCGGGTCGAGGAAGACCCGGAAGGTCGTGCCCGGCTGGTGCTCGTGCTTGGTCGCGCCGAGCTCGAGCACGGCCGCCTCGGCCTTGTCGAGGTCGTCGACCACGACGTCGAGGTGCATCTGTTGGGGCACCGACTGGCTGGGCCACTCCGGAGTCCGGTAGTCCTCGACCGGCTGGAAGCTGAGGCACTGCCCGTAGTCCGAGCGCACGTCGATCCAGCCCTCGTCGGGCTCGATCTTCCAGTCCAGGAGGGCGGCGTAGAACGCGGCGAGCGCGCCCGCGTCGGGGCAGTCGATGACGATGCTGGGAAACCTTGCGATGGCCATGGCGCGACCATACGACGGGTTGCGGACGGATCGCTTCCGGGATATCGCCCGACTCGCCATGGAGCCGGAGGGGTTCCTCGACCCAGCAGGGCGGCTGCCACCTCCGCCGCCAGTTCGAAGGCGTCGTCCACGTCGCGGATCCCGGCGGGCGAGGTGGGCCGTCACCAGCCGCCCCGTCACGGGGACGGCGGGGGAGTCTCACCCCAGCACAGTGCGCTCACCCCGAACATGTCCGTGACCCCTGTCGGAGGGCCGGTGTCGCCCTAGTATCGAGTCCATGACCCGCTACGGCGCCCAGTTCGGGCCCGACGTCAGCTTCCTCGGGGTTCCCACGTGCGATCTCGACGAGGAGGCGACGTATGCCGGCGCCGACGTGGTGGTCCTCGGTGCACCGTTCGACGGCGGCACGTCCCATCGTCCCGGCACCCGGTTCGGCCCCCAGGCCATCCGCATGACCGACTACCTGCCGCATGACGGCTCGCGCCCGTCGCTGGCACTGCGCACGGACGGGCTCGCCGACCTGCGGGTCCTCGATGCCGGCGATGTCGAGATGTACTCCGGAGACATCGAGGTGGCGCTGCCGGCGCTCGAGGCCGCGGTCGAGAAGGTGGCGCGCGCTGGTGCGATCCCGGTGGTGCTGGGTGGGGACCACTCGATCGCCTTCCCCGACGCGAAGGGCGTGGCCAACGTCCTCGGTCACGGCCGCGTGTCGATGATCCACTTCGACGCCCATGCCGACACCGGTGACATCGAGTTCGGTTCGCTGTGGGGACATGGGCAGCCCATGCGCAGGCTCATCGAGTCGGGTGCTCTGCGCGGCGACCGGTTCCTCCAGATCGGGCTGCGCGGCTACTGGCCACCGCCTGAGACTCTCGACTGGATGGCCGGCCAGCGCATGCGATCGTTCGAGATGACGGAGATCGTGCACCGCGGTCTGCAGCAGTGCCTCACCGACGCCTTCGCCATCGCGACCGACGAGTGCGACGGCGTCTTCCTCTCCGTGGACATCGACGTCTGCGATCCTGGCCACGCGCCCGGCACGGGTACGCCGGAGCCCGGCGGTCTCTCTGCCCGCGAGCTGCTCGACGCGGTGCGCCGCATCTGTCTCGAGCTGCCGGTCGTCGGCATCGACGTGGTCGAGGTCAGCCCTCCCTACGACCACGCCGACATCACGGCTGCACTCGCCAATCGCGTCGTCCTCGAAGCCCTCTCCGCGATCGCGCGCAAGCGCAAGGACGAGCGCGACGGCACGCGCTGGGACCCGGCACAGCCGCTCCTGGGCGACAGGGTTCCCGAGCCGACGCAGCCCTTCGGTGGTGCGCACCACCACAGCACCGGACTCACCCACGACCATCACGACGGTGACGACCTCTCGCACGACGAGTGAAGCCCTGACGTACATGCGTCGGCAGGCCTTCAGGCGACACCGCGCGCTCGCATCGAGAGCCACAGCTCAGCACTGACGTCCGGGTCGTCGAGGTCGACGCCGAGCGCACGGGTACAGCGACCGATGCGGTGACGAAGCGTGTTGCGGTGGATCCCCAGGGCTCGCGAGGCCTGCTCCCAGTTGCCGTGGTGCTTGAGGTACCCGGCGAGCGCCGTGACCAGTTCCTGGGGCTCCCTGGTGATCAGCTGGTCAAGACTCGTGGCGAGGGAGGTGCCGTGGCGCCGGACCGAGGAGGATCGGAGGATGACCTCCCCGGGGTGGAGGCTGTCGAGCGCCTCGACCATGCGAACGCGGACCGGCCCTGCCAGTTCCAGACGCACGGGTTCGGAGAGGATCGCTGCGGCCGCGGGATCGCTGGCACGGATGGCCTTCTCCAGCTCCAGGAGTGGGCGATGGGGAATGGGGACCAGGAACCACGCGACGTGCGCGTCCACACCCACCGCGAGGCTTTCGGCGCACCAGTGTCGAACCAGGTTCGCCGCCTCGTCGCTGTCCCGACTCCGGAGCACGAGGACCAGGCACTCCTCGCCGATGAGTGGCGCCTGCACTTCCGCGGCCAGCCGTCGTGCGGCGTCCACCATTCCTAGGTCGACAAGAGTGGCGACACAACGATGAGTGGCGGCTCGTGCCGATTCGTGGCGCTGCCGGAGGACGGCGTCGATGCTGAGCAGCGCGCACGCAGTGAGCACCACGCGCCGCTGTGGTGCGTCGAGGGTCGCGGGACTGCCGACGGCCAGGTAGCCGACGACCCGTTTCTCGACGGCCAGCGGAAAGACGACGACGACGTGCCCCGCTGCCTCGAAGGACGCGGCCGAGTGGATCCCCGCGACCTGGAGGCGGCTGATCTCGCCGCGGACGAGCTCCGCGTCCTCCAGCATCCTCAGGGGATAGACCTGCTCGATCCCGCCTTGCGGGCCCATGACGGCGGCCCAACCGTTCATCGCGCGCGACAGGCTCCGAAGCACCGCGGCAACGGGATCGGGTGACGCAGCGGCGTTCACGAGCGCCCGATGGGCAGCGAGGACGTCGTTGAGGCGCTGCTCGGTCACGCGCGAGACAGCAGACCAGTAGGTCTTGGTGATGACCTGGAACGGTGTCGGCCCGGGGACTGAGAGGAGTGCGAGGTCGAACTTCTGGCACGCGTCGATCAGTGGCCCCGGCGGGCTCGTGTGCACCGGTCCGAGGCCGATGGCCAGAGCAGAGACACCAGCCTCCTTGAGTCTTCGGACGTACCTGTCGCATCCGAGCTTGCTCTTGGGCATTGCCAGACCGGTGGTCAGCAGCAGCTCGCCGCCGTTCAGGTAGCCGGTGGGATCGAGGAGCTCACTGATGTGGACGGCGGAGACCTCCGTGGCCGGCGGTGTGAAGCCCGGTACGGGGGTCAGATCGTCACCGAGCCGGTCGCACAAGGACGCAACGGTGGGCACGGGCACGACGTACCTCCATGTGCAGACAGGTCAGTTCTCTCGAGAGCGTGTGCAGTCTATCCATTGAGGCAGCGTGGAAGCGGACCTAGCGTTCGGCGAAACAGTCGAACGGAGCGAACTATGACTCAGCCCGAACAGCGCCGGATGCTGGCGACCTCGATCCCTGGCCCGAAGTCGTTGAAGTTGCAGCAGCAGAGGTCGTCGGAGCTGGCCGATGGGCTCGGCACGACACTGCCGGTGTTCATCGAGGACGCCGGTGGGGGGATCCTGGTCGACGTCGATGGCAACCACATCATCGACCTGGCGTCCGGTATCGCCGTCACGAGCGTAGGAGCCTCAGATCCCGAAGTCGTCCGCCGAGTGGCCGAGCAGGCCGCTCGGTTCACCCACACCTGCTTCCTCGTCACCGAGTACGAGGGCTTCGTCGACGTGGCCGCTGCCCTCAACCGGCTCACCCCCGGCTCCCACGCGAAGAAGACGGCCCTCTTCACCACAGGGGCGGAGGCCGTGGAGAACGCGGTCAAGATCGCACGGACCTACACCGGGCGTCCCGCGATCGTCGTCCTGGATCACGCCTACCACGGGCGCACCCTGCTCACCATGTCGATGACGGCCAAGAATGTTCCCTACAAGCAGGGGTTCGGCCCGTTCGCTCCCGAGGTCCATCGGGTCCCGGCGGCGTACCCATTCCGCTCGAGCTCGGCCGAAACCTGTGCCGACGAGGCCATGGCTCGCCTCCAGGAGGTCGTCCTGACCCAGGTGGGAGCCGCCAACGTGGCGGCCATCGTGGTGGAGCCGATCCAGGGGGAAGGCGGCTTCATCGTTCCGCCGGCCGGGTACCTGCGGCGTGTCCAGGAGTTCGCGAACGAGCACGGCATCGTCCTCGTCGCGGACGAGATCCAGACCGGGCTCGGGCGCACCGGCGCGATGTTCGCGTGTGAGCACGACGGGGTCGTGCCCGACCTCATCACGACGGCGAAGGCTCTCGGCGGCGGGATGCCGCTGTCCGCGGTCACCGGCCGCGCCGAGATCATGGACGCTGTCCCTGCGGGCGGACTGGGCGGCACCTATGCCGGCAACCCTGTGGCCTGTGCGGCTGCGCTCGGCGCCCTCGAGACCATCGAGAGCCAGAACCTCGTGCAGAAGGCCCAACAGATCGAGGCGACCGTGCTGGGGCGTCTGGAGAAGCTCGTGGGGCCGGGCTCAGCCGTGGGCGACGTGCGAGGCCGGGGGGCGATGCTGGCGCTCGAGTTCGTGCGCCCGGGGACGCGGGAGCCCGCACCGGACATCGCCCGCGACGTGGTGGCGCGCTGCCATGCCGAGGGCGTCCTTGTCCTCGTGTGCGGGACGTTCGGCAACGTCATCCGGCTGCTTCCGCCGCTGGTGATCGGCGCCGACCTGCTCGACGACGCCATCAGCGTGCTCGAGGTGGCCATCGAGGACGCGTCATGCGCGTGGTGACCAGCTACCAGCCGCGCAGCGGAGCCGTCGCCGGATCGGTGCCGGAGACGGCCGAAACCGAGCTCATGCGCTTCCTGGAGCGGGCGCGGGTGGCCGCACCCGCGGTGGCGAGGACGTCACCGATGGACAGGAGTGCCTGGCTGCACGCGATCGCCGACGCGTTGGACGAGCACAATGAGGAGCTCGTGGAGATCGCGGAGCGGGAGACAGCCCTCGGCGTGGAGCGCCTCACCGCTGAGGTCGCCCGCGCGGCGGGACAGCTGCGGTTCTACGGGGACGTGGCGTGTGAGGGGAGCTACCTCGGCGTGGCCATCGAAGAGGCGACCGCCACGACGTCGCGACTGGTCCGCGCCAACAGGCCCCTGGGTCCGGTGGCTGTGTTCGGAGCCAGCAACTTCCCCTTTGCCTTCGGCGTGCTGGGCAACGACACCGGTTCGGCGATCGCAGCCGGTTGCCCCGTGCTGGTCAAGGCACACCCCGCGCATGTCCTGCTCAGCGAGCGGCTGGCCGAGCTTGCGGAGGAGGCGCTCACTTCCGCCGGTGCGCCGCAGGGCACGATCGCCCTGGTTGTCGGCCAGGAAGCGGGGGTCAGCCTGGTGAAGGCCGACAGTGTTGCCGCCGTTGCCTTCACCGGCTCCCAGAGCGGAGGGCTTGCGTTGTGGCGGATTGCCAACGAGAGGCCGACGGTGATTCCGGTGTTCGCGGAGATGGGGACCGTCAACCCCGTGGTGGTGACACGTGCGGCGGCTCACGACGTGGCGAAGGTCGCCGAGGGATTCGTCGGCTCCTTCACGCTCGGCTCCGGACAGTTCTGCACCAAGCCCGGTGTGCTGTTCGCGCCCGACGGGCTTCGCGCGGCGGAGGCGGTGGCCGACGCACTCCACGCAGTGTGTCCGCAGCCGGTCCTGCTGACACGAGGGATCGCCGACTCCTTCACGGCGGGACTGTCGGAGCTGGTCGAAGCGGGGGCGGAGGTGGTTGGGTCCGTGGCCAACGACAAGGACGGCTTTGCCGCGCGCGCAACCGTCATGCGCGCACCCATGGGTTCGCTCGAGATCGGAAGCCGCCTCCTCGAAGAGTGCTTCGGACCGGTGGCTCTGGTGACCGAGTACCACGATGGCGCCGAGCTGGAATCCGCGCTCCGCACGCTGCAGGGATCTCTCGCGGCGAGTGTGATCACGGGTGGTGAAGACGATCCCGACGCGGCCACGATCGTCAGCCACCTGTCGGGCTCCGTGGGTCGAGTAGCAGTCGACGACTGGCCCACGGGGGTTGCCTGTTCCTGGGCGCAGCAGCACGGCGGTCCTTGGCCCGCCACCTCGAACCCGTCGGCCACCTCCGTCGGTGCCGCGGCCCTCGACCGCTTCGTCAGGCCGGTCGCCTACCAGTCGGCGCCGGACGAGTGGCTGCCGATGGAGGCGCACTCAGCCAACCCCTGGCAACTTCCGCGGCGCGTGAACGGCCGGCTCGAGGTCGCCTCGGTGGATCCGCGATGACGCGTCCACTCGAAGGGATCCTGGTCGCCGACTTCAGCAGGGTGCTGGCCGGCCCGCTGGCCACGGCGACGCTGGCCGATCTCGGCGCCAGGGTGATCAAGGTCGAGCGCCCCGGCTCGGGGGACGACACCCGGCACTGGGGACCGCCGTGGACCGAAAACTCCAGCTCGTACTTCGAGTGTGCCAACCGATCGAAGGAGTCGATCGACCTCGACCTCGACGATCCTGAGGACCGCGCACTGGCGCGTTGTCTGGCCGAGCGCGCCGACGTACTCGTGGAGAACTTCAAGGACGGGACGCTCGCCCGCCGTGGCCTCGGCTACGACGACGTGAGCCGCTCCAACCCAGGAGTGGTGTTCTGCTCGGTGACCGGCTTCGGTAGCCGTGGGGGAGCAGAGCTTCCCGGTTACGACTTCCTGGTCCAGGCGACCGGTGGGCTGATGAGCGTGACCGGTGCCCCGGACGGTGCCCCGGACGGTGCCCCGGGCGGTGCGCCGACGAAGGTGGGCGTGGCCCTGGTGGACGTGCTGACGTCGAAGGACGCGGTGATCGGCATCCTGGCTGCGCTGGAGGCCCGACGCGCCACCGGGCGCGGCCAGCGGGTGGAGGTCAACCTGCTCTCCAG
>DASSLA010000121.1:0-5375 GCA_035689885.1 Marmoricola sp. | reverse complement strand
GCCGGCCTCCTGCGCGGCGTACACGAGGTCGTAGAGCTCGCGCTGAAGGTCGGTGAAACGACCGTCGACCGGCAGGGTCCGGGTCACATCGGCGGTGTAGAGGTTGCGTCCCTCCACACCCATGTCGAGGAGCACCAGCTCGCCCGGGGTGATCGGCCCGGAGTTCTCGATCCAGTGCAGCGTGGTCGCGTGGCGGCCGCCGCCGACGATCGAGTCGTAGCCGATGTCGTTGCCCATGGTGCGGGCACGCCTGAAGAAGGTGCCCTCGACCCAGCGCTCGCCGTGCTCGAGGACGCGGTCCCACTCGCGCACGCAGTCCTCGAAGCCGAGCGTCGTGATGTCGCAGGCCAACTGGAGCTGCTCGAGCTCCCAGGCGTCCTTGATGAGGCGCAGCTCGGAGAGCACCCGGCCCAGCTCGGCGTCGCGGCCGTCGTCGCCGGAGACCAGGGCGTCCACCCGCGGGTCGACGCCGCGGTGTACTCGCGTCTTCGCCGAGCCGGTCAGGCGGCCGGGCAGGTCGTCGAGGTGGCGGGTCTCGATGCCGAGGGAGTCCGAGATCTCCTTCAGGGAGGGGCGGCGTCCGGCCCAGAGCTCGCCGTACTGCCGGTCGCGGAAGAACTCGTCGGTCTCCCGGGAGCTGCGCGGCCGCGCGTAGAGCACCGCCTCGCCGCCCTCCAGCACGAGCACCGCGTCGCTGGTCTGGTTGCCGCTGAGATGGGTGTGCGCGGTGTCGGAGCGGAACCGGTAGTCGGTGTCGTTGGCGCGCACCTTGAAGCCGCCGGCCGGCAGCACCAGCCGCTCACCCGGGAACTGCTCGGCGAGCCGCTCGCGACGCGCCTGCGCCCACGGGGCGACCGGGTGCGGCGGCAGGTCGAGCTCGCGGTCGCCCCAGCCGGTGCGCATGAACTCGGCATAGGCCTCCGGCACGGCGGGGTCGTGGCTCTCCACGGCCGGCTCGTGCGTGGCTTCCGGGGTGATCTCTTCGGTGGGGTCCGTCTGCTCGCTCACGATGTCACCTTACGTGTGGGCCGTCGTTACGCTACGCGCATGCATGGCCGCCGGAGCTCGACCGCGTTCACCATCACCGTCACGGTGGTGATGCTGGTCTGCGCGATCGGCATCGGCTTCCTCCTGCTGCTGTCCGGCGCGCCGGCGGCGCTGGTCATCGGCACCGTGCTGGCCGCGGTCCCGCTCGCGCCGCTGATCGCCGTCTACATGTGGCTGGACCGCTACGAGCCCGAGCCACGCTCGCTCCTGGCGCTGGGCCTCGGGTGGGGTGCCTTCGTGGCCACCTCCGTCGCGCTGGTGCTGCAGGTCTTCGACAGCGTGCTGTTCGGCAACACCGACGTGTTCCTGGCCACCGTCGTCGCGCCGCTGACCGAGGAGGCGGCCAAGGGGCTGTTCATCCTGCTGCTGCTGTTCTACCGACGCCACGAGCTCGACGGCATCCTGGACGGTCTCGTGTACGCCGGGATGGTCGGCATCGGCTTCGCGTTCACCGAGAACATCCTCTACCTCACCGCCGCCTACATGGGCGAGGACGGCCAGACCGGCGGCCTCTCCAGCGCGGTCGGGCTGTTCATCGTCCGCTGCATCTTCGGCCCCTTCGCCCACCCGTTCTTCACCGCCTTCATCGGGATCGGGGTCGGCATCGCGGTGACCCACCGCAGCCGGGCGGTGCGCGTGCTCGCGCCGCTCGCGGGATACGTCGTCGCCGTGGGTGCCCATGCCGCGTGGAACGGCTCGCTGCTGCTCGACGACGGCCGCAATGCCGTCGCGACGTACGTCTTCCTGATGGTCCCGGCGTTCCTGCTGCTCACCGGCTTCGCGGTCTGGTCCCGCCGCCGCGAGGGAAGGGTGCTGACCGCCGCCCTCACCGACTGCGCGCAGCGCGGGTTCCTCCACCCGGCCGAGATCCCGTGGCTGGCGAGCATCCCGGCGCGCCGCTTCGCCCGACGCTACGCCGAGCGGGCCGGCGGCATGCCCGCACGACGGGCGATGGTCGCCTACCAGAGCGAGGCGGTGGAGCTCGGCTTCCTGCACAGCCGCTACCTGCGCGGGGTACCGCCGCCGGACTTCGCGGCGATCGGCCAGGAGCACGTCGACCGGATGCGCGCGCTGCGCCCGGCGCTGCTCTGGCCGCAGCCGACCGCTGACCGACCGACGCAGGTCCCGGCCGTCCAGAACGGCCCGTGGGACGGTGCCGCGTGACCCACCCCGGACACTCCTCCGGCCACCATGACGCGGGGCGTGCCTCGGCGCAGATGCTCACCACGCTGGTGCGCCTGCGCGAGGCGTTGCAGCACTCCCGGCTTCCCTACGAGGTGCCCGGTGTCGAGGAGCAGCGCACCGCGCGCGCCGAGATGATCGACCAGCTCGAGGACTACGTGATCCCGCGGCTGGGCCAGATCGACGCACCCCTGCTCACGGTCGTCGGCGGCTCGACCGGCGCCGGCAAGTCGACGCTGGTCAACTCCCTCGTCGGCGAGCGGGTCACCGAGCCCGGCGTGCTGCGTCCGACGACGCGCTCGCCCGTGCTCGTCCACCACCCCGACGACGCGGAGTGGTTCGACCGGGCGCGCATCCTGCCCGAGCTCGAGCGCATGACGCGTCCCTCCGTGGACCCCGGGGCGCTGCAGCTGGTCGCGTCCAAGGCGATCCCGCAGGGGCTGGCGCTGCTCGACGCCCCCGACATCGACTCCGTGGAGAAGCGCAACCGGATGCTTGCGACCCAGCTGCTCGCGGCGGCCGACCTGTGGCTCTTCGTCACCTCCGCGGCCCGGTACGCCGACCAGGTGCCGTGGGACTTCCTCAAGCAGGCCGCGGACCGGAGCGCCGCCGTCGCGATCGTGCTCGACCGTACCGCCGGCGAGGCGATCCCCGAGGTCAGTGGGCACCTCGCCCGGATGCTGACCAGCCGCGGGCTCAAGGACTCACCGCTGTTCACCGTCGCGGAGGGCCCGCTCGACGAGCGCGGGCTGCTGCCGCCGTCGTCGGTCGCCGACATCCGCGGCTGGCTGCAGGCGCTGGGGGAGGACGCGGAGGCCCGCGACGGCGTCGTACGCCAGACTCTGGACGGCGCGGTGCGGTCCATCGCGCGGCGTACCCATGACGTCGCCGACGCCGTCGGCGCACAGGTCGACCTCCAGGCGAGCCTCAAGCGCGACGTCGACACCGCCTACGAGCTCGCGGAGACCGAGATCGACAAGGCCTCCGCCGACGGCACCCTCCTGCGCGGCGAGGTCCTGGCCCGGTGGCAGGACTTCGTCGGCACCGGTGACCTGCTCAGGTCGCTGGAGTCCCGGGTCGGCTGGCTGCGCGACCGGATCGCCAGCGCGGTCAAGGGGCGACCGCACCAGGCGCAGAAGGTCTCGGTCGCCGTGGAGTCCGGGCTGCAGACGCTGGTGCTGGAGCACGCCGAGGCAGCCGCGGAGCGCGCCGACGGCTCGTGGAGGTCGGTGGCCGCCGGGAGACAGCTGCTCGAACAGAGCACGGTCGACCTCTCCCGCGCCTCCCGCGACTTCCGGGAGCGCACCGAGCGGATGGTGCGGGACTGGCAGGCCGGGGTGCTCGACCTGGTCCGCAGCGAGGGTGCTGACAAGCGCACCACCGCACGGTTCCTGGCGTACGGCGTCAACGGCCTCTCGGTCGCCCTGATGGTGGTGGTCTTCGCGTCCACCGCAGGCCTCACCGGCGCCGAGGTCGGCATCGCCGGCGGCTCCGCGGTCGTGGGGCAGAAGCTGCTCGAGGCTGTCTTCGGCGACCAGGCGGTGCGGCGGCTCGCCGAGAACGCCCGGCGCGACCTGGCCGAGCGGGTGGCGCGACTGCTCGACTCCGAGCGGCAGCGGTTCGTCGACCTGCTCGACGCGCAGGAGCTGCCGGTCGACAGCGCCGAGCAACTGCGTGCGCTGGCCCGCAAGGTCGACGACCTCCGGTTCCGTGCTGCCCAGGCCGACTCATGAGCGGCCTGGTTGCCGGCGCCCGCCAGGCGCTCGGTCGCAGTACGCCGCTCGACGCCCGCATCGACGGCCTCGAGCAGGCAGTGGGGTCCGCCCGCGGCAGGCTCGACGACCGGCTGGTCGACGAGGCCGCCGACGTGGTCGAGCGCGCCGGTGCCCGGCTGCGGCTCTCCGCGGACCACACCGTCGTCGCCCTGGCCGGGGCCACCGGCTCGGGCAAGTCCTCCACGTTCAACGCCCTCGCCGGCCTCGACCTGGCGGCGGTCGGGGTACGGCGTCCCACCACCTCGTGGGCGACGGCCTGCGTCTGGGGGGAGGAGGACGCCTCGGAGCTCCTGGAGTGGCTGGGGATCCCGCCGCGCCACCGGGTCTCCCGCAGCTCGATGCTCGACGCCGGTAGTCAGGCCGCCGTCAAGCAGGAGAAGGCGCTCTCCGGCCTGGTATTGCTCGACCTCCCCGACCACGACTCCACCGAGGTCAGCCATCACCTCGAGGTGGAGCGGCTGATCCGGCTCACCGACCTGATGGTGTGGGTGCTCGACCCGCAGAAGTACGCCGACGCCGCCCTGCACGACCGCTTCCTCAAGCCGATGGCGGTCCACAAGGACGTGATGCTCGTCGTGCTCAACCACATCGACGAGGTCGACGCCAGTGGGCGTGACGCGATGCTGGCCGACGTACGCCGGCTGCTGGAGCTCGACGGCCTCCACGGAGTGCCCGTGATCGGCACCTCGGCCAGGACAGGCGAGGGCATGGACGAGCTGCGCCGGGTGGTCGGCAAGCGCGTCTCGGACAAGGCGGCCACCCGCAAGCGGCTGCTCGGCGACGTCTCGGATGCCGCCGACGCGCTCGCCGCCGAGAACGGCGACGGCGAGCCTCGGGAGCTGAAGGACCGCGACAAGCGCGAGCTGGTGGATGCGCTGTCCGACGCGGCCGGCGTGCCGCTCGTCGTCGACGCGGTGCGCCGGGCCACCACGGTCCGGTCACGTCGCGCCACCGGCTTCCCGCTGACCTCGTGGCTCTCTCGCTTCCGGCCCGACCCGTTGCGGCGGCTGCATCTGGACCGTGGCTCCACCGGGCGCGACCTGGTGGCCGCTGCCCGCTCGTCGGTGCCACAGGCCAACCAGGTGCAGCAGGCGAGGGTCGAGATCACCGTGCGCGAGCTGTGCGACGAGGCCGCGTTCGGCCTGTCGCGGCCCTGGGTCCGGGCGGTGCGCACGGCCTCCACCTCTCGGTTCGAGGACCTCACCGACGGGCTCGACCGTGCCGTCACCAGCACCGACCTCGGTGCGTCCGGGACGCCGGTGTGGTGCCGCCTCGTCCGCGTGCTCCAGTGGCTGCTGCTGGCGGCCGCGTTGACCGGTGCGGCCTGGCTGGGCGTGCTCGCGGTGATGGCCTACCTGCAGCTGCCCTCGG
>DASSLA010000120.1:0-13323 GCA_035689885.1 Marmoricola sp. | reverse complement strand
GTTGGCGAAGGTGTCGTAGATGACCCGCACCTCGACACCCCGGTTGGCCGCGTCGATCAGGGCGCGCTTGAAACGCAGCCCCACCGCGTCGGCCTTCCAGATGTAGGTCTCGAGCAGCACCTGGTGCCGGGCATTCTCGATCGCGGCCAGCATGTCGTCGTACAGGTCCTGGCCGAAGGTGTACGTCGTCACCGTGCCGCTGCCCACGGGGATCTCGGTCGCCGGCCGCTTCGGGAAGGGCTTGGGCTTCTTGCCGCGGCGGCGGTAGGAGTCGACGAGGCTCATCCCGATCGCCACGAGCACGGGGACCCCGAAGAGCACCATCAGGGCGCGCCGGGCCACGTGGATCACCGGGTGGTCGGTGTTGATCAACGGATACCTGGCGGGCACGGGCCAATCCAACCAGAGGAGAGCGGGGGCTGTCGGTGGCTCCCCGTAGTCTCGGAGCATGCGTCCAGTCACTGATCTCGAGCGTCGGGTTGCCCCCTTCGAGGTGAAGTCGGAATACACCCCGTCGGGCGACCAGCCGGCCGCGATCGCGGAGATCGTGAAGCGCATCCAGGCCGGCGAGAAGGACGTCGTGCTGCTCGGTGCGACCGGCACCGGCAAGACCGCGACGGTGGCCTGGGTCGCCGAGCAGCTGCAGCGGCCGATCCTGGTGATGCAGCCCAACAAGACCCTCGCGGCCCAGTTCGCCAACGAGCTGCGCCAGCTGTTCCCCGACAACGCGGTGGAGTACTTCGTCTCCTACTACGACTACTACCAGCCCGAGGCCTACGTCCCGCAGACCGACACCTACATCGAGAAGGACTCCTCGATCAACGAGGAGGTCGAGCGGCTGCGCCACTCCGCGACCAACAGCCTGCTCACCAGGCGCGACGTCATCGTGGTCTCGACGGTGTCCTGCATCTACGGCCTCGGCACGCCCCAGGAATACGTCGACCGGATGCTGCGCCTGCGGGTCGGGCAGGAGATGGACCGCGACGACGTGCTCCGTCGGCTCGTGGAGATCCAGTACACCCGCAACGACCTGTCCTTCACCCGCGGCACCTTCCGGGTGCGGGGCGACACCCTGGAGATCTTCCCGGTCTACGAGGAGCACGCCGTGCGCGTGGAGTTCTTCGGCGACGAGATCGAGCGGCTGCAGACGCTGCACGCCGTCACCGGCGAGATCCTCACCGAGGACACCGAGCTCTACGTCTTCCCGGCCACCCACTACGTCGCCGGCCCCGCCCGGATGGAGCGGGCGATCCAGGGCATCGAGGCGGAGCTGGAGGAGCAGGTCGCCCACTTCGAGCGCCAGGGCAAGCTGCTGGAGGCCCAGCGGCTGCGGATGCGCACGACGTACGACGTGGAGATGATGCGCCAGGTCGGGTCCTGCTCGGGCATCGAGAACTACTCGATGCACATCGACGGCCGCAGCCGGGGGAGCGCCCCCAACTGCCTGCTCGACTACTTCCCCGAGGACTTCGTGCTCGTCGTCGACGAGTCCCACGTCGCCGTGCCGCAGATCGGCGGGATGTACGAGGGCGACATGTCCCGCAAGCGCAACCTCGTCGACCACGGCTTCCGGCTGCCCAGCGCGATGGACAACCGGCCGCTGCGCTGGGAGGAGTTCCTCGACCGGATCGGCCAGACCGTCTACCTCTCCGCGACCCCCGGCGACTACGAGCTGGCCAAGGGCGGCGGGCGCGACAAGGTGGTCGAGCAGATCATCCGGCCCACCGGCCTGGTCGACCCCGAGGTGATCGTGCGGCCGACCAAGGGCCAGATCGACGACCTGATGCACGAGATCAACGACCGGGTCGAGCGCAACGAGCGCGTCCTGGTCACCACGCTGACCAAGAAGATGTCCGAGGACCTCACCGACTACCTGCTGGAGAACGGCATCCGCACGCGCTACCTGCACTCCGAGGTCGACACCCTCAAGCGCATCGAGCTGTTGCGCGACCTGCGGCTGGGGGAGTACGACGTGCTGGTCGGCATCAACCTGCTGCGCGAGGGCCTCGACCTGCCCGAGGTGTCGCTGGTCGCGATCCTCGACGCCGACAAGGAGGGGTTCCTGCGGTCGGACAAGTCGCTGATCCAGACGATCGGTCGTGCCGCACGCAACGTCTCCGGTCAGGTCGTGATGTACGCCGACCGGACCACCCCGTCGATGGAGATGGCCATCGACGAGACCAACCGGCGCCGGGCGAAGCAGATCGCCTACAACAAGGAGAAGGGCGTCGACCCGCAGCCGCTGCGCAAGAAGATCGCCGACATCACCGAGATGCTGGCCCGCGAGGACGAGAACACCCAGGCCCTGCTGGAGACCTGGCAGGGGACCGGCGCCCGCGGCGACAAGTCCAGGAAGGCCCCGGTCCCGGGCCTGTCCAAGGTCCACGAGCGGATGCCCGACACCGCCGGCCTGCCGTCCAGCGACCTCGCCGAGCTCGTGCAGCAGCTCACCGAGCAGATGCACACCGCGGCCGCCGAGCTGCAGTTCGAGGTCGCGGCACGGCTGCGTGACGAGATCAGTGAGCTGAAGAAGGAGCTGCGGCAGATGATCGAGGCGACGAAGTGAGGGTTCGATGAGCAGGGAAGTCCAGGTGACGTTCGACGCGGGCGACCCGGGCGCCCTGTGCGCCTTCTGGTGCGAGGTGCTCGGCTACCAGCTCCAGGCACCCCCGCCGGGCTTCGACGACTGGGACTCGTTCCTCGAGAGCGTCGGCGTGCCGCCGGAGCGGCGCAACGACCGCTCCGCGGCCCTGCCGGTCGACGGCGAGGGACCGCGGTTGTTCTTCCAGAAGGTGCCCGAGGGCAAGGCGGCGAAGAACCGCGTCCACCTCGACGTGCGGGCCGCGCCCGGGCTGGAGGGTGAGGAGCGGATGGCGGCACTCCAGGCCGAGGCCGACCGCCTGATCGGGCTGGGCGCCAACCAGGTGCGCCGCTTCGAGCCCGATCCACCGATGGAGGCGGGCTTCATCGTGATGCAGGACCCCGAGGGCAACGAGTTCTGCCTGGACTGACGCGTGGGCGCGGGCCGCTGTCTCCTGCAGTTCCATCAAGGAGCGCTACGTAGACGGGGTCCACGTGGACCCCATCTACGTAGCGCATCCGATGCCCATGCTGAGGGTCAGCGCACGTCCATCGTGAGCTCTATGTCGCCCCCGGCAGGCCCCCAGGTGGTGGTCCCTCGCGTTGAATTCGTCAGCTCATGGGCGCCGGATCGGCACTGTCAGGGTGACCATCCGCGAGACCACCATCGCGACGTACAGCACCCCGGCGATCTGCTCCAGCATCGTCACCGACCGGGCGTGGTCGTCCACCGGCAGGATGTCGGAGAGTCCCACGCTCGTCAGGTTGGTGAACGAGAAGAACAGCAGGTCGAAGAACCGTGCCGGCCCGTCCCCGAGCGGCTGGAACGACCCCGGCACCAGGATCGCCACCGCCAGGTAGACGTAGGCGAAGGCCCACGCCACCACGGTGAAGGCGGCCCCGATCGCGTAGAGCTCGTCGGTGGTGACCTTGTTGTCGTGGAAGAGGTACCGGATGGTGCTGTAGGAGACGTAGGCGTAGAACGGCGCGTGCAGCACCGCGCTCGCCAGGGTCACCCACTCCTGGCCGGGCATCACCGCCTCGAGCACGGTCATCGTCACCGCCGGGATGCCCAGGGCCACGGCCAGCACCGTCAGGGCTGGCGTGCTGCGCACCAGCCACAGCGCAAGACCGACTGCGGTCATCGAGATGACCCCCAGTGCGGCCGAGCCCACCCGGGAGTCCTGCAGGAACGGGAAGGCGACGATGCCGATCAGCTGGACGCAGAGCAGCATCCCGGAGGGGTGACGCCCCACCCAGGGCAGGGGCAGCTCTCCGGGTTCGCTCACCCGGCGGAGTCTAGAGGTGCGGGTCGACGACGGGCGTGACCTCGGTGGGCCGGAGTCGTTGCCCGGTATCAGAAGCGCGTACCCCTGTTTGCCTCCAAACGAGAACACGTTCTAGATTTGGCCGGCCGCGGGGAATTGCTCGCCCGGGGGACGGCCCAACCAGGGAGGTGACGATGGGCGTCAGTGCTGCGTCGATCGTGCGGGGTCCTGGCGAGATCGCCGCGATGGTCACCGACGTGACCCGCGCGGTCTTCACCTCGAGGTTCCAGGCGCGGGAGTTCATCGAGCAGGCCTGGTTCATCACCAGCGTCACCCTCATGCCCACCATCCTGGTCTCGATCCCGTTCGGCGCGGTGATCTCGCTGCAGGTCGGCGGACTGACCGGCCAGCTCGGTGCGCAGTCGTTCGCCGGCGCGACCGCCGTCCTCGCCGTGGTGCGGGAGGCGGCACCGATCGCGGCGGCCCTGATCATTGCCGGCGCGGCCGGCTCGGCCATCTGCTCGGACATGGGTGCGCGCAAGATCCGCGAGGAGATCGATGCCATGGAAGTCCTCGGCATCGACCCGATCGAACGACTCGTGGTGCCACGCGTCCTCGCGACCGTCTTCGTCGCGGTGATGATCAACGGTCTGGTGATCGCGGCCGGCATCGGCGGCGGCTACTTCTTCACGGTGATCGTGCAGAACGGCTCGGCCGGAGCGTTCCTGTCCAGCTTCACCGCCCTCGCGTCGCTCCCCGACCTCTACATCTCGATGATCAAGGCGATGGTGTTCGGCTACCTCGCCGCGATCGTGGGTGCCTACAAGGGTCTCAATGCCGGCGGTGGCCCCAGCGGCGTGGGACGTGCGGTGAACGAGGCCGTGATCATCGCGTTCATGGTGCTGTTCGCGCTCAACGCGATCATCACCGCGATCTACTTCCAGGTCGTCCCGCAGAACGGGCTGTAGCGGTGGCTGTGGTCGGGGACATCAGTCGCGAGCTGCTCCGCGAGCGACGGGCGGGCATCGAGGAGCGCGGCGACCAGCTGCTCTTCTACGTCAGGGCGCTCGCCTGGACGCCCCGCGCGGTCACGCGCTACCGCCGGGAGGTGCTGAACACCCTCGCGGAGGTCGCCTTCGGCACCGGTGGTCTGTCGGTCATCGCCGGCACGGTCGGCGTGATCGCGTTCATGGCGTTCTTCGCCGGCACCGAGGTCGGCATCCAGGGCTACGCCTCGCTGAGCCAGATCGGGGTCGCGAAGTTCACCGCGTTCATCTCGGCGTACTTCAACACCCGTGAGGTCGCGCCGCTGGTCTCCTCCATCGCCCTCGCCGCAACGGTCGGCTGCGGCTACACCGCCCGGCTCGGCTCGATGCGCATCTCCGAGGAGATCGACGCCCTCGAGGTGATGGCGGTGCCGTCGCTGCCCTTCCTGGTCACCACCCGGATGGTCGCCGGCTTCATCGCCGTCATCCCGCTGTACGTCGTGGCGCTGGCGGCCTCCTACCTCTCGCCACGGCTGATCACCACGGTGATCTACGGACAGTCGGCCGGCACCTACGACCACTACTTCCTGCAGTTCCTGCCACCGATCGACATGCTCTGGTCGTTCTTCAAGCTGATCGTCCTCGCCGTCGCGATCATCCTGATCCACTGCTACTACGGCTACACCGCGTCCGGTGGGCCGGCCGGGGTCGGCATGGCGGTCGGCAAGGCGATCCGGACCTCGATCGTCTTCGTGGTGGTGGCCGACTTCTTCCTCAGCTTCGCGATCTGGGGCTCGACCACGACCGTGCGGATCACCGGGTAGCCGCCGATGCTGGTCAACATCACGCACGACACCCGTGCCGAGCACCGTCGCCTGCTCGTCGCCGGGATCGTCTTCCTCACCGTGCTGGCCCTGCTGGTGGCGCTCTCGATCGCGATCTACCAGAAGAGGTTCACCCCGGTCACGATGGTGACGGTCAAGGCCGAGCGCGCCGGACTGCAGCTCGCCCAGTTCGGTGACGTGCGCGTGCACGGCGCCCTCGTCGGACAGGTCCGCGAGATCTCCCAGGACGGCAAGGAGGCCTCGATCCGGATCGCGCTCCGACCCGAGGCTGCGGAGAGGATCCCGGCCAACGTGGGCGTGGAGATCATCCCGACCACGCTCTTCGGCCAGAAGTACGTCGCCCTCACCGACCCGAAGGAGCCCGCCACCCGGCCCATCGGCGACGGTGACGTGATCCCGTCCTCGCGGGTGCGCACCAACGTCGAGCTGCAGTCGATCCTGGCCAACCTGTTCCCGCTGCTCCGGTCGATCCGGCCCGCTGACCTGAGCTCGACGCTCTACGCCCTGTCCACCGCGCTGCGCGGCAACGGCGACCAGCTCGGCGAGACCATGGTCAAGCTCGACTCCTACCTGACCGACATGAACGTCGAGCTCCCCACCCTGCGCAAGGACCTGCAGCTGCTGGCCAGGGTCTCCCGCACCTACGCGATCGCGGCCCCCGACCTCGTGCGGTTGCTACGCAACGCGACCACCACTGCCCGCACCGTCAGCGAGAAGGAGTCCCAGCTGCGCGGCTTCTTCGACGACGTCACCGGCTTGGCACGTACCTCCACCCGGGTGCTGCGGGAGAACGAGAAGGCGATCGTCCGCGAGGCCGAGCTGGCCCGGCCGCTGCTGCGGCTGCTCGACACCTACAGCCCCGAGTTCCCCTGCCTGCTCAAGGGAGCCGACCGCTACACCAAGCGCCTGAACGGCATCTTCGAGAGCGGCCGGGTGGCGCAGACGATGACCCTCGCTGCGACGCAGCGCCGGCCCTACAACGCCTCCGACCGACCCGAGTACGGCGAGATCGGCCATGGCCCTTGGTGCCTCGGCCTGCCCACCCCGAACGTGCCGGTCGGCCACACGCCGCTCGAGGACGGGTCCGACCTCGACAACCCGGGGCACCGATGACCGCGTCGAGGAACACCACGACCGCGGTGGCCGCGGTCAAGCTGGGCGTCTTCGTGCTGGCGTCCCTGCTCGTCACCGGCCTGCTCGCCGCGATCATGGGCTCCTTCGGCTTCGGCTCCCAGGACGAGTACAGGGCCGTGTTCAGCTCGGCCAGCATGCTGGAGGAGGGCGATGACGTGCGCGTCGCGGGCGTCTCGGTCGGCGAGGTCACCGGCGTCGAGATCAAGGACCGCAACGACGCCGAGGTCACGTTCGAGGTCAAGTCCGACGTACCGCTGACCGAAGCCTCGCGCGCCGAGATCCGCTACCTCAACCTCGTCGGCGCGCGCTACATGTCGCTGAGCCAGGGCAGCCAGGGCGGCGGGCGCCTGCCCGACGGGGCGACCATCCCGAAGTCGCGGACCACCCCGGCGCTCAACCTGACCGAGCTGTTCAACGGGTTCCAGCCGCTGTTCCAGGCGCTGCAGCCCGCCGAGGTCAACCAGCTCTCGATGAACCTCGTCCGGGTGCTGCAGGGCGAGGGCGGCACCGTCGGCGGGCTGATGGACCACACCGCGTCGCTCACCAACGCGCTGGCCGACCGCGACCAGCTGATCGGTCGGGTGATCGACAACCTCTCGGCGATGCTGCAGACCGTCGACGACCGGCACAGCCAGCTGGACGCGCTGGTGGTCGAGCTGAGGACGTGGCTGACCAACGTCTCGCGCGACCGGGAGGCGATCGGGGCCTCGGTGCAGAACCTCTCCGGCCTCACCGCCGAGGTCGCCGACCTGCTCACCCAGAGCCGGCCCTACCTCAAGTCCGACATCGCCAAGCTGAACAAGCTGTTGCGGACGATGAACGAGCCCGCCAACCAGGACGTCCTCGACGAGCTCCTCAACCGGCTGCCACTGATGCTCGAGCGCCAGACACGCTCCGGCACCTACGGGTCCTGGTACAACTACTACCTCTGCGACTTCTCCGGCGCGATCATCCTGCCGGACCTGCCCAACGTGCCGGGCCTGGCCGAGGTGCAGAAGAACCTCCGCAACCTCGCCTTCCACTCCACCGCGTCGAGGTGTGTGGACTGATGGCGCGCAGGAGCGAACCGACGATCATGCGGCTGGGCGCGATCAGCCTGGTGGTGCTGCTGCTCACCATGGCAGCGGCGTTCAACCTGCAGAAGTTCCCGGGCTTCAAGGGCAAGGACCTGCACGTCGAGCTCGCCGACGCCAGCGGCCTGCACAAGGGCAACATGGTGCAGGTCGCCGGGGTGCGGGTCGGCCGCGTCAACGAGCTGCACATCCACGGCGACCATGTCACGGTCGACATCGACGTCAAGGACGCCGAGCTGGGCCGCAAGTCGCGCGCGTCGGTGCAGGTGCTGAACCTGCTGGGGGAGAAGTACCTCGAGCTGACGCCGGCCGGCTCCGGGGAGATGGAGGACGGCGACACCATCCCGGTCGAGCGCACCGACGCCAGCTACGACATCGTCGCCACGCTCGACCAGCTGACCACCCGCACCGAGGACATCGACACCGAGCGGCTGTCCGCGGCGCTGACCACCCTGGGCGACACGCTCAACGCGGCCAGTCCGCACATCCGGTCCACGTTCAGCGGGCTCTCCCGGATCTCGCGGGCGGTCTCCACCCGCGACGAGGCGGTCGGGCAGCTGCTCCAGCGCGCCGACCGGGTGACGCGGCTGCTCTCCCAGCGCCGCGGTGACCTGGTCAAGCTGATGAAGGAGGGCGACCAGGTCTTCCACGAGCTGATCAGGCGGCGCGACGCCATCCACTCGATGCTGGTCAACGCCCGCCGCCTGGCGGACACGCTCCGCGGGGTTGCCCAGGACAACCAGGTGCAGGTGAAGCGGGCCCTGCGCGAGCTGGACACCTCGATGGAGTTCCTGCTGGCCCGCAAGCAGAAGCTGGAGCGGACGATCAAGAACCTCGGCCCCTACGCATCGATCCTGATCAACATCGTCGGCACCGGCCCGTGGTTCGACGCCTACGTGCCCAACTTCGTCGGCATGGGCAGCGGCGAGTTCGTCCCCGGCAAGAGGAAGCGGTGACGACGCGATGCTGAGCAGGATCAACTCGAGAGCACTGGCGATCGCCGTCGCCGTGACGCTCCTCGCGGCCACGTTCTTCGTCTTGCAGGAGGGTCCGGAGACCAGCAGCGTCAGCGCATACTTCGACCGCACGGTGAGCGTCTACAAGGGCTCGGAGGTGCGCGTGATGGGGGTGCGCATCGGCACCGTCACCGCTGTGGTTCCCGAGGGCGACCGGGTGCGCGTCGCCATGGAGTACGACGAGGAGTACAAGCTGCCCGCCGACGCGAAGGCGGCGATCGTCACTCCCACGCTGACCGCCGACCGCTTCGTGCAGATCGCTCCGGCCTACACCGGTGGCGAGGTGCTCGCCGACGGCGCCCGCATCGAGCTGCCCGACACAGGCGCCCCGGTCGAGCTCGACCGGATCTACCAGAGCCTCTCGGACCTGAGCCGGTCGCTCGGACCGAGCGGCGCCAACCGCAACGGGGCACTGGACGACCTGCTCAGCGCCGGCACCGACGCCCTGCGCGGCAACGGCCGGCTCGGCAACCGGGCGCTGCTCGACATGTCGGCCGCCGTGCGGACCTTCGGCGAGAACAAGGGTCCGCTCTTCGCATCGGTGCGCAACATGTCGCGGCTGACCGAGACGCTCGCCGCCAACGACCGCTTCGTGCAGAGCTTCATGGGCGACCTGACCTCGGTGTCGTCGCAGCTCAACGCGGAGCGCGGCAACCTGCGCAAGGCCCTGGCCGCGCTGGCCCGGACGGTGGCCATCGTGCGCACCTTCGTCCGCGACAACAAACAGCTGGTGGAGCGCGACGTCGAGCAGCTCACCGAGGTCGTGGGCACCTTGTCGCGGCAGAAGGACTCGCTGAACACCGTGGCCAGGCTCGGCGCCCTCGGGCTGGGCAACCTCGCGCTCGGGTTCGACAACGACACTGGCACCCAGGGCGCGCGGGTCCAGTTCGGCCCGACGCTGTCCGGCTTCGGCAACGTGCTCTGCGACATGGTGCAGAACTCCGCCGTACCCGACAAGGACTTCACCTGCGAGCTGCTCAGGACGCTCGTCAAGCCGGCCATGGACCGGCTCGGCAACAACCCCACGGACCCCGGTGCCAGGCCGCAGCTGCGGCTCGGCGGCACCCGGCCGGTGACCTCGCTGGACGGCCTCCTCGACTCACTGCGGAAGGGGAACCGGTGATGACGCGTCCCCTGCAGCGACTTCGCGCCCGGCTCGGGCAGCGGGTGCTCGGCGCTCTCGTCGCGCTGCTGTCCGTGGCCGTGCTCTCGACCGGCTGCGAGTTCGACGGTGCCTACGACCTGCCGCTGCCGGGAGCGGCCGTCGACGAGGACGACGCGTTCGCGGTCACCGCGGACTTCGCCGACGCGCTCAACGTGGTGCCCCGCACGGCCGTGATGGTCGACGACGTGGTCGTCGGCCAGGTCACCGAGGTCGACCGCAAGGACTGGCACGCGCGCGTGCAGTTCGTGGTGCGCAAGGACATCGGGCTCCCCGAGAACGTCCAGGTCGACGTGCGCCAGACCAGCCTGCTCGGCGAGAAGTACATCGCGCTGATCGAGCCCCCGAAGGCCAGGGCGAGCGACAAGCAGCTCTCGGAGGGGGACTTCATCCCGCTCTCCCGCACTGGCCGCAACCCCGAGGTCGAGGAGGTCCTGGGGGCCCTGTCGATGCTGCTCAGCGGCGGCGGCATCGGCCAGCTCAAGACCATCGCGGTCGAGATGAACAACATGCTCAACGGCCGCCAGGACGAGGCGCGAAACCTGCTGGGCAACCTGAACCGGATGGTCACCGCCCTGGACGACCAGAAGTCGGACATCGTCACCGCGATGGAGTCCGTCGACCGGCTGTCCGCGACCCTGGTGAAGGAGAAGGACACCATCGGCGCGGCGATCGACAGCATGGGGCCGGCCCTTCGGGTGCTCAACCGGCAGCACGACGCGCTGACCACGATGCTGCGCCAGCTCGACCGGCTCGGGGAGGTGGGCACCCGCGTGCTCGACCGGAGTGCGGACAACATCGTGGCCTCGCTGCGCCACCTCGAGCCAACCCTTGCCAGGCTGGTCGAGGCCGGCGACTCGCTGCCGCGCGGACTCTCGATGATGGCCAGCTTCCCGTTCCCCGAGGAGGCGGCCAACATCGCACGCGGTGACTACGCCAACGCGCTCTTCCACATGGACATCGACCTCAACAACATCATCAGGTCCCCCGGCGACGCCCTGCCCGACCCGATCAACGTGTGCGTCGGAGCGCTGCCCTCGCAGGTGGGTGACCTGTGCAAGGGGCTCGACCGGGCGGCCAAGTCGCTGGTCTGCCAGCTCAACCCGACCCTGGCGGCCACGCTCTGCCCGGACGGCACGATCGGCCTGCCGCGAGACCTCCCGCTGCCCGACCTGACCGGAGGCTCCTCGACCTCCGGCTCGGGTGGCGCCGGCGGACTCGCCGGCCTCCTCGGCGGGGGAGGTGGCTGAGGTGACACGGGGCATCAAGGTCAGGCTGGTCGCGTTCGTCGTGCTCAGCGCCGTCGGCATCGTCTACGTCGCCGGCACCTTCCTCGGCCTCACCGACCGGCTGCTCGGACGGGGGTTCACCGTCCAAGCCACGCTGCCCGCCTCCGGCGGTCTGTTCAAGGGCAGCGAGGTGACGGTGCGCGGCGTGAAGGTCGGCAAGGTCGCGCGGATGGACGTCACCCAGGGCGGCGTACGCCTCGACCTGGCGCTCGAGGAGAGCACGAAGATCCCGCTCGACTCGAGGATGTACGTGCACAACCTGTCGGCGGTGGGGGAGCAGTACCTCGACTTCGAGCCCGACTCGCGCTCGGGACCGTACGCCGGGCCGGGGGACACCATCGCCGGCGACGACGAGAGCCTGCCGATGAGCGAGGAGCAGCTCCTCACCGAGATGGACGCCCTCGTCGGATCCGTCGACGGTGCCGAGCTCTCCACCGTGGTCGCCGAGCTCGGCACCATGTTCCGCGGCACCGCCAACCCACTCCAGGAGATGGTCGACTCCGGCAGCGGGTTCGTGGACGCCGCACACGCCAACAAGGACGAGACCATCCAGCTGCTGCGCACCGGACGCACCGTGCTGCAGACCCAGGCCGACAACGAGCGGGAGATCCGGGCCTTCTCACGCGACCTCGCGGACCTGACCGGGGCCCTGCGCGCGTCGGACAAGGACGTGCGCGCCCTGCTGCAGGGCGGCCCCGGCGCCGTACGCCAGGTCGACTCGCTGCTGCGCGGCCTCGAGCCGACGCTGCCGGTGTTCCTGTCCAACCTGCTCACCGTCAACCAGGTGCTCACCGCCAACCTCCCCGGCCTCGAGCAGACGCTGGTCACCTTCCCCCGGGTGATCGCGTCCGGCTTCACCGGGACTCCGGGCGACGGCTACGGCCACATCAATCTGCAGCTCAACTACTCAGTGCCCGCGTGCACGAAGGGCTACAAGCCCAACGGCCGGTGGCGGCCGGCGACCGACGTGAGCGACGGTCCGATCTACCCCGCGAAGTGCCTCGCGGGTGCACCCCAGAACATGCGCGGCACCAAGTACGCACCCGACGCCGGGACCGTGGGGTCGACCGGTCGCAGCTACCGGGTGTCGCCGTACGATGCGAGGACGGGGATGGCCGACCGTGGGGGCGGCCGGTCAGTCGTGATGGGCGGCCAGGGAGGGTTGCAGTCGGTGTTCGGTGACGACGCGTGGAAGTGGATGCTGATCGGACCGGTGTCGGCCAGTGAGTGACCCCGCACCCGCCGGCCCGGCGAGTGCGTCGTGGCGGGTGGCCAACATCGTGCTGCTCGTCGTCGCCCTCGCCCTGGTCGCGACCACGATCCTGTTCCTGACCCGGGGGGCCGAGGCCACCCCGGGCGAGTCCCGTGCCCAGACCCTCTCGAAGCAGCACGAGGCCGTCACCAAGGCGGCCCGCGAGGAGACGTTGGCGTTCCTGACCGTGGACTACCGCGACATGGACCCGCTCATCGAGAAGGTGCTGGCGGGCGCGACCGGCACGTTCAAGGAGTCCTACGAGCGCTCCAAGGTGACGCTCAAGGCGTCCGCCCAGGAGGCCCGGGCGACCTCGACCGGCAAGGTGCTGCACGTCGGCGTCAGCGACGTCGACGGGAGCGACGCGGTGGTCTTCGTGGCAGCGGACTCCCGGGTGGAGAACAAGTCCACCAAGGGCAAGGCACAGCCCCGGTACTACCGCCTCAAGCTGACCATGGTCCGCGAGGACGGCAAGTGGCTCACCTCCAACCTGCAGTTCGTGGGCTGAGCGATGCCTGAGCTGAAGCCCGACGAGAAGGTCTGCCCGTTCTGCGCGGAGACGATCAAGGCGGCGGCGGTGAAGTGCCGCTACTGCCACAGCGAACTCACCGAGGCCGCGCCCGCGCCCCCGGTGGCGACGGACCCGCGCGACCCCGACCCGGTCGAGCCGGCCACGACGGAGGTCGCGCCAACCGAGCCGCCCCCGCCACCACCCCCC
>DASSLA010000119.1:0-7214 GCA_035689885.1 Marmoricola sp. | reverse complement strand
CCTCGGCGCGACGCCGATGGTCGAGGAGGTCGCCGCCCTGGTCGAGCCGGACCGGCCGCCGGGAGGTCTCACCGCCCGCGAGGTCGAGGTGCTCAGGCTGGTGGCGTCCGGACGCAGCAACCCGCAGATCGCCGCCGACCTCGTGCTCAGCGAGAAGACCGTGGCGCGGCACCTGTCCAACATCTTCACCAAGCTCGACGTGGGCTCGCGGACGGCGGCGGCGGCGTACGCCTACGAGCACGGCCTGGTGTGAACCGGCCGCACCCGAGCCACATCACCGGGTGGGCCCCGCCTACTCCTGGTACTCCGGGCAGTCGGGGGCCGCCTCGTCCCTCAGGGCGGTGGTGTCGCCGGTGACCGCCCGGAGCGCGTCGATGCGGCCGTTGCCGAAGCACTCGTCGTAGCCCGGAGCGCCGATGTCGACGGCAGTGCGCTGGAGACGGCTCTCCACGTCCTGGGGTGACATCTTCACGTCACCGTCGGCGCCCAACCGGCCGAACTGGCTGACCAGCAGGGCCGCCACGCCGGCCGCGTGCGGTGATGCCATCGACGTGCCCTGGATGCACACGTAGCCGCCGCCCGGGAAGGTCGAGAGGATCGTCGTGGTGCAGTCACCGGTGGACCCGTTACCACCGGGGGCGGAGACGTCGGCCTGGCCACTGCCGTAGTTGGAGTACGACGCCTTCTCGCTGTCGCGGCCGAGCGAGACCGTGCCCACGACCCCCTGCGTCTCCGCCGGGACGACCTCGCACTCGTTGCTGATCGGCTGGCCGTCGTCGTCGACTGGGTGCGCGAGGTCCTGGTCGGAGTTGCCGAGCGCCGCGACCGGGGTCACGCCGCGCTGGCGCGCATAGGCGATCGCCCGCTCCACAGCCTGGCGGAAGGTCCGCTGGGTCGGGTCCGAGCTGCACTTGAACTCGGTGGACTCCTGGAACGCGTTGTCGTCGACGAAGAAGCTCATGTTGATCACGTCGAGCTGTTGGTCACCGGAGTAGGTGATGCCGTCGACCACGGGGCTGGCGTAGCAGTAGCCGGTGGAGTCGCACACCTTGACCGGCACCATCGTCACGTTGGGGGCGACCCCGACGATGCCCAGGCCGTTGGCGCGGGCGCCGATGGTGCCCGCGACGTGCGTGCCGTGGAACTGGTTGTCCGTGCAGGGGTCGGGGGTGCCGACCGCGACGCCGGGGGGCAGCACCGTCAGCGAGTCCCGCCCCCGCGCGCAGTCGACGTTGGACGTCCCACCCTTGGTGAAGTCCGCGTGCCGACCGTCGATGCCGCTGTCGAGCACACCGACGTCGACCCCGGGGATGCCGGCCTGGGTCTCGTGGGCCTCGTCGGTCCGGATCTGCTGCATGTCCCACTGGAGCGGCTCGAGCGGGTCGTCGGTGGTGTCCGGCGCGTCGGCGTACATCTTGACGCCGAAGTCCTGGCCGACCGAGTCGACCAACGGCGAGGCCTGGAGGATGGAGAGGAACGAGGCCGCGGACGACTGCACCACGAGGACGCCGATCTGGCGGGAGAGGTCGGAGGCGATCGTGCCCCCGGCGGTCGTCACCAGCGTCCGGACGGCGCCCATCGTGGCGTCGAGCGCAAAGCCCGACGACGACTGCGTGCCGGCGAGGGTGACCAGGTAGCGACCCTCCACGGTGCGCAGCGAGCCGCGGCCCTCGGTCGACGCACCCGACGTGCGCGCGGTGGACACGTGCCCGGCTGTCGACGCACCGGCTGTCGACGCACCGGCCGTCGACGCGCCTGGCGAGGCACCGGCCGCCGCGGCCTGAGCGGCAAGCGGCACCACGAGCACCGACGCTGCGGCGGTGAGGAACAGGCGGGTGCGAGCACCACGGCACGACATGGTTGCCTCCAGGAGTCCGAGTTGCAGGGCCCAACGAGCCCGGCAGGCTGGTGTTACGCACGTCACAAGCACAGCCTGATGTCATCTATTTCTACTTGTTAACTTGACTATGGGCGAGCCGCGAGATGGGATGGGCCCGTGCCCGCTCGCCCGACCGCCACCGCCGGAGCAACGCGATGACACCACCCACCGTGAGCCCGTCCGCCCACGCCTCCCGCGGCGGACGCCTGCCCGACTTCCTGCTGCTCGGCGCACCGAAGGCCGGAACCACCGCGCTGCACGCCGCCCTGGCCCAGCACCCGGAGCTGTTCCTGAGCCGCCCGAAGGAGCCGAAGTACTACCTGTGCGGCGACTCCCCTCCCCCGGCGTACCGCGGCCCCGGCGACGCGCACAGCAACCGCGAGTGGATCTGGCAGCGGCAGCGCTACCTCGACCTGTTCGCGGATGCGCGCCCGGACCAGCGGGCCGGTGAGAGCACGCCGTTCTACCTCTACCACCGCGACGCGCGCCGCCGGATCGCCGCCGACCTGCCCGACGCAAGGCTGGTGGCCGTGCTGCGCGACCCGGTCGACCGCGCCTACTCCAACTGGATGCACCTGTGGGCCGACGGCCTGGAGCCGTGCGCCGACGTGGTCGAGGCGTGCGAGCGCGAGCCCGAGCGCATCGAGGCCGGCTGGGCACCGTTCTGGCACTACCGCGGCCTCGGGATGTACGGCCGGCAGCTCGCCGACCTCTTCGAGCACGTCCCGCGCGAGCAGGTGCTGGTGCTGCGCTACGGGCAGCTGGTCGACGACCCGCCCCGGACGCTGAGCACCGTGTGCCGCTTCCTCGGCGTGGGCGACGACGTCGTCACCGACATCCCGGCCGGCAACTCCCGGCCCTTCGTCAACGCCAGCGCCCGCACCAAGATCCTCGGCCCGGTGGTGCGCGGAGGTGCAGCAGCGGGGCAGTTCCTGCCGCCTGGGGTGTGGCGCCGGCTGAGCCGGCCGCTGATCGGACAGCTGCACCAGCGGGGCAACCCGGCACGGCCACGGCTGACCCCGGAGCAGCGCGAGGCGCTGCTCGGTCCGTTCCTGCCGGACATCGCGCTGCTGGAGCAGGTCACCGGTCAGTCGTTCGACGACTGGCGCACCCACCGCGCCGGCGACTCGTTCCACACCCGGAGCACGCAGCGGGTCGGTCAAGCCGGATGAATCAGGCGGGCTGAGCGCGTCACCCGATGCTGGTCATCAGGTCGTGCGCCCCGTCGGGCCGCGCGGCCTCGAAGTAGAACCGGGTGCGCCCGTCCGGCGTCGGCACCGCCGCCACGTAGCGGAACGCCCCGTCGGAGTGGGGTGAACGGATCACCGTGCCGTCGACGGCGGTGAGCGTGGTGCCGTCCACCGACCTCGCGATGCCGGTCACCTCGTGCCAGTTGTCCTCGGCCCGCGCGCGCCCGTCGTACAGCACGGTGAGGGGCTCCTCGGCCAGCACCGCGGTCACCCGGGCGCCGCGCTGGTCCCAGGTGCCCTCCGTCGGCGCGAGCACGGTGCCGCGCCAGTCCCAGTGGAGGCCGTCGGTGCTGGTGGCGGACGCCGTCGACATCCGGTCCTCGTGGCCGGGCTCGGCCAGCGGGTGCACGCAGACCCACATCCGGTAGCCGTCGCCGTCGTGGACGATCACCGGGTCCTTGACCGCGACCTCGGCGGACCCGGGCAGGACCACGGTGCGCCGACCGGTCTCGAGCTCTCCGGGGGTGTCGGCGTCGACCGCCTCGATCCACCAGTGCTTCGAGCCCGGCGTCGCGCAGGACAGGTAGAGCCGCCAGCCACCCTCGGGTCGTCGCAGCAGCACCGGGCGCTCGAACGACTCGGCGCCGAACGCCTCGCGACGCACTTCCGCGACGGTGACGAAGTGCTCGCCGTCCTCCGACCGCGCGACCACCACCGAGACACCGCGACCCTCGGCCAGGGGACGGCGCACCCGGTAGACCAGCCAGTACACGTCGTCGACCAGGACCGCGCTGGCGGCACCGGACCAGTTGCCCGGGCCGGGGCCGGGCGCGGGGACCACCACCACGGCGTCCTCGAAGGACGGCAGGGCAAGCGTCTGGGTCATGGGTCCATCCTCCTCGACGGCGTGGGCGATCGCGCGGAGCGACGTCAGATCATCGCGCGGTAGCGCTTCAGCACCGCCTGGGTGGCCTCATCGTCACTCTCGGCCAGCGGCACCAGCAGCTCGGCGACCACGTCGGTGAGCTCGGCGACCTGACGGTGCAGGCGACGGTTCTCGTGCACTGCGGACTCGAGCTCGTCGAGGCGGGTGGTGACCTCGGCGCGACGGGCGACGGCGCGGCGGATGCGGGAGCGGGTCTGGGTCTCGGGCACGGGGTCTCCTTGCGCGATGGGAGCGGGCTTCGGGGTGGGCAGGGTCGGCTCGAAGGTCACGTGCAGCCGGACGGTCCACGGGTCGGGCCGGTCGAAGAGGTCGGTGCCGGGGCCCTCGACGCGCTCGACCACCCGCCCGCCGTACGACTCGAGCTCGCGGACGATCTCGTCGACGTCGACGCGACGGAGCGGCACCGGCAGGTCGGGGTGCGGCAGTCGGGCCCACGACAGGTGGGCGGGGGCCTCGACGAAGATGCTGCCGCCGCGACCGGCGAGTGCGATGCGCGCCAGCCGCCAGAGGTTCAGCCGCTCGTCGCGGTCGAGGGCGCCGAGGAGGTTGCGGGCGTAGAGCTGCGGACGACCTCGTGACAGCGCCACCTCGCACCCGACGAGCAGTGCGGTGCGCAGCTCGCCGAGCATCAACCGGCGCACCGTGGCGCGTGGGTTGTGCGCGCGAAGCCGGCGTTGTGCCCGTTGCCGCGCCTCGGGCGAGATGTCGTAGCCCATCACCCGGTGGCCGGCGGCTGCGAAGTACGCACTGTCGCGGCCGGTGCCGCAGCCGAGGTCAGCGACCAGGTCGTCCGACGACGCGATCCGCTCACGGACCCACATCGCGAAGTCGGAGTGCTTCTCGGGCACCTCGCTCGCCTCGTGGCCGCGGAAGAAGGCGTTCCACCGCGGCAGGTGGTCGCGCTGGCCGCGCAGCCACCCGTCGAGACGTCGTACGCCGGCGGGCGGATCGGTGAACCTGAAGGCGGGGTCGGGCGTGCGCCACGTCGGTCCGTAGACGAACGCCAGCATCGCCTCCGGGTCGGCCGGTCCGGGCAGCTCGACGCCCTCCAGGACGACCGGCCGCGCGGGCACGATCGCCTCCTTCGTCAGGTGCCCGCTGCGGTTGCCGAGCTGGTAGTAGGTGTCCTCGGCGTAGAACCCGACGAACACGTCGACGTGGCAGGTCCGGCCGTCGTCGAGACGGAGCATCACCTTGAAGTCGCCACCCGACATCCGCACCGTCTTCCAGCCGTGCGCGGCCATGGCACGCTCGAGCCGGTAGGACTCGAGGATGACCGCGATCGGGCTGGTCTGCTCGCTGAGGTAGGTCAGGTCGGCGTCGCAGTCGGTGCCGATCATCTCGCCCGTGCGGATCGCACCGAGCAGGCAGCCGTAGTTGAGGATCGCCTCGACCCCGCCATGGGTGCGCAGGTCCTCGAGGATCCGCGCGACACTCGTGAGGATCTCGCGCTTGGTGTCGTCCCCGGTCTCGCCGAAGACGCGGGTCAGGTTGCCGACCTTGTTCACCGCCAGCGGATGGCCCTGGGGGTCCTCGAGCCGGATGCGCTGTTGGTGGGTGCCGAAGCGCACCTCGTCGTCGAGCCAGGTGACTTCTGCGTCGGTGCCGTTCGCCAGCTGGGTGACGGTGAGGTGGGTCGTGCCGCGCAGGTGCGGACGCAAGGAGGCCGGCCACGGCACGCACTCCTTGTGGGTTCCCTCCGCATCGCGCTCGGGCTGGAACGACCAGACGTAGCGCCCGTCGAACGCCACCGTCACCACGCCGCGCGCCGAGGAGGGCAACCGGAGACCGCGTTCGTCGACGGTGACCTCGGCTGCCTTCTCGCGACGGACGGCCGTGACGCTCACGCGGGCTCCGCGCCGGCCACGGCACCGAGCACCGGGCCGCCGACTGCGCTGCCAACCGGGGCCGTCGGCTCGCCGGCCCTGGTCATCAGCGCCCGGCGCAGCATCGTGCTCGAGGTGTGCATCGTGTAGGGGAAGTAGACGACCTCGACGCCAACCGCACCGAGCCGCTCCTCGAGCGCGCGGGCCTTGCGGGTGCCGCGCCAGTCGTCGCCCTTGAAGATGCGGTCGAACCGCACGGACTCCCACGCGTCGAGCTTGTCGGGCGTGGTCTCCACGTGCACGTCGTCGACGATCGTCAGGCTGGAGATGATCTCGACCCGCTCCGCCAGCGGCACGAACGGCCGGACCCCCTTGGTCAGCTCGCACACTTCGTCGGACACGACGCCGACGACCAGGTGGTCACACCTCATCCGCGCCTCGCGCAGCACGTTGAGGTGGCCCACGTGGAACAGGTCGTAGGCCCCCGGTGCGTAACCGGTCACTCTGGTCATCAGCGTCGGTCCTCGGGTCGGCGAACCTTCTTTCCGGATTAACTGTAGCAAGTTTATTTACTTTGTCGCGAACCGTCCATGTCGGGCGTGGTGCAGAGTCCGGAATCGCACGTGGGCAAGGCGTTCGTGCGACACCATGCCTCAGTGCGCGCCCTCCTCCGTGTCCTCCTCGTGCTCTGCGCCCTGACCTGGTGGCTGCTGCCCGGCATGGGCGTCATCGACCTCTCGGTCACCTGGGACCGGGACTGGCCGGTCATGCTCGAGGCGGGCTGGGGCGTGCTGTTCACCGTCGGCCTCGGGCTGCCGTTCCTGGTGGCCGCCGCACGGCCGCGGCTGGCGCGGGTCGCGCTCGTCCAGCTGTACGTCGTCGCGGCAGCGCTGCTCGTCGGGGTGGTGGCGGGCGTCGAACCGCAGGCCTGGTGGATCTTCGTGGTCCTGCTGATCGAGGTGCCACTGGTGCACGCGGTGGCGCCCCGCGAGCGCCTCGTGCGTGCTCCCGTCCACCGACCGTTGCTGACTCTCGCGCTCGTGGCCCTGCCCGCCGGCCTGGGGTACGCCTGGGAGATGGCCGAGCTCAACCGCCTCGCGCTGCCCACGAGCGACATCACGAACGACGTCGACCACTACGCCGTACAGGCAGCCCTCGGAGTGGCGCTGGTCGCGCTGCCCGCAGCGGCTGCGCTGTGGCCCGCCACCCGACGTCTCCTCGGCACCAGCACGGCCCTGATGGCGTTCTACACCGCACTGGTCTCCTACCACTGGCCGCTCGCCGACGGCGGGTTCAGCGCGGGATGGTCAGTCGCGGTGATGGCGTGGTCGGTCGCCGTGATGGCCGCGGCCTGGTGGCCGGTCCGCTCGCGC